>JAUXUW010000318.1 GCA_030684635.1 Dehalococcoidia bacterium
AGTTCCACACGGTGCGCGTGGAGGGCGAGGCCGCCTTCAACGTCCCCTGAGCGGTGGACTTCTTGCTGCTGGTCAGCAGCAACTACCCCGACCACCGGCTCACCATCGAGGACGCCTGCACGCAGACGCACCGGCGTATGCGGGTGCGTTTCGATGGCGGCGAGGTCGCGGGCACCGACCCGGAGTCGCTCTACCTGTTGCGCGGGGGCACCTGAGGGACGAACAACCTCTTCTGGTCAGAAGAGGACGCACGCACCTGGCTCACCACCCACCCGGACGCCTTCCGGGAGGGTGAGCGGCTGGCGCTCTACTTCGAGGCGATGCGCGCGGCCTCGATCAGCCTCGACAACGTCGAAGGCCTGCGTCGCTCCACGGAGGAGTACCGGGATCTCATCCAGGCGGGGCTGGCGAAGGTGCGCCGCCGGCGACGCTAGCGCGCCGCCTCGTAGTCCTCGCGGAATGCGGCGACGGTGTAGCCCATCCCCTCGTCCAGCGAGACGCGCGGCGCCCAACCCCACACCTCACGCGCGAGCGAAGCGTCGAGCGCGATCCGCTCGATGTCGCCGGGACGCCGCGGGCCCATGACCGGCGGGCGCTCGTAGCCGCAGTGCGCGGCCAGCGAGTCGAAGATCTCGCGCGTGCTCGTCTCCACGCCCGTGCCGATCAGGCACATGGCGCCCTTCGGCGCCGCCGCCGCGGCGACCTGCGCCTCCACCACGTCCGAGACGTACACGTAGTCACGGGTGTCCGTGCCGGGCGCGAAGATCGTCACGTCCTGTCCACGCAGCATCCGCTGCGCGAAGATCGCCACCACGCCCGCCTCGCCGTGCGGGTCCTGCCACGGGCCGTAGATGTTGGAGGGCCGCACGGAGGCGACCGACATCCCCGTCTCCGCCTCGATGATCGCGAGGTAGCGCTCCGCAGCCACCTTTGACGCGCCGTAGAAGGAGGCGGGCGCGACCCGCGTCGCCTCCGTCGCCGGCACCTCTGGCGGCTGGCCGAACATGGCGCCGCCGCTGGAGGTGAAGACGAACCGCCGGGTACCGGCGGCCGCGGCGGCGTTCGCCAGCAGCACCGTCGCCAGCACGTTGGTCTCGA
This sequence comes from Dehalococcoidia bacterium, assembly GCA_030684635.1. Lineage (GTDB taxonomy): Bacteria > Chloroflexota > Dehalococcoidia > UBA2979 > UBA2979 > W-Chloroflexi-9. The sequence goes on from JAUXUW010000318.1 coordinate 1,099, forward strand.
TGTCCAGCCGTGGCTCGCGCATGGAGACGGAGACGGACACCTGCGCCGCGAGGTGGAAGACCACCTCCGGGCGGATCTCCTGCAGCGCGCGCGTCACCGCCGCGTCGTCGCGGATGTCGGCGCGGAGGTCGCGGTAGCCCTCGAACGGGCGGCGCTGCTCGGCGATGTCCAGGCCGGCGACCTCGTGCCCGTCCGCCACGAGGCGACGGACGAGGTGGCTCCCGACGAAGCCCGATGATCCAGTGACCAGGACGCGCATTGGCTACCGCTTCCTCAGGATGACGACCGAATCGACGCGGAGATGTCCGAGCAGCGTGTTCGCGAACGCCGGCGCCCCCGGCTGATAACTCAGCCACTTGCCCGTGACGGGATCCTGCGCGTACACGGTGCTCACCTCGTATGGCTGCGCCTGTGCGACCAGCGCCGGATGGGTGACACCGGAGATGCCCACACCAAACCGGCCATCGGCCGTGAGCCGCACCACCTGCGCCGTGCCCTCCGCACGCTCCGCGCGCACGACCGTGCGGTGCGAGTACCCGGCGGTGAGGGGGTTGAAGTCGCCGGTGCACGTGAACAGGGTCACGGAGTCCACGGGCACGGAGCCCGTCAGCATGTCGCCCCAGCGCGACGACTCCTCCGACAGCACCTGAATCCACGACACGGCGTAGGTGTACGTCTGGCCTGAGCGGACCACCTCTACCAGGTCGCCCTGCTTGATGCGGTCCAACCCCTCGAAGACCCCGGGGCCGCGGTAGCGGACGCCGGCGTAGGGGACGTTGGCGCTGTAGTTGATGTGGCCGGAGAAGACGGCGTTGCCGCCACCGCCGGGTGCGCCGCCGAGACCCGGGTACTCGCGCAGGTCGTACCAGGCGACATCCGCTGGACCGTACGGGTCGGGGAGCGCGCCTCCCCCGCCGGGTACGAGGTGAGACGCGACCGCTGTGTCGACACCGATCGCCGGGATGCGCAGCAGCGCGTACGTGGCCTGCGGGGGGTTCCCCGTGGTCTCCACGAAGGCGGCCAGTGCCGGCGGCGTCGCGGATACCGCCGTCGCGGAGACGGACAGCAGCGCCAGTGTGCCCAACACCACGGCGGCCAGTCGCAGCCGCCGCCAGCCGCCTCGCGGCGCCCGGTCACACACGCTCAACACGGTCCAGACCCAGGACGAAGAGCACGGCTCCGCCCACGCGGACGTCCACCATCGCGGTGGGGCCGCCCTCCATCTCATCGGCGAAGGGGAGGCTGGTCAGCGGCATCCGCTCGACGACCTCAGGGAACTCCTCGTGCAGCAGCGCCGCGAGGTCATCGACCTTGCTCTCCTCGACGGCCGTGAGGACGGTCGCGCTGCCTCGCTTCAGGAATCCGCCGGTCGAGCCGATGCGGGTGGCGCGCATGCCCTGCTCTGCCATGGCGGCGAGTAGCCGGTCACCGTCCTGTGCCGGCACGATCACGATGCACATCTTCATCGGGCCCTGGGTCTCCGCCATGCGGGGCTCCCCTTCCCGCCGGGTCTCCCCCGGCGATTCGCTCACTACTCCGCGCGGTTCGGAAACTCTTCCCGAACCCGAGCATCCCTCTCCGCGACCGCCTCGATCAGGTCGGCCTGCGCGGCGGCGACCCGCGCGCGGATCACCTCGTCCTGCGCGCCGAGGATCCGCGCGGCCAGCAGGCCCGCGTTGCGCGCGTTGCCGATCGCGACGGTCGCGACCGGCACGCCGGCGGGCATCTGCACGATCGACAGCAGCGAGTCCATCCCATCCAGGTACTTGAGCGGGACGGGCACACCGATCACGGGGAGCGGGGTCACCGAGGCGAGCATGCCCGGGAGGTGCGCCGCACCCCCGGCGCCGGCCACGATCACCTTCAGTCCGCGTGCGACGGCGGTCTGGCCATACTCCAGCATCCCGGCCGCCGTCCGGTGCGCGGAGACCACGCGTACCTCGTGCGGGATGTCGAGTTCGGCCAGGGCTTCCGCGGCGGCGCGCATCACGGGGAGGTCGGAGTCGCTCCCCATCACGATGCCCACGACCGGTCGTGCATCCGTCATTCGGCCCTCCCCGTCAGCACCGCCGCCGCCCGCACCGCGCGCTCGCGCGTCTCCACCGGGTCATCGCCCAGCGCGTTCACATGGCCCACCTTCCGGCCGGGCCGTACGCCCTTGCCGTACAGGTGCGGATGAACACCCGGCGCCGGTTGCTCCAGCGCCGCCGCCATCCGCGGCGCCAGGCCCTCTGAGTCCGCACCCAGCAGGTTCGCCATCACCACCGCCGGCGCCAGCAGCGAGGTGTCGCCGAGCGGCCAGTCCAGCACGCCTCGCAGGTGGTTCGCGAACTGCGAGGTCTGCGCCCCATCGATGGAGAAGTGGCCAGAGTTGTGGGGTCGGGTAGCGATCTCGTTGATCAGCACCTCGTCGCCCTCCGACCAGAACAGCTCGGTCGCGACGATGCCGGTGGCGCGCGTCAGGTCCGCGACACGCAGGCCGATCGCGAGCGCTCGCTCCACGACGTCCGGCGGCACCGGCGCCGGCGCCAGCACCTCGTGGCAGATGCCGTCGCGCTGCACCGTCTCCACCACCGGGTAGACCACCATCTGGCCACCCGGGCGCCGTGCGACCAGGACCGCGAGCTCGTTCTTGATGCGCACGAACCGCTCCGCGATCAGCGCCACACCGCGCTCGGCCGCCTCGGCGGCAAGTTCGTCGGCGCCCTCCGGGCTGTCGACCACCCAGACACCGCGGCCGTCGTAGCCGCCGCGCTGTGCCTTCACCACCACCGGCCACCCACCAAGGCGGGACGCGAACGCCTCAATCTCCTCGGCCGTCGTGACCTCCGCGAACTCCGGCACCGGAAGACCCGCCGCCGCGAACTCGCGGCGCTGGTGCGCCTTGTCCTTCGCGAACGCCAGCGTGAAGGGGCCGGGGCGCACCACCCCGCCCGCCGCCTCGATCCGTTCGAGCGCCTCCAGGTTTACAAGTTCGTGGTCGAGCGTGACGGCGTCGCAGCCGGCGGCGAAGTTCACGAGGTCCTCGATGGAGTCGGGCGAGCCGATCACCACCTCCGTGCAGACACGCGCGGCACTGTCATCGGCGCGTTCGGAGAGCAGCCGGACGTGGATGCCCAGGGGGATGGCGGCCTGGATCATCATCCGGGCGAGCTGGCCGCCACCGACGATACCGACCACCGGGAAGCCGTCCGGGGTCATCGCGCGCCTCCCTCTCTGAACCGTGCGCTCATCCTACCTGACCCTCCCGTAGCGCCGTATTATCCCGAGGCTTCAGAGGAGAACGCCCATGCCCGGCACCACCGCCGTCGAACAGTCCATTCAGGCCTTCCTGCCGCACGAGGACAGCGAAGACATCTCCAACCCGATCCACTCCAGCGCCACGGCCCAGCGCTACGGCTTCAAGGCCGCGCTGGTCGGAGGCGTGACGGTCTGGGGCTGGGCGACGCCTGCGATCATGGAGGCGCTCGGCCCGGGCTGGCTGGACCGAGGCTGGGCGGACTTCGCCTTCCGCCAGCCGACCTACCCGGGCGACACGCTCGCCGTGCGGGTCGCGCCGGGTTCAGACGCCGGCCCGGACGCCTGGTCCGTGACCATGACGAACCAGGACGGCGTGCTCTGCGTCGTCGCCTCCGTGGGCCTCGGTGACGCGCCGTGGATCGATGAGTACGTCACCCCGGGCCGGCTGGCCGGTCAGGCCTCACCGAGCCCCAAGCCGCCGCTCGAACTGGCCTCGGCGCCCGTCGGGCAGGACTGGCGCGGCATGGGCGAGGAGACGCCGGTCCCGGAGGCACGCGAGTTCTCCAGCCACGGCCAGCGCAGCACCGACGCGCTGTTCATCGGGGAGCGCCCGCGCCTGCACCCCGCGTTCATCGCAGGGCGCGCGGAGCGGATCATGCGGCACAACGTCTCGATCCCGAACTCGATCCACACGCGCAGCCGCATCCAGCACCTGGCCCCGGCCTACGCCGGCCAGCGCATCACCACGGGCGCGCGCTTCCTCGAAGCGTACGAGCGCAAGGGCCACCACATCGCGAACTTCGACTGCCTGGTGCAGGGCCAGGACGGCACCGCGCTCGCGCGGCTCCGTCACTGGACGATCTTCCGCGTGGCCCCGCCGGCCGAGCGCAGCTAGAGCGCGGGTGCGAAGGGCGGGGGCGGCGCGCCCTCGCCCCACCACTCCACCTCGGGCAGCAGGCGCACGCCGAACTGTTCCGCGACCCGCCGCTGCACCTCGCCCATCACACCCAGCACGTCCGCCGTGCTCGCCGTGCCGTCGTGCACGATGAAGTTGGCGTGGAGCGTGCTGACCGAGGCACCGCCGACGCGCAGTCCCTTGCATCCCGCCGCCTCGATCAGCCGCCCGGCGTGGTCGCCCTCCGGGTTGCGGAACACGGAGCCGTTGTTGGGCTCGGCCGTGGGCTGGCTGCGCTGGCGCGCCTCCAGCAGGCGGCGCATCTCCGCCTCGCACTCCGCACGCGGCCGCGGCGTCAGCGCGAGCCGCGCGCCGAGGACGATGTCGCCAGAACCGCGCAGCGAGGTGTGCCGGTAGGTGAAGGTGATCGCCTCGCGCGGCACGGTCACGCGCCGTCCGTCGCGCAGCACCTCCACCGAGCGGATGAGGTCGCCGATACAGCGGCCGTCGCCAATGCCGGCGTTGGTCTGCAGCGCACCCCCGACGGTGCCCGGGATGCCGATGCCAAACTCCAGCCCACTGAGGTCGCGTTCCGCCGCCTGACGCGCGAGCGCCGGCAGCATCACCGCCGCGCCCGCCTCCACCTCGACGCCGTCGAAGGCGACGCGACCGCAGGCGCGGCGCAGAGAGAGCACCACGGCACGCACGCCTGAGTCAGACACGAGCAGGTTGGAGCCGCCGCCCAGCACGCGGAGCGGGAGGCCCACCTCGTGCGCCCAGGCCGCAATCCGCTCGACGCCCGCAAGGTCCTGGGGCGTGCCGAAGTAGGCGGCGGGCCCGCCGAGGCGGATGTAGGTGTGCTTCGCCAGCGGCTCGTCACGCACCAGCCCCAGGTCAGGCGGCGCGTCGGGGAGCGGGGCGGGCGAGGAGGTCATGCGCCGATCCTACGGCCCCGCGCTCCAGCACGCTGCGGCGTCGCAGGCCCTCACCACGCTCCTCCGTCGCAGTCTCACCACGCGAGCAACCTCGCCGCTACCGTCAGACCCCGGGGTGCTTCGTGTGCCAATCCGTGACCTGCTGGACGGCGTGCGCAATCCTCAGCGCCGTCGCGTCATCCCAGCGCGCGGCGCTGATCATCAGGCCGGTCGGCAGCCCGTCGGCGTCGAAGCCATTCGGGATGCTGATCGAGGGCTGCCGGTTCTGGTTGAAGACGCCGGTGTTCCGGAACTTGAGCGGCTGCGGCGGCTCGTTGGTGGGGTCGGCCGCGATCAGCTCCGCCACCTGCGGCGAGGTCGGCGTGACGTAGGCGGCGAAGCCGCCCGTGGCCAGCGCCTGCTCGTACCGCTGCTCCATCACCTTCCGGAAGTCCAGCGCCCGCTGGTACGCGACCGCCTTCACCTCGAAACCGCGATTCATCATCGTCCGGATCGGCTCGCTCACCGAGGGCGGAATATCGTCCAGGATCTTCTCGTTGTAGGAGGCGGCCTCCGTGATCATGATCGGCAGCGTCTCCGACTTCCAGTCGTCGAACCCGGCCATCGGCTCCGCGCTCCCGATCTCCACGCCGAGCGACCGGAGCACCTCCAGCGACGCCTCGAACGAGGCGACGACGGCGGGCTGGCACTCTGAGAGCAGGGAGGGGATCACGGCCACCTTCAGCCCACGGATCGGCTCGTTGATGCCAGCGGTGTAGTCCTGCTTCGGGCGGGGGACGGAGTCCAGGTCACGCGGGTCGTACCCGGCGAGCACGTTCAGCATCAGCGCGCAGTCCAGCGCCGACCGCGTCATGGGACCGGCGTGGTCCAGCGTCAGCGACAGCGGCAGTACGCCGCCCCGGCTCACGAGGCCGTGCGAGGGCTTGTGCCCGGTGATGCCGCAGAGCGCGGCGGGGATGCGGATGCTGCCGCCGGTGTCCGTGCCCAGCGCACCCAGCGCGAGGCCGGCCGCGATCGCCGCTCCGGAGCCACCGGACGAACCGCCCGGCACGCGGTCGGTCCGCCACGGGTTCCGCGTGGGGCCGTAGTGCGCGTTGTTCGTCGTCCCGCCGAGCGCGAGTTCGTGGGTGTTCGTCTTCCCGACGATCACTGCGCCGGCCTCGCGGAGCAGCCGTACGGCGGTCGCGTCCTGCGCGGGGACGCGCTGCCGGTACGCCCCGGTGCCGCCGGTCGTGATCACGCCCGCCGTGTCGTACAGGTCCTTCACCCCGACCGGGATGCCATCCAGCGGGCCGAAGAGCGCACCCGCCTTCGCGCGCTCAGCGGAGGCGGCGGCCTCCGCCAGCGCGGACGCTCTCATCAGCCGGTTGTAGGCGTTCAACTGCTCGTCGGTCGCCTCGATGCGGGCGAACACCGCCTCGGTCAGTTCGACCGGCGAGAGTTCGCCCGAGGCGATCTTCGCACTCGCCTTCGCGATCGTGAGGTAGTAGAGCCCGTGGTCAGACATGTGCGCCCTCCGCTTCCGGGGGCATCCTAAGGCAGCCGCGTTTCCGCCAGATGGCGTGCCGGTCGCTGCGAGATTGACCGGGCGCGCGGGCCGCGCCTACGCTCCGGCCTTCACACCATCCCTCGACGAGATGATCGGCACCCGATGATCGACTTCGGCCTGGTAGACGCGGTCGATGCCGAGGCGATCGGCCAGCCCGGCCAGCGCACCTTCCGCCTCCGCGCCCGCTCCGGCGACTCCTACGCCGCCCTCTGGATAGAGAAGGAACAACTGGCCCAGCTGGGCCGGCTCTTCTCGCAACTCCTCGCCGAGCGCTCCAAACTCCGAGGCCAGCCGACGACCCCGGTGGAGTCCGTCGGCAACTTCCCTCAGCGCGCACAGGTGGACATGCAGGTCGCCCGCCTCGGAATGGACTACGACGGCGACACAGAGCAGCTCATCCTGCTGGCCGACGACCAGGGGGCGATGGAGCGCGGCGACACGCCGGCCTTCCGCATGGCGATGAGCCGCGACCAGGCCGTGGCCACCATCCGCCTGATCGAGGAGATCGTCACCGCCGGCCGGCCCGTCTGCCCGCTCTGCAAGCAGCCCCTGAGCTTCGAGGGCGAGCAGCATTTCTGCCCGCACACCAACGGCCACTCGAAGGAACTCGAGGTTCCACCCGTCGAAGACGACGACGAGGAGGAGGA
>JAUXUW010000008.1 GCA_030684635.1 Dehalococcoidia bacterium
GGCACCGCCGCGAGCCGTCACCGCTACATGGAGGCGCTCCGCGAGCACTTCCGTCCCCACCTCCCGACCCTGTCGAAGGACTCGCAACGCCGCTTCGAAACGAACGTGCTCCGCATCCTGGACTCCAAGGAGGCGCAGGACCGCGCCGCCGTGGCCGCCGCGCCGAGCATCCTCGACTTCCTCGACGAGGCCGACACCCTGCACTTCGCCGAGGTGAAGCGGGCGCTCGAGGCGGCGGGGATCGAGTACCTCGTCGACCCGTTCATCGTGCGCGGGTTGGACTACTACACGCGCACCGTCTGGGAATTTGAGCCGGCGAGCGCGGGCGGCCAGTCCACCGTGGGCGCCGGCGGCCGCTACGACGCCCTGATGGAGATCCTCGGCGGCCCGCCGACGCCCGGCGTCGGCTTCGCCACCGGCATCGAGCGCATGGCGATCAACCTGCGCGAGCGCGGCCTGGGGCCGCTGGCTGTCACCGGTCCGGATGTCTATATCGGCGTTGCGGGCCGCGAGGCACACGGCGAGGCAATCCGCCGGGCGCGAGAGCTCAGGTTGCGTGGACAGTCGGTGGTGCTAGGTGATCCGTCCCGCGGAATCGGCGCCCAGAAGCGGCACGCGGGACAACTCGGCGCTCGGGACTGGCTCGTAATAGGCAATCGAGAGATCTCCACCGGACTCACCTTCTTCCGCGATCTGGAGACGGGGACCGACGGAGATACTGTTCCGCTTGGCGAGATGACACTCGCCTTTGAGAGCATGTTCCGGAAGGTTGAGCGCCTCCACGAGGCGTTCGCCACGGCGAGAGCCCGGCGGGCTGGCGATGGGCGTCCCGCCGACGATCCGCTCGTCGAACGGTGGCTCGCCGCGTTCCGCACAACCCGAAACGCCGTCGTCCACGACGATCGACTTCCCACCGACGATGAGTGGGACACGGCGTGTCAGCTACTCGACCTCCTCCGTTCGCAGCTCGAGCGCATCGAGCACACGCCCTAGCCGCGTCCCGACACCCTCCCGAGCCCGGCCTCCGCCGCCCGCACGTACCCCTCAGCCTCCGGGAG
>JAUXUW010000130.1 GCA_030684635.1 Dehalococcoidia bacterium
TCAGCCCGCGCACCTGCAGGGCGAGCGCCATCCGCGTCGTGTAGTCCACGATCGCGTCGCGCTGTTCGTCGGTAAGGTGCTGCGGCGGGTAGACCGCCATCGAGTCGCCCGAGTGCACGCCGGCCCGCTCGATGTGCTCCATGATGCCGGGGATCAGCACCGTGACGCCGTCGCAGATCGCGTCCACCTCGACCTCGGGACCGACGAGGTACTTGTCGATGAGCACCGAGCCCGTGTTCTCCGCGAGCGCCGCGCCGAAGAAGCGCACGAGTTCGTTCGCGTCCTGCACCACCTCCATCGCGCGCCCACCGAGGACGTACGAGGGGCGGACGAGCACCGGGTAGCCGATCGCGTTCGCCGTGCTGAGCGCGTCCTCCAGGTTGGTGACGGCCGCGCCCGGCGGCTGCGGGATGTCGAGTTCCGCCAGGATCTCGCCGAAGCGCCCCCGGTCCTCCGCGATGTCGATGCTGTCGGCGGAGGATCCGGCGATCGGCATGGCGGCGTTCGTCAGCGGCTTCGCCATGTTGATGGCGGTCTGGCCGCCGAACTGGACGATCGTGCGGGGCGCCTCACCGGAATCGCCGGCCTCGTTCTCCAGCAGGTCGCGGATCGACTCCTCGTCCAGCGGCTCGAAGTAGAGCCGGTCGGAGGTGTCGAAGTCAGTGGAGACGGTCTCCGGGTTGGAGTTCGCCATGATCGCCTCGATGCCGGCGGCCTGCAGGGCGCGGGCGGCACGGACGGAGCAGTAGTCGAACTCGATCCCCTGGCCGATCCGGATCGGGCCGGAGCCCAGCACCAGCACGGACTCGCGGGCGGTGGGCGGCGCCTCGTTCTCGTACTCGTAGGTCGAGTAGAAGTACGGGGTCACCGCGTCGAACTCGGCAGCGCAGGTGTCCACCATCTTGTAGACCGGGCGGATGTCCCACTCCTCGCGGAGCGCGCGCACCTGCTCCGGCAGCCGGTCGGCGAGGGTGGCGATGTCCCGGTCGGCGAAGCCCAGCCGCTTCGCCTCCCGCAGGAGGACGGGCGTCAGGTCCTCTGACAGCAGGGTGCGTTCCATCTCGACGATGCGCGCCAGCCGCTCGACGAACCACGGGTCGATGCCTGACCGGTCAGAGATGACCTGGAGGGGGATGCGGCGGCGGATCGAGGACAGCACCGCCCAGATGCGCTCGTCGGTCGCCTCCATCGGCGGGTCGCCGGTCCAGGTGGGCTTCTCCCAGAGGATCGAGCGGTTGCCGAACTCCAGCGAGCGGATCGCCTTCTGCAGGGCGCCCTCGAAGGTGCGGTCGATCGCCATCACCTCGCCGGTCGCCTTCATCTGCGTGCCGAGCGTGCGGTCGC
>JAUXUW010000015.1 GCA_030684635.1 Dehalococcoidia bacterium
GACGCCGACCCGCAGACGGAGGCGATCGCCATCTACTCGGAGCCCGGTGGGCGCGCCGAGTACGAACTGGCCGACTACATGAAGCGCGCCGGCTCGAAGAAGCCGATCGTCGCGTTCATGGCGGGCCGCTTCATGGACGAGATGCCCGGCATGCGCTTCGGCCACGCCGGCACCATCGTCGAAGGGCGCGCGGACACGGCGACCTCCAAGATCGCCAACCTCGCCGCCGCCGGCATCACCGTCGCGGACCGCATCGGCGACATCCCGCGGCTGATCGAGGAAGGGCTGAGGGGCAAGTAACGATGGCCATGTTCATCCGAGTCGATCTCGACCCCGCCCTGCAGGGCGACGCCGCGCTCTGCAAGGCGCTGGTGGAGGCCTGCCCCGTCGACATCTTCAAGTCCCCCGCCGAGGGCCAGGTCGTCACCGTGGAGGAGAACCTCGACGAGTGCACCCTCTGCGACCTCTGCCTCCAGGCCGCCCCCGGCAAGGTCACCGTCGTGAAGCTCTACCGCGAGGCGTAAGCCTCCACGGTCACGCAGACACGCAGAGAGGGCCGGCGGACGTTCCGCCGGCCCTCTGATTCCGTTCGCACTGAGCCTGTCGAAGTACCCCCCCACCGGACGCCTCCCCACGCCCCGATGAGCCCGAAGGCGCCCGGCCCGGACCCCGGCGGCTCACGGGCTCGGCGCGAACGCCAGGGACAAGCTCAGTCCTCGTCGTCGTCGTCGTCCTCGGCCTCGGCCGCGCGCCACTCCGCGAGCAGCGCCTCGACGGAGCAGCCCAGCCCCCGCAACTGGCGCTCGAACATCGCCCGCTCCCGGGCGGCGTTGGCGATGTCGTCGGGGGTAAACCTACCGCCCGCGTCTTCCGCTACGGAGCCGTAGCGTATTGATCCCGGCCCACTCCTGAGTTCCGCTACGACGCCGTAGCGTAACCACTCCCGAAACAGCGCTCGGCAGTCCTCATTGTGCGCGTGAGCCGCGTCCGTGCCATCCCCCATCGTGCGCTCCCGGAGACCGATGCTACGTTGACCTCTTGATCACGGCGACCGTGCGAGGAGCGTCCCGATGCCCCACGAACTCGACCGCGAGGAAAAGGAACACGCGGCGATTCGCCTCGCCGCCTACCTGCGCGCCGAGCGCGACGAGGAATGGAGCGACCTCGCCGTCCAGCTCCTCCTCGCAGAGGTCGAGGAGCAACTCGGCCCACTTTTTTACAACCGAGGCATCTCCGACGCCCAGCGCGCCCTCGCCACCATCAACGAAACGATCGAGGTGAACCTGGACGCCCTCAAGCGCCTCCCGCCCGCCTCAAAACGCGGGCCGCGGTAGGTCACAGGACGCGGTCTACTCGCCTGCAGCAGTCGCGCGATGAGGAGTGCCCAGTCGATGCCGCGCGGTTGCCAGCACGTCGACAATCCGCCGCGCGTCGCGTTCGACACCGCCGATGAACGCGGACGTGAATCCGGACTGGAACGGCAGGCCCACGAAGTACAGCCCCGGCGACCCCGTCACCACCCCACGCTCGTGTGTAACCGTGCCGTCGTCCCCGAACCCGGGAAGCCGGATCCAGGAGTAGTCGGCGGCGAACCCCGTCGCCCAGACCACGTTCGAGACATCGAGCACCCGCCCATCGTCGAGCAGCGGCCGGCCCTCCCGCACGCCAACGGTGCGCGGCGCGCGCTCCACCCCGGCGGCCACCACGTCTGCCATGCGCAGCCGGATCAACGGCCCGCCGCCGGACTCGATCTTCGTCAGCGCCTTGCGACCGATGGGCGTGTTCCGAGTCAGGATGTGGGAGGCGAACCACCAGAAGAAGCGACCATTGGCGGCGTATACGGGGGCCGGTACCTGGCCCGTCCCACGACCTGACAGCCAGGTCTGGTGACCGGCGGCGGCCTCCATCGCGATCTCCGCTCCCGAGTTCCCCGCCCCCACCACCAGGACGCCACCATCGAGCAATTGCCCCGCGTTCCGGTACTCGGCCGCCGTCAGCTGGCGGATTCGTGGCGCCAGTTCTGACGCGAACGCGGGCACGCGTGCCACCGGGTACGCGCCGGTTGCGACCACGACCTGGTCCGCCTCAAGCCTCTGGCCACCCGCCGTCACCACATAATGCCCGTCCTCGGCCGTCAATCCCTCGACCGCCATCCCGTGCCGCACGGGGAGGTCAAACCGCCGGACGTATTCCTCCAGGTAGTCCGCCATCTCGTCCTTCGTGGGGAACGCGTTGGCGGCGGCAGGGAACGGCAGGCCGGGCAGGCCGTCATGGACGGCCGGGGTGAACAGCCGCAACGAATCCCACCGGTTCCGCCAGGTGTCGCCGGTACGGGCGTTCGCGTCCAGGACCACGAAGTCGACACCCCGCCGGGACAGGAAGTAGCCGGTCGCGAGCCCGGCCTGCCCGCCACCGATCACGATGACCTCGTGACGTTCCCGAGTTCCCTCGCTCATGGCGCAGCCTCCTCTGGGTCATGCGAACAACGTTAGATTGATATTCCAGTGATTAGAACGGTACGCTAGCACAATGCAAGATGATGGCAAGCGACAGCGCAACACAGGACGGCGGGAGCGGGCTGCCGCGGCCACCCAGGCCGAGATCGTGGAAGCGGCGCGACGGCTGTTCATCGAGCGCGGCTATGTCGGGACCACCATCGAAGCCATCGCGGAAGCGGCGGGCGTGGCCGTCCAGACCATCTACAACTCGGTGGGAGCGAAGCGCGACCTGCTGTCGCGGGTCCTCGACTACTCGGCCGCGGGCGCACAGGCGCCGGTCAGCGTGCCCGAGTTCATGCGTGCCCGGACAGCAAACGCCGCGGACGCGAGCGAGATTGTGGCGCTGCTCGCCGACTGGTTCGTGGAGGTGCATGGGCGCACCGCACCGATCATGCGCGTGATCCAGGACGCGGCGGCCGTGGACGGTGAAGTCGCGAACCTCGAGGTTCGTCGCGCGCGGCAGCGCTTCGAGAACTACCGCGAGCCGGTCCAGGAGATCGCGCGCCGTGGTGGCCCGGATCGCGGCACGGAGGTCGATGACGCCGCCGCCGCGATCTGGACGCTCGGGCACCCGACCGTCTATCGGTTCCTCGTGCTTGAGCAGGGGTGGCCCGTCGAGCGCTATCGCGCCTGGGTTGAGCGTGGACTGTATGCGCAGTTGCTGGGCCCGGGCGGCGGCGGCACGGACGCCTTCACGCCGTAACGCCCTCAAGCGCCTCCCGTCCGCCTCGAAGCGCGGGATACGGTAGCGGTCAGACCAGCGGCGGATCGTCCGGCGGCGCCTCATCGTTGGGCTGGGACAGGCCGAAGTGCCGGGCCATCTGTTCCCCAGCCCGACGAGGGTCCTTCCGGACGTCTTCGAGGCCCATCATGAACGCCGGCTCCGCCGGGGTCGCGTCCGGCGTCTGCGCCGGGGTCGCCCATGTTCTACGTGGTGACGCCATGATCGTCTCCTCCTGCGTCCCGCCGCGTACCTGCCACAGAGGCTCCACCCACTGTACCGGTTACGCCCTGCCGGGGACGCGGACGTTCTCCCGTGCGGCGCGCACGGTGCCCTCAATGCGGGCCGTGCGCGTGGTCTCTCGCTTCGCGCTCTTGATCCACCAGAGGAACTGCTTGCGAATCGAGGGCGAGAACGCTTCCCAGTTCGCCCGCGCCGACGCG
>JAUXUW010000021.1 GCA_030684635.1 Dehalococcoidia bacterium
CGCCATCGACGCCGCCGAGGAGCACGAGCGCTGGGCGCTGGCGGACGGGCGCACGCTGCGGCTGATCGCAGCGCCGGGCCACACCCCCGGCAACCTCGTCGCGTGGTGCGAGGAGGAGCACGCGCTCTTCTCCGGCGACACCCTGCTCCCCACGACGATCCCCACCCCCGGCCTGCACTTCCCCGACGCGGTCACCGGCAACCTCGGCGCCCCGCGCTGGCCTTCGCTGCCGCCGTTCCTGCGCTCGGTCGCCGCGGTGCGCGCGCTGGCGTCGGCGGTCGTCTACCCCGGCCACGGCGAGGTGATGCACGACCCGGCGGTCTACCTCGACCGGTTCGAGGCGCACCACGAGCGTCGCTCACGGCAGGTGCGCCGCCACCTCGCGACGCACGGCGCGAGCACGGCGTTCGAGGTCACGCGCGCGCTGTTCGCGCGGCTGCCCGCGGAACGCCTCGGGCAGGCGATGACCGAGGTCATCGGCCACTTCGATCTGCTCCTCGAACGCGGCGAGGCGGAGATGCTGGCGGCGGACGGTGCGGTGCGGCTGCGACTCGCGGCGGCGGAATCGGAATCACGGTGAGCGACCACGGACTCGTCCTGTAACGCTTCGTGCTCGTGCACACTCGCACGATCTTCGGGAGGGGTAGCGTTTGATGTGCCGGGACACCCTTCACGGGGGAACAGGCGGACCCGGCGGAGATGGAGCGCATATGGCTAGCCCGACCTGGCAGTCGCTGGGGAAGAACCGGCTCACTCGCTAAGCACGGAGGGACACTCCCTTGCACCACCACCGCGCCGGTCTCACCGAGGGCCGGCACTAAACCCCTGATGACGGAAGCAACAGCGGGCCCCGCCGGATTCACTCCGGCGGGGCTCTCTGCATCTGCGGGCACGCTTCGGGCGCCTCGTTCTGGGACAATCGCGCGCGGAGGCGCGGCCCGTGACGCTCGAGGTATTCGTCATCGCGGCGCTCCGCATCGTCGGATCGCTGCCGGTCCTGCGGTGGGCGTTCGTGGGCGCCATCATCGCGATCCTCGTCGACCTGTCCGACCTGTTCGCGATGAACCTGCTGCACCTCGGCGGGTTCCCGGACTACCAGGAGAAGGACAAGTGGCTGGACCAGGTCTACTTGGCCACCTTCCTGATCGTCGCGTTGCGCTGGCACGGGCCGGTGCGCACGATCACCATCGCCCTCTATCTGTTCCGCCTGGCCGGCTTCGTGGCGTCGAGATCACGGACGACCGGCGCGCGCTGGCGCTGTTCCCGAACGTGTTCGAGTTCTGGTTCGTGGCCGTGGCGGCGGCGCTCCGCTGGCGACCGGCGTGGGTTGAGGCGCCGACGCGTCGAGGGCTGGCGACCGCCCTCGGCGTACTCACGGCCGCGAAGGTGGCACACGAGTACGTGCTGCACGTCGCCCGCGCGCTGGACGGGTTCACGGCCGTGGAGGCGGTGCAGGCGATCTGGCGTTGGATCGTGCCGGGCTAGGCCCCGGGCGGCCGGCCTCGGACACGCGACAGCCCCGCCGGTGGCGGGGCTGTTCGATGAGACGCGAATGGGTCGAGCAGCGCTAGACGACGCGCTTCGGCATCGGGCTCGGCGGGTGCTTCTCCAGGTAATCGCGCAGCGCCTCGGTCACCAGGTCGTCAAACACCTTGCCGGTGTCGGTGGCGAGCCTGCCAAGTCGCGCGACGACCTCGTCTTCAGCCTTCACGGTGAGTCGCATGACGGTGTCCCTCCTCGGGCTAGTCGGCTGCGAGGTGACGATACAGCGTGGGGAGGCGGCGCGGGAGCGACTCGATGTCGTCCACCACCTCGTAGCCAATGTCGTCACACATCTGCTTCAGGTAGTCGTGCCCTTCCTTGTCGACGGTGATGAGGAAGGGAGTAATGCCGGCGCGCTTTGCCTCGTTCAGCGCCTGCTTGGTGTCGTGGACGGCGTATTCCTTCTCCGTGCGGTCACGGCCGTAGCCGTGGTCCTGCGGACGGCCGTCCGACACCATGATTAGGATCTTCACCTTGGCGTCGTAGTCGTTCAGTTTCGACACGGTGTGGCGGATCGCCGGGCCCATGCGCGTCGAGCGGATCGGTTCGATCGCGCCGATGCGCTTCTCCACCTTGTCGGACATCATCTCGTTCAGGTCCTTGACCACGTGGAACTCCACGTTGTCGCGGCCGTACCCGGAGAAGCCATAAATGCCGTAGGCGTCGCCGATCGCCTCGAGGGCTTCGACGATGAGCACCGTCGACTCCTTCTCGAGGTCGATGATGCGCTTCGGGGGCTCCACCATCGCCTTCGCGCGGCGGGCGGCGAGCCACTGGAAGTACTTCCGCGGATCGCCGTCGAAGTCGTCGTCCTGGTCCTTCTCGTCGTACTTCTGCCGGACCTTCTCGATCTCCTCGTCCGTAGACGCGGACATATCGAGAAGGAAGGCCACGGCGACCTCGCGCTCCACCTTGTTG
>JAUXUW010000022.1 GCA_030684635.1 Dehalococcoidia bacterium
AACGCCCGGTCTCCCGCGCGACCGCGTTCGAGCCGGTGGTCGCCGACCCCGCCCTTTTCGAGGCGCTCAGCACCTGGCGGCGCGAGCAGGCGCGGAAGGAGAACGTGCCGGCCTACGTCATCGCCTCGGACCGCACGCTGCGCGAGATCGCCGGCACGAAGCCCCACGACGAGCGTGGGCTCCTCGGCATCTGGGGCCTCGGCGAGGCGCGCGTGCAGCGCTACGGCGCGGCAATCCTCGAGGTGATCGCGAAGCGCTAGCGCGGGTCGCGGATGATCCGGAAGTCCGGCGGCCCGTAGCCGCACTCGCCCAGGTGCTCCGCGCGGTCGACGTACCGCCCGTCGCTCGCCGGCACGATCGAACGGATCGGACCGCCGTGCACGTGGGTGTAGGCGCAGAACGGCTGGTGCGCCTCCACAACCTGCAGGCCGTCGATGGCGAACGGCACGCCGTCCAGCACGAACACAATCACCTGCCCGCGGACGATCGTCCGGAGCGGATCGCTCACCGCCTCGCCACCCTCCAGGATCGCGTCCCACGGCCCCTCCGCCACCGACGGCGTCGAGGTGGGCGACGGGCTGCCGGTGGGTGTCGGCGTGGGGGTGGCGGTGCCCTGAACGCACCGCCCGGTCATGGCCACGGACTCCTCGCCCGCAACAAGGGTGACGGGGTATCGGAGGTTCTTGCCGCCGCCGATCAGCGTCTGTGTACCCGGCTGCTCAATGCGTGCATAGAACAGGATGCGGAAGGGCCCGGTGCGCTCGCAGCGGAATTCCTGACTCAGCCTCGGCGTGACCGTCGCGCCGGCGGCGTGCGCCACGCTGACCGCGTCAGTCTCCGCAGGTGCGACGGCCATGAGCGAAGGCGACGTCATCCTGATGAGCGACTCGATCCCGCCACCCGACCCGTCGTTCACCACCCACCATGTGCGGCTGGCCCACGGCCCGGGAGCGCTGGCAAGGCGCATCGCGAACCGCCCGGTGGTGCCATCCGAGAACGCGATCGACGTTTCCGGATACTCACGTTCCGACCGAGGACGGTGGACGACGGCGCTGACCGTGAAGTACGAGCCAAGCGCGAAGTCCTCGCCCGGCGGGGCCGTGATGTCAACGTCGATCGGGGTGTACACGCTCATGACGCGCACCTCGGAGAAGTGCGGCACGCTCGCCGCCAGCCGGACCCTCCCGTCCGCGGGGTCGCGCTCCGCATCCTCCACCGGCAGCAACTCGGACGTCCCGTCGGCGGAGGTCAGGAGCAGTAGGAAGGTGACGCCCTCCCCCGGTGGGACCACCGAGGCGGGAAGGTCGATCGTGACCGGAAGCGGCGTAGCGAACACAAGGCCGTCCGGCCCCAGCCGGAACGCGGCCACCGTCCCGCCCTCACCCGCCCTCGCGCCGTTGCCCTCGATCGCGAGCGGCTCCACGACGATGTCGTCCGCGGAGACGCCCTCGGGTAGCGCCACCCCATCGAGGGCCAGCGTCAGGCGCGGCTCGGTCAGTGCTGGCTCACCGGCCTGGTCGCCAGCGGCGTCACCGCCACACGCGACGAGGGCAAGCGCGAGGACGGCGGTGAGGACGCCCGGAACGTAGCGGTGAGAGGACATCGGGCGACCTCGCGGGACTCCTGGTGGGCACGCGGGTGGCGCGCCCGGGGTTGACCGCCGGAGTCTACGGCTTGCGAGGGCGGCCCGCGCGCGGCATGATGGGGAAGGCGCGGCTGTCGAAATGCCCGGCGCCGCACCCGCCACGGAGGCACGCATGAACCTCACCGTCACCGACATCGCGCAGCAGCGCCTCAGCAGCCTCATCGGGGAGCGCGCGGCCGAGACCGGCCAGGCGATCCGCGTCTTCATCGCCGAGGGTGGCTGCGGCTGCTCCGGCCCCCGCTTCGGCATGGGCCTGGACGAGGCCCGCGAGGACGACGCCGTCATGGAGTTCGGCGTCCTTAAGTTCGTCGTCGACCCCGCCTCCGCGCCGGTCCTCTCTGACGCCTCGATCGACTACATCGAGGACGTGATGCAGCAGGGCTTCCAGATCACGGCCCCGAACGCGCAGTCCGCGGGCGGCGGCTGTGCCTGCGGCGGCGGCGCTCACTAGGCGACCCGCCTCGCAATGACCGTTTCAGACGCCGGCCTGCGAGGGCCGGCGTCTGTGCTTCTCCGACCGGAGCGCCCCCCGATGTCCCGCGTGATGCTCCTTATCCCCTCCGCCTCCTACCGCGCGCCCGACTTCATGGAGGCGGCCGGCCGGCTGGGCGTGGACGTGGTCGTCGGCACGGATCGACGCAACCCGCTCCAGGACGAATCGGCCGGACACCTCGTGGAACTCGACTTCGACGAGCCGGACCTGGGCGCGACGCAGATCGAGGCGTACGCGACCCTGCACCCGCTGGACACGATCGTCGCGGTGGACGACGGCGGACAACTGCTCGCCGCCCGCGCCGCCCGCCGCCTCGAACTCCCGTACAACTCCGTCGGCGCGGTGGAGGCGACCCGCAACAAGGCGCTCCTGCGCCAGCGCATCGCCGCCGCCGGGCTGCCGTCACCGGACGCCGTCGTCGTGCCGCTCGAGGCCGACCCCCGCGAGGCGGCGCGCACCGTGACCTATCCCGTCGTGCTGAAGCCGCTTGCGCTCGCGGCGAGCCAGGGCGTGATCCGCGCGGACGACGAGGACGCGTTCGTCGCCGCCTTCGAGCGCATCCGCGCGATCCTCGTCACCCCGGAAGCACGCGAGCAGTGCGGCGCGCCGCTCGCCGACCGTGTGCTGGTGGAGGGCTACATCCCGGGCATCGAGGTGTCGGTAGAGGGGCTGCTGGACGGCGGCCGGCTGCGGACGCTGGCCGTCTTCGACAAGCCGGACCCACTCGTCGGGCCGTACTTCGAGGAGACGATCTACGTCACGCCTTCGCGCCTGTCGGACGACGATCAGCGCTCGCTGCTGACGACGACCGAGGCGGCCTGTCGCGCGCTTGGCCTGGACACCGGGCCGGTGCATGCCGAACTCCGCCTGCACGAGGGCCAGTGGTACCCGATCGACATCGCGGCGCGCTCGATCGGCGGGCTGTGCGCGCGCACGCTCTCCTTCGGCACCGGCATGTCGCTGGAGGAGATCCTGCTGAGGCACGCGACCGGCCTCGATGTCCCATCCTACGAGCGTGAGTCCACGGCGGCCGGCGTGATGATGATCCCGATCCCCCGCGCCGGCACACTACACGCCGTCCACGGCGTCGCGGAGGCGGAGGCGGTATCGCTCATCGACTCCGTGACGATTTCGATCCACCCCGGTGGGCGCGTACTGCCGCTGCCGGAGGGCACGGAGTACCTCGGCTTCATCTTCGCGCGGGGGGGAACGCCGGCGGACGTGGAACAGGCGCTGCGCGATGCGCACGCGCGGCTCAACTTCGAGATCGAGTAGGGGCGCTTACTTCTTGGCGGGCTGGTAGAAGGGGTTCTCGCCGGAGGCGTGATCCGTGATGTCGACGATCTCGTCGATGTCCGGGATCGTCTCCTTCACGGCGACCTCGACACCCTGCTTCAGGGTGACGTTGATCATCCCGCAGCCAACGCAGCCGCCGCCGAACTTCACATACGCCGTGCGGTCCACCACGCCCAGCAGCGACAGCATGCCGCCGTGCGCGGCAATCTGTGGGTTGATGTGCTGGTCGAACAACTCCTGCAACTGGAACTCGCGCGGGTCGAACCACACCGGGTTCGGGTTCCGGAACTCCAGGCCGGCGTTGCCGGCGCCGTCATCGAAGAAGTGGATCGTCAGGCCGTTGACGTACTTCGCGTCATGCGCGGGGACGAAGACGCTGATGCCGTCCGACGTCTCGATCTCGACGTCGCCCGGGTCCTCGGCGCCCGCCTCGACCAGGCTGAGGAGATGGCGGAACTGGCCTTCGACCCGCTCCGAGATCTGTAACTTCAGCCCTGCCACGGGGTTGGCGTGGTTGTCGATCACCTGCGAGAGCTTGGCGTACGCCTCGTCGGTGAACTGGATCGTCGGCTCGCTGTCGTCCATGGCGACAGGATACACCCAGGGCGAGCGGGAGGGCGACCGCTGTCGCCGCCCCACGCTCGCCTGGGAGTCCGGTCGCTAGTACGCGTGCGCCGGAAGCACGCCGAAGCGCTGCTCCAGCACCCGGCCCCGGAACTCGAAGATCTGGCGCACGCGCGCCTTCACGACCGCGAGGTCAACGAGGTCGCCGAGCGGCCCGAAGCCCACGTCGTAGTGGACGATGTCGCGCATCTCCACCCCGCCCGGCACCGCCTTGAAGTGGTGCTGGTGGTGCCAGAACCGGTACGGGCCAAAGCGCTGCTCATCCACGAACAGCACGCCCTCCACGCAGTGGGTGATCTCCGTCACCCAGTTCACCGGTACCCCGGCCAGGGGGCGCACCCGGTAGGCCACGATCATCCCCGGGTGCATCCGCGCCGGCAGGTCGGATGTCACCTCGAACGCCATGTCGGGCGGGGTGATCACGGCCAGGTTGCGCGGGTCGGAGAAGAACTCCCACGCCTCCTCCACGGAGATCGGGAAGCGCTGCGTGTCCGTGAACCGGTGCAGGCTCATCGCGTCGCGCCTGCCGCCCCGGCCGCGCCCGTCGCCGCCGCCGGCCGGCCGAGGGCGGCCCGGACCGCGCTCTCGAAGCGCGCGTGGCGGAACTCGTAGCCGCTGGCCTCCAGCGTCGCAGGGACCACGCGCTGGCTGTTCAGAAGCAGCTCCTGTGCCATCTGGCCCAGGAGGACCTTGAGCGCGAAGCCCGGCGCCGGCATAAACGAGGGCCGCTTCAGCACGCGCCCCAGCACCTTCGCGACGCCACCGTTCGTCAGCGTTTCCGGCGCCACCACGTTGACCGGGCCGTGCACCTCGTGCGTCAGCGTGTGGACGATCGCCCCGACGGCGTCGTCCAGGTGGATCCACGGCGCCCACTGCTTGCCGCTCCCCAGCGGGCCACCCGCGCCGAACTTGAACGGCAGGACCAGCAGCTTGAACGCCTGCGCGGCGCCGTCCACCACCACACCCGTCCGCAGCAGCACGACACGGCTGCCGAGGTCCGCCGCGCCCATCGCCGCCGCCTCCCAGTCGCGGCAGAGGTCGGCGAGGAAGCCGGCACCGGCCGCCGCGGTCTCGTCCAGTCGCTCCTCCACGCGGTGGCCGTAGTACCCCACCGCCGAGGCGGAGATGAAGACCCGCGGGGTGATCTTGCGCTCGCGCAGGTGGTCGACCAGGAGACGCGTCGCATCGATGCGGCTGGAACGCAGCCGCGCCTTGCGCGCCGCGGTCCAGCGCCCGCCGCCGATGTTCTCGCCGCCGAGGTTCACGATCGCCTCGACACCGTCCAGCGCGCCGTCCCGGATCCAGCCTGCTTCCGGGTTCCAGAGCGCGTGCGCGTCATCGCGCTGGCCGCGCGTCATCGTGACCACCTCGTGGCCGTCGCGCCGGAGACGCTCGACGAGCGCCGAGCCGATGAGCCCGCTGCTGCCGGTGATTGCGATCTTCATGGGGTCTCCAGTCCTTCCCGAGGCCCGGGCGGTGCGCCTGCCCTCGACCAACCTCGACACGGACAGGTTACATCTGTGTCAGTTCTTATACAAGAGACGCATCTGTCTTCGTCAGACTGATTCAGGAAGCCGCGAGCGGTGTAAACTGGGGGCCCTTGAACAACCCCCGGGGAGGCGACGTGTACGACCTGACGATGCAGCGGATCGATGGCATGGAGCAGCCGCTCTCCGACTACCAGGGCCAGGTGCTGTTGCTGGTGAACGTGGCGAGCAAGTGCGGCAACACCCCGCAGTACGAGGGCCTGGAGCGCCTGTACGAGGCGTACCGCGAACGCGGTCTCGCCGTCCTCGGCTTCCCCGCCAACGAATTCGGCGGGCAGGAGCCCGGCACGGACGAGGAGATCCAGGAGTTCTGCAGCGCCACCTACGGCGTGCAGTTCCCCATGTTCTCCAAGATCGTCGTGAAGGGTGAGGGCATCCACCCGCTCTACGAGCGCCTCACCAGCATGCCCGAGCCGATCGGTGGCGAGGTGCGCTGGAACTTCCAGAAGTACCTCGTGGACCGCCACGGCAACGTGGTGCAGAAGTTCCACCCGAAGATGCAGCCGGACGACCCGGAGCTGGTCGCGGCGATCGAGGCGCTCCTCTAACCCTCAGCAACGTCGAGTCAGGCCAACACAGAACCGGCGCCGTGAGGCGCCGGTTCTGCCGTCTACACGGCGCGGCCCGACACCCGACCGGTGGCGGACGATCCACCCCATCACACGCGTGTTACCTTCCCGCCGTCGGGGGCGCCCCTCGTCCCCCGGGAAGGCACGCAGCGATGACCGCATCGACTGACCCACCGATCGCCTCCGCCGCCGTTGGCACGCTCCCACTCCCTACCCGCCTGCTGCACCACACCTTCTACTACGGCTGGTACATCGTCCTCGTCTCGTTCATCGCCTCGATGATGTCGACGGGCCTCCAGGCCTACACGCTGGGCGTGTTCCTGAAGCCGATGACCGCGGACCTCGGCTGGTCACGCACCGACCTGTCGTTCGGCCAGACCGTCTCCACCGCCGCATCGGCGGTGCTCGCGTTCTGGGTCGGGCCGCTCCTGGACAGGCACGGCGGGCGCACCCTCATGGTGGTCGGCGCCATCGCGATGGGTGCCGGGTTCGCGGCGATCGGGCAGGTGCACGAACTGTGGCAGTACTACCTGGTGAAGGGCGTGCTGGTCACCGCCGGTTCCACCTGCGCCGGCGCGTTGGTCG
Organism: Dehalococcoidia bacterium; assembly: GCA_030684635.1. Classification (GTDB taxonomy): domain Bacteria; phylum Chloroflexota; class Dehalococcoidia; order UBA2979; family UBA2979; genus W-Chloroflexi-9. Next base: position 6,760 of record JAUXUW010000022.1, read on the forward strand.
TGAACGTCGCCCTGTCCAACTGGTTCGTTCGCCGCCGAGGGATCGCAATCGCGATCGGTGCGATGGGTGTGTCGGTCGCGGCGCTCGTGGTGCCGCTCATCTCCACGCAGCTGATCGAGGCGTACGGATGGCGCACGGCCTGGGCGCTGATCGGCGTCACGATCCCCATCGTCATCGTGCCGCTGGCGATCCTCATCATGCGTCGGCGGCCGGAGGACTACGGACTGGAGCCGGACGGTGGGGGCAGCACACGCCCGGTCGCACGGGCACGGGCCGCTTCCATGGCCCTGCAGGGGATCCGCTGGACGCGGCGCCAGGCGCTCCGCTCACGTTCTCTCTGGATGCTCACCGCCACGTTCTCGCTGGCGAGCGTGGGGCTGAGCGCACTGCTGCTGCACCTCATCCCGTGGCTCTCCGACCGAGGGCTCAGCGGTGGGCAGGCCGCCAGTGCGTTCGGCATGGTGGGACTCGCCGGGCTGATCTCCAAGCCGCTGTGGGGTATCGCCCTGGACCGCTTCAACACCTCGCACTGCGCGGCGGCGGAGTTCCTCCTGATGGCGACCGGCCTCGCGACCATGATGCTGGTCGACGGGCTCGTGCTGCTGCACCTGGCTGTGTTCGTCCTGGGCATCGGCATCGGCGGCGTGACCACCGTGCAGGAGGTGGTGTGGGCGGAGTACTTCGGCCGCGCCACGATCGGCATGATCCGGGGCCTCGTCCGCCCCTTCACGGTGATCGCGAGCGCGGGCGGCCCCGTCTTCGCGGCGGTCGCGTACGACGTGCGCGGCTCGTACGAGGTCGCCTTCATCGCCTTCCTCGTGACGTACGTGCTCGCGGCCGGGCTGATCCTCGTCACGCCTTACCCGACGCCACCCACCGAGGCCGGCGCGACCACCGGCTGACTCCGGACGGCATACGCAGAACCGGCGCCTCGCGGCGCCGGTTCGTCTGTGTGCGTTGCCCCGGCAGCCTACGCCTTCGCGAGGTCGAACCGGTCCAGGTTCATCACCTTGTCCCAGGCGGCCACGAAGTCACGCACGAACTTCTCCTTCGAGTCGTCGCAGGCGTAGACCTCGGCGAGCGCCCGCAGCTGGGAGTTCGACCCGAAGATCAGGTCCACCCGGCTGGCGGTCCACCTGACCTCGCCCGTCCCGCGGGCGCGCCCCTCGAACGTCTCGCCCGAGGCGTCCGTCGCCTGCCACTCCGTGCCCATGTCGAGCAGGTTCACGAAGAAGTCGTTGGTCAGCGCACCGGGGCGGCTGGTGAAGACACCGGCCGGAGACTGCTCGAAGTTGGCGTTCAGGACGCGCATACCGCCCACCAGCACCGTCATCTCCGG
>JAUXUW010000029.1 GCA_030684635.1 Dehalococcoidia bacterium
CGTCGCCGCTGGCGACCTCACGCAGGAGCAGGTGGACGAGATCCTCGCCCGGTTCGACTCGGGCGAGGGCAAGGCGTTCGGCCGGGGTGGCCGCGGCGGCCACGGCCCGCGCGGCGGCTTCGGTGGCTTCGGTGGTTTCTCGGGCGGGGCAGTGCCGGCCGCGGGCACCTCGTTCTAGGACGATAGGTTCCACGACGGCAGCACTGGTCGCCGCCGCCACGGTGACCATCCGGGGGGCGGGCAGTCATGCCCGCCCCTCTCCACGTCCGGGGTGCGGCTGAGTCGGTGCCAAGGGCCGCCGATATCATCCGGTGATGCGCGTTGCATGGCTGATCAGCAACCACGGCTGGGGTCACCTGAGCCGCTCGCTCGTGTGCCTGGAGGCGCTCGTGGGGCGAGGGCACGCGGTGGCCGCCGTGGTTGCGCCGGAGATGGCACCGACCGTCGCCTCTGCGCTGCCAACCGTCACTGTGATCACGGGACGCCTCGACCGCGGCTACGTCTTTGGCGCGGGTGGGCGCGGCGTGGACCGCGAGGCGTCACGGGCACTGTTCGCGGAGGCGCTCGCCGGGCCGGAGCCGGCGCTGATCGAGGCGGTACGGGCGTGGGCACCGGACATCGTCGCTGCCGACGCCACGCCGTGGGCTTCGACGCTGGCGGAGGCACTCGGCACGCCCTCCGTGCTCGTCAGTAACTTCTCCTGGGACGATCAGTTCGATGCGATGTACGCGCCTTCGCCCGAGGTCGACCGGCTGCACGAGGTCGTCGCCCGCACCACGCTGGGCCTGGAGCTGCCGCTGGGGACGGGGCTCCCACGCATCGCGGAGCGTCGGCGCCTCCCGCTCGTCTCGCGCATGCCGCGCGGCCCGGTGCGCCTCGACGGACTCGGGGAGGGCGAGGCGTACGTGGCGTGGGCGTTCGGACGGACCGCGCCGCGGGCGCAGCCGCTGGACGCGCTGCGCGCGATCGCGGCGTACTGCCGCGCGCACGGGCTTCGGCTGGCGATCGACGCGGCGGTGGCGGCGCACGCAGACCTGGGGACGGAGGTCGTCGCGGTCGCACCGGATGCCTACTGGCCGGACGTGCTGGCCTCGGCCCGCCTGGTGCTGACGAAGGCGGGGTACTCCTCGATCGCGGAGTCGTTGCGCGGCACCGGCTATGTGCTCGGCGCGGGCATCACCGGCCTGCCCGAGGAGCGCGCGATGCTGGCGGAGGTCGAGGCGTCTGGCTACGGCCTGGGGATCCCGTGGGACGTGCCGGCGTTCACGGAGCGCATGGTGGAGGCGTCCCGAGACCTGCTGGCGCGCGCGCCCCGCACGCTCGAGGTCGCTCGTGGGGAACTCGAGGCGGTCGCGGCGCTGGAAGCGCTGGCCGGCTGAGGCCCATGGCGCGACGTATCATTCAGTGATGGGTGATGAGCCGTTCCAGCCCCCGGTTGAGGCCAGCGACGCGCTGCGCGCGGTGATGGATGCGCACTCGCGAGGCGAGATCGACGCGGCGCTGGACGCCGTGGCGGCGATCATCGAGCGGTGGCCGGAGTACGGGCAGGCGCGCTCCTACCTGGGTCAGACGCTGGTCACGCGGAAGCGCCGCTTCGCGGACGGTCTGGCGGAACTCGATCGGGCGGTGGAGGTGGGCGGCGACGACCCATACATCCTGTTCACCGCCGGGTGGTGCCGGGAGTTCGTGGCGAACGCGAAGGCGAAGTCGCGTGGCGGCGCACACCAGCCTGTCGCGCAGACATCCGCGCAACTCTACGACTCGGCGCGCGCGATGCTGCTGCGGGCGCACCAGTCCGACCCGGACGACGCGCTGGTCGGCGACATCGAGGACATGCTGGACGTGGTCGCCAATGCGACCGGCGTGCCGTGGGACGAATCGGAGGTCACGCGCAATGCACCTCGAGCTCGCTGACGGCTTCCGGCTCTACTACGAGGTCCACGGCCCCGCGATCGGATCGCCCGGCGCGGGCACGCCGGTCGTCCTCGCGCATGGCGCCGGTGGCAACGCGATGTCGTGGTGGCAGCAGGTGCCGGCGCTTGCGGACCGCTACCCCGTGATCACGTTCGACCACCGCGCGTTCGGCCGCTCCGCCGACCTGGAGGAGGGCCCCGGGCGCATCGCCTTCGGGACGGACCTGCGGCTGCTGCTCGACCACCTCGGCGCGGAGCGGGTGCACTTCGTCGGCCACTCCATGGGCGGGCGTACGGCGTTCGGGCTGCTGAGCCGCGACCCGGAGCGCATCGTCTCGCTCACCTACTCCGGCACGAACGGGGGCTGCCTGGACGACCGCTACCGTGAGTTAAAGGTGCGGCTGGAGGAGGACGGCACGCTCGCCGGCTCGCTCATCCAGCGGGCGCTCGCGGACACCTACCGCGACGAGTCGCCGGAGATGGCGTACCTCTACGCGCGCGTCCGCAGCCTGAACCCGTCACGGTCGTCCGACTTCTTGAAGCCGACCGGGCGGATGGTGAACTACCGCGGCTCTACGGCGCAACGGCTGGTGGACAGCGGCCTGCCGATCCTGTGGATCGTGGGCGAGCATGACCGCGTGGTGCACCGCGACCTGATCGCGATCTCGCACGAACTGACGCCGGGCTCGCGCTTCCACCTCGTGCGCGGCGCGGGGCACTCCGCCTACTTCGAGCGCCCGGCCGACTGGAACGGCGCGGTGCGCTCGTTCCTCGACGAGGTCGAGGCGCAGCGCGGGTCGTAGCCTGCGGCCTACTCCAGCGTGTTGAGCGGGATCTCCCGTGAGCGGAGCGCCGCGATCTTCGCCATGTAGGCGCGATGGCGGCGCTGCGCGCGGAGATACAGGAACGCGAAGGCGGCGACGGTGCCGAGGCCGATCACGCCGCCCACAGACATCGCCCAGAACCGCGCCGGCGTGGCCAGGCCGGCCCACGGCAGGATGCCGCGGAGGACGGCCGCGGTGGTGAGCGCCGCGCCGAAGGCCGCCCCGCGCCAGTGCCACGGCTTCGCGACGAGCCGCTCGCTCGCGAACTCCGGCAGGATCAACTGTCCCATCCCCACGATGAGCAGCGTCACCACGCCCACCGCGAACAGGTGCCGGACCGCATCGAGCGTGCCGACCGTGACGGGGCGGCCCTCCGCGAGCGCGAGGAGCGCCGTCGCGAGGAGGGATGCGCCGGTGAGCGCGAGCCACGCCAGCGCTGGCTGGAGCGCCCAGATGTACCCGCGTGAGGCGGGTGCGAAGCGGTAGGTCCGACGCCAGAAGCCGAACGTGGCGACGGCAGCGAGGATGGCGATGCCGACCGTGGCCTGCCCGGCGAGCGTGACGCGCTCGACCTCCGCGACGCCGCCGGCGGTCCACAGGCCGACACCGAGGTGCAGCAGCACGGCGACGCCGCCGGCAGCGCGCGGCGGGGTGGGTGGCATGCCGAAGAACGTGGGGAAGGTGCGCATGCCGACGCCAAGGATGGCGGCGAGCAGGAAGCCGAAGAACTGCAGGTTCACGAGCACGGCGTTGCGTGTGGAGACGAGCACGATGCCGCCATCCAGTGCCAGCTCGCTCAGCCACCATGCGCCGATGGCGGCCTGCACGAAGAACCACACGCCACCGCCGGCCAGCAGCACGGCATGCGGCGCGCGCGCGCGGAGCGCCGGGCCGAGCGTGGTGGCGATGATCACGGCGAAGAGCAGCCCACCGATCGCCTCGGCGAGCGCGCCGGCGGCCATCAGCGCCGCGAACGGCGGGTGTTCCGCGAGCGGCTGTCCGAGCGCGCGGGCGAGCAGGCCACCGACGAGCAGCACCAGCAGCGGCCGGACGAGCGCAGGGTGGGCGAGCGACCCGCTGCCGAAGCGCGGCGCCAGGTGCAGGGCCATCCCGATCACGAACAGGCCCGCAAACCCGACGACCTGCAGGTGACCGTGCATCTGGGCGTGGGAGACCCACCCGAGGTCCAGCATGCCCAGCGCCGCCTCGATCGGGAGGGAGACTGCGAGCGTGAATCCGCCGAGGGTGCCGAACGCCATCGCCGCCAGCAGGAACAGCGGGTAAGGGGCCTCGGCGCGATGGGGGGAGGTCATGGGCGGGCCGGGCCTTCCGATGTCACGCGTACGCGGAGGATGCCAGCGACGAGGCCCAGCGCGAAGAGCGCGAAGGCGATCCCGTGCAGCGACCCCGCCGCCTGGCGCCAGGTGTGTTCGGCCTGCGCGTTTCCTGCCACCCGCAGGACGAGCGAGGCGTAGAGCAGTGTCACGGCGACCGGCGTGAGCGCCGTCAGCCGGATGGAGAGGCCCGTAAGTGCCGGCAGGATGATCGGCCCGTGGGTGAAGATTGCGCCCATCACGAACCCGACGAAGAACAGGTGCAGCGCGCTGTCGTAGGCCGCCGTGCCGGGTGCAGGCGCGGCGATCAGCCAGACGCCGGCGAGGATGAGCGAGGCGTAGCAGGCGAGCAACGTCGCGCCGGTGTAGGTCGCGAGCCCGCCTCGACGGACCGTGACGCGCGCCGTGTCCGTCCACGCGAGCCACCCGCCAGTCAGCAGCAGCGCGCCCCCGATCAGGCGCGCGCCCGCGGCGCGGTCCAACAGCGTTACGGCGAGGCCGGCGACGAGCACCACGGACGCGACCGCGAACGGCAAGAGCGGCTGGCGGCGGAAGCGGGTGAGTTCCAGGCGCTCGCCGGCGATCGTCAGCGTCAGGAAGGCGATCCACCACGGCACGACCTCGACAGCCGTACCACCGGCGAGCCAGCGGACGCTCGCACCCGCCCAGCACGCGGCGCCGAGGGCGATCACGAGCAGGGGAGGCGCGGGCTGCAGGCGCCAGAAGCGCAGGAGGGTCATGGCCAGTACGACCGCCGCGACCAGGAAGGCGCCCGCGGCGACCTCCTCGGCCCCTCGGATCAGGGCGAGCGCACCGACGGCTGAGGCGGCCGGACCCAGGAGCGCGGCGGGGTGGTCAGCGGCGCCGGCACGTTCCAGCCCGATTACGGTGCCCGCGAACCCGCTCACCATCAACGCGCCGTGGTACAGGCCGATCGCCCGGCCCCCGCCGGGCACGTCCACCGCGAGGCGGGCGAGGCCCGCGATCACCCCGATCACGAGCGCCGCGACCGCCGTCACGCCGATAGCGGCGAGCGGGAGACGCCGGGGCTGCGCGTGCTGGACGGCGTGTGCGCGGCTCATGCGTGCGGAGGGCGGACGCCTCGACGGGGGGTGCGGGGCGCGGTCGGCGGCGGCGCGGAGGCCGGCTGGAGGCCGGCCTCCAGTGCTTCGTCGGATGCGGCGAGTTCGGCGAAGGTCGTCTGCCGCAATTGCGCGGTCAGCGCGGACTGTGCGCGGCTCCACGGTGCGTGCAGCGGGCAGGCGTTCTCCCAGTCGCACGGGCCGCCTCGGAGCAGGCACACGGCATTGGCGATCGGGCCCTCGGCGGCCTCGACGACCTCCAGCAGGGTAATCTTCGCCGGCGGTCGGGCGAGTTCGTAGCCACCGTCCGGCCCGGCGGTCGCGACCAGGAGACCCTGGCGTACGAGGAGGGCGAGGATTTGCGGGAGGTAGCGCTCCGGGATGTCCATGACTTCAGCGATTTCGCGCGACTTGCGCCGGCCGGCGCCGGCATGCCGTGCCAAGTCGAGCACGGCGCGGACGGCGTAATCACCTTTCCGGCCGAGGGCGATCTGCATCTGAGCACTCGTTTCGTAACGATGAGCGGAACGCTTGACGATATGCACGCAAGGGTACATGCTCCACATCAATAAGTCGAACGCTACACATTAGGCCCGGTAATCATTGATCGTCCCGGGGGTCGGGACGCGAAAGGGGAC
>JAUXUW010000033.1 GCA_030684635.1 Dehalococcoidia bacterium
GCCGGCCCGGCCAGGATGTGCTCGCCCACCGAGGCGTGATCCACGGTCGGCCAGAAGCCGCGCGCGGCCAGGTGCGGGTCCTCCACCACGCGGCGGCTGTCCGAGCACACGCCGGCGGCGACCCCGAAGTGCTGGAGCAGCGTCATCGCCTCGTCCGCGTCACGCGGTGCGGCCCACGCGCTCAGCACGGCGTCGATCTCGTCGTGCGCCTGCGCGCGCGCGTCGAACGTCGGGAACTTCGAGGCGAGTTCGGGCTCCTGGATGGCGGAGCAGAGCGAGCGCCACTCGGCGTCGGAGCCCACGGCCAGCGCCAGCCAGCGGTCCTCGCCGGTGCAGCGGTAGACGCCGGAGGGCGCCATGTAGCGGTCGCGGTTGCCGATCCAGGTCGGGTCCTCGCCGGTCATCTGCCACTCGAGCACGGACTCGCCCACCCAGTTGATCGTCGCCTCGCGCTGAGAGAGGTCGATGTACTGGCCGCGGCCCGTCTTCCGGCGGTGCATCATCGCGGTCATGATGTAGGAGGCCGTGTGCATGCCGGCGATCGGGTCGCCGTAGTTGATGCCGGTCTTCATCGGCGCGTAGTCGCCGAGGTACCCGGTGCGCGCGACGATGCCGCCGAGCTGCTCGATGGCGACGCCGTAGCCGACGTACTTCGCCTCCGGCCCGCCGTTGCCGGAGGGCGGCATGGAGACGAAGACCACGTCCTCGTTCACGCTCTTGAGCACCTCGTAGCCGTAGCCCATGCGCTCGAAGACGCCGCCGCCGAAGTTCTCGACGACCACGTCAGCGAGGGCGGCGAGTTCCATGAACACCGCGCGGCCCTCCGGCATGAGGATGTTCATGCACATGCCGAGCTTGTTGCGGTTGTACTTGTTGAAGTACCCGTTCCGGTTCCACGGGTCCTCGCCGATCTCCTGCTGCCAGTAACTCGGCGTGGCGGGCAGCGGCGGGATCGGCACGCCGCGGATCGAGTCCACCTGGCGGTTCGCCTCCACCTTGATGATGGTCGCGCCCAGGTCGCCCAGCAGCTTCGTGCAGTACGGGCCCGCCCACACCATCGAGCAGTCGAGGACGATGAGGCCCTTCAGCGGCCCCTCCTGACCCTCACGCAGCGGCAGCGTGCGGCCGTTCGCCATCGTGATGTTCGAGGGGAC
>JAUXUW010000036.1 GCA_030684635.1 Dehalococcoidia bacterium
GTTCGAGCACGTGCGGTCGGAGCGGGGGTGGCTGGCGCGCCTCCAGCGGTGGGCGAACCCGGCGTGGGGCGCGGTGGCGGACGGCTGCCACCTGGACCGCGACCCGTTGAGCGCGCTGCGGTCGGGCGGGTTCAGCGGGGTGCGCGTGGAGGCCCGGATGGGCCGGGGGATGCTGCCGCTGGTGCTCGTGCGGGCGCGTGCACCCGGGGCCGTGGCGGACTAACGCTCGGAGCGCACCACCAGCACCTCGCCAATGACGGTCGAGAGACGGAGGCGCAGCCGGTGCGTCGCCTGCTCGTAGCCCTCGGTGCGGACGTTGATGTCGCGGATGAGGCCTTCCTCCCGCACGCCGAGCACGTCCACGGTGCCGATGAAGGTCTGCGCCTCGATGTCCAGGCCGACGTGCGCGGGCGCCTGGATCTGGATCGTCCCCACCCAGCAGAGCAGGGTCGCCTCGGTCTCCCCTTCGGGCAGCGTTGCCCGCCTGAGGTCGAGGTGGATATCGCCGATGGCGGTGCGGATCACGCCCTCCTCCAGCCGCCAGGTCTCCCCGGAGTGGACGTGGCCGAAGGCGCGGCTCAACTGGCGGGCGAACCGCCTGGCGCGCCATGCCGCGAGCATGGCGAGGACGCCGAGGGCGATGAGGAAGAGGCCACCGGCACCCTCCACCAACCCGGGGACACCAATGTGCCGGGCGCCGGTGGTGTGCAGCGAGATCAGCGCGCCCACCGCCACCAGGTAGAGGCCAACGGTGACCGCCAGGACATCGCGCAGGCGTGAACTCACCGGCGGCGCCAGGAGCGCCGCAGGCGGTCGTAGATGATGGCCACGCCGACCGCGATGAGGATGACCGGCCAGAGCTCCCCGAACCCGACGCCCTCGATCAGGTCGAGCGAGTCGAGCAGGAACAGCCCGCCGATGAGGACCAGCAATACGCCCAGGGCCACCGTGGCCTCCTTGCAGCCCTCCGATTGTACGCACCCACGCCGGTGAGATCGGGAGCGGCAGAAATACCCCGTAGGGGAGACGTCATCCACAAGCCCGCGTGCCACCATCGAGGCCGGGTACATCGTTCACGGTCATAGAATCACCGACTTGACCGAGGGCCGAGACAGGTATGCACTGGATCGCTACACGAGCAATACCTGCGTAAAACTGGCGCGCATCGAGAGGCTGAGCAGCCCCTATGGCCGACGTAATGATCGAGGTCCGAGACCTCGTCAAGACCTATGAGACCGGCACGGTACAGGTTCCCGCTCTGCGCGGCGTGAACCTCACCGTCCCGAAGGGCGAAATGCTCGCCGTGATGGGCCCGTCTGGTTGTGGCAAGACGACGCTCCTGAACTGCATGTCCGGGATCGACGAGCCCACCAGCGGAAACATCATCATCGAGGGCGTCGACCTGGCGGACATGAACGACAACCGGAAGACGGAATACCGGGCCCGGCGCATGGGCTTCATCTTCCAGTTCTACAACCTGCTCCCGGTCCTCTCCGCGGTGGAGAACGTGGAGCTCCCGCTGCTCGTCTCGGGCACCCGCCCGGGCGACGCGCGGACGAAGGCAACGGCGGCGCTGGAGCGCGTGGGCCTGGGACCGTGGGCGACGCACAAGCCGGCGCAACTGTCTGGCGGCCAGCGCCAGCGCGTCACGATCGCGCGGGCGCTCGTGAACGACCCGGCGATCGTGTGGGCGGACGAGCCGACCGGCGACCTGGACTCGCACACGGCGGACGAGATCATGGAACTGATGCAGACGCTGAACCGCGAGCACCAGCAGACCTTCGTGATCGTGACCCACGACCCCGGCATCGCCGCGCGTTGCCACCGCATCGTGCACATGCGCGACGGCGAGATCGAGCGCGAGGAACGGAACGGGAACCGTGGATAACCTCTTTGGCGTCCCGCTGACGGCGATCCTCGCCGTCCTCGCCACGATCGTCGTCATCGCCTTCGGGACGCTGGGCTTCATCGCCTGGCGAAACCCGCTGCTCGTGCGGATGGGCCTGCGCAACGTCGTCCGGCGCCGCGCGCAGACCGTGCTGATCGTGCTCGGGCTCATGCTTTCGACGCTGATCATCAGCGCCGCCTTCGCCACGGGTGACACCGTGGGCTACTCGATCACCAACGCCATCTACAACGACCTGAGCGATGCTGACGTGGTCCTGTTCTTCGACCAGCGCACGGCAGCCGAGGGCGTCGAGGCACTGAGCGACGCCGACCTGGCGCGTATCCGCGACGCATTCATCGGGCGTGACGACGTTGATGGCGTGACCGGCCTGGTGCAGGAATCCGTGCCCGCGATCAACGACGCGGAACGTCTCTCCGAGCCGCGCGCGCTCCTCGTCGGCGTCGACCCGGCCACGGCCGATGAGTTCGCGGCGCTGCTGACCCCGGACGGGGATGTGCTCCGCAGCGCGGACCTGGGCCCCAACGATGCCTACGTGACCGTGCGGCTGGCGCGCGACATCAACATTGCCATCGGCGACGAGGTCGCGCTGGTGTTCGAGAACGAGCGCCACACGCTGCGCGTGGCGGGCATTGTCCGGGACAATGCCCTGACGGCGCAGACCGCCTCCACCGGCGGCGGCGCGCTGCCGGCCGGCGGGCTGGTCGCGCAGCTGGAGCGCGTGCGGGAGATCACCGGCGCGCCCACCGACCTGTCGTTGATCGTGCTGTCCGCCACCGGCGGCGTGCGCGATTCGCTCCCCCTCGTACCCGCGCTCACCGAGGACGTCGAGGCGTTCATCAAAGACCAGGGGCTCCCGGCAGGCGTGGCCGCGGACAAGGCCACCGCGGTCGGCTTTGCGGAACTCCTCGGGTCGTTCTTCGTGACGTTCTTCCTGATCTTCGGCCTGTTCTCGATCGCGGCAGGCGTGATGCTGATCTTCCTGACCTTCATCATGCTGGCGGCGGAGCGACGGGCTGAGATGGGGATGGCCCGCGCCATCGGCATGAAGCGGCTCCACCTGACGCAGGCGTTCATCGCGGAGGGCATGGCCTACAACGTCGGCTCCGCGCTCGTCGGCGCGCTGCTCGGCCTCGGCGTTGCCTACCTGCTCATCTTCGTGATGAGCCGGGTGTTCGAGGACTTTGGCCTGAATATCGCGTTCCATGTGAACCCGGTCGGGTTCGCGGTCGCGTACTGCCTGGGCGTGGTGATCACGTTCCTGACCGTGACCATCTCCTCGTGGCGTGCGGCGAACCTGAACATCGTCCGCGCGATCCGGGACATCGATGAGCCCCAGCCGCTCCGAGGCGAGAACCGCAGCATCGGCGGCCTCGTCACGGCGACGCTCGCCGTGTTCTGGTTCCTGCTCTGGTTCACACCGCTGCTTCCAGTCCGCCTCGTCGTAGCGTTGCTGCGATCCGTAGTGCGACGGATCCGGCGCCGGCCCGCGACCACCTCGCCCGGCCGGCTCCGGCGCAACGCCGGTGGCTGGGCCGTGGCCATGCTGGTCATCGGCCTCGTGGCCACATGGTGGGGCGGCTGGATCTCGCAGCAGGCGTTCGCATACACGGCCGGCACGACGGTGGCGGTGCTGGCGATCGCGATGCTCTGGGTCTACTTCGGCGGGAGCGCCCGCCCGGCGTTCACCCTCGCGAGCGGTCTCCTCATCTGGTACTGGCTGACGCCGCTGCCGTTCTCGTTGATGTTCGAGGCGGGCAAGGGCTGGACCGACCCAGTCAACGGGTTCTTCTCGCTCCTCGGCCTGGAGCACCCGCCGGTCACTGGGAACCTGGAGATGTTCTTCGTCTCCGGGATCTGCATCACCGCCTCCGCGACCCTGTTCGTGCTCTTCAACGCCGAGCTGCTGCTCAAGGGGGTGGGCGCGCTCCGGTTCCTGTTCGGCGGCCTGATGCCGGCGATCCGGACGGCCATCGCCTACCCGCTTGCGGCGAAGTTCCGCACGGGGATGGCGATCGCCATGTTCGGCCTCGTCGTCTTCTCCCTGGTGGTGATGGCGACGCTGAACTCCAACTTCACGCAGTTGTTCCTGGGCGAGGAAGCCACCGGTGGCTTCCAGGTGGCGGTGGAGGGCAGCCCCAACAACCGCATCGACGACCTGCGCACCGCCCTCCGCGAGGGCGGCTACGACGTCGACGCGAACATCACCGGCCTCGGCACGATGGTCGGGGCAATGGCGCGGATCACCAGCCCGGTGAAGCCGCCGCCACCGGGCGAGGAGCTCGAGGAGCCTTTCTACCGCGTCCGCAGCATCGACGCCGAGTTCGCCCAGGTGGCCCGCTTCCCGATGCTTACGCGAGCCGTGGGGTACGAGAGCGACGCCGCCATCATGCAGGCCCTGCTTACCGACCCGACGGTTGCGGTGGTGGACGAGACGCGCCTGACGGTGCCCGGTGCGTTCGGGGAGCCGGGCGTGCAATTCCGGCTGACGCAGACGGCGAAGGAGTTGCAGGACGCCCCGTGGCAGCCGATCGAGATCACGGTGCAAGACCCCGTGAGCGGTGCGGCGGTGAACCTGAAGGTGATCGGCATCCTCAAGGGTTCCGTCAGCGGCGCCATCATCGACTGGGCGGCGATCCTCGTCGGCCCGCAGGTGATGGCGGACACGTTCCGGGGCGGCGAGTTCGAGCGTTTCTACGTCCAGACCGTCGACCAGACGAAGGCCGGCGCGACGGAGGTGGCACGTGGCATCGAATCCACGCTCATCGAGCGCGGCGCCCAGGCCACCTCGATCCAGCAGATCATCGACGACTCCGCGGCCGCTTCTACCGCCTTCCAGTTGCTGTTCGAGGCGTTCATGGGCCTCGGCCTGATCGTCGGCATCGCGGCGCTCGGGGTGATCGCGTTCCGGTCGGTGGCGGAACGCCGCCAGCAGATCGGCATGCTGCGCGCGATCGGCTACTCGCGGCGGCTGATCGGGTGGTCGTTCTTCCTGGAGTCCTCCTTCATCGCGATCGCCGGGATCGGGATGGGGGTCATCCTGGGTGGAGCGCTCGCGTACAACCTGATGACCTCGCCAGAGTTCACCAACGGGAACGAGATCGACTTCGCCTTCCCGTGGGTGCGGCTGATCGTCATGGTGAGCATCGCCTACGGGGCCAGCGCCCTCATGACGCTGATCCCCGCCCGCTCCGCCTCGCGCGTGAGCGTCGCGGAGGCGTTGCGCTACAACGGCTAGCCCGAGGCCCCCGCGGCCACGGCACACACAGGACGGGCCGCCCGAGAGGGCGGCCCGTCCTGATTCCGTCGGATTGCTGCTTACAGCGGCGAGGGCAGGACGCTCTCACCCATCAGGTAGGTGTCGATGCCCCGGGCGGCGGCGCGCCCCTCCGCGATCGCCCAGACGATGAGGGACTGGCCGCGGGTCATGTCGCCAGCGGTGAAGACGCCGGGGACGCTGGTCATCTTGTTCTCGTCCGCCTTCACGTTGCCGCGCTCGGTCAGCTCGACGCCGAGCTGCTCGAGCAGGCCACCGCGCTCCGGGCCCAGGAAGCCCATCGCCAGCAGCAGCAGGTCCACGTCCTCCTCGAACTCGGAGCCGGGGACCTCCTGCATGACCTGGCGACCGTCCGCGCCACGGACAAACTCCACGCGGACGCCATGCAGCTTCTTCAGCACGCCGTTCTCACCGGAAAGGCTCTTGGTGGAGATGCTGTAGTCGCGCACGCCGCCCTCTTCGTGGGCGGAGGAGACACGGTAGATGTTCGGCCACGTGGGCCACGGGTTCTCGGCCGGGCGAGAGTCGGCGGGGCGCGGCAGCAACTCGTACTGCAGCACCTCGGTCGCGCCCTGGCGGATGGCGGTGCCCAGGCAGTCGGCGCCGGTGTCGCCACCGCCGAGGATGATGACGCGCTTGCCCTCCGCGGAGATGAACTGGTCGTCGCCGATTTCGTCGCCCGCGTTCCGCCGATTCTGGAGCGGCAGGTACTTCATGGCGGGGTAGACGCCGGTCAGCTCGCGGCCGGGGACATCCAGGTCGCGCGCGTGGGTGGCGCCGCCGGCGAGGCAAATCGCGTCGAACTCGGAACGCAGCGCGTTCGCGTCGATGTCCTTGCCCACGTTCACCGAGGCGCGGAACGTCACACCCTCCGCCGTCATCTGCGCGAGGCGGCGGTCAATGAACTCCTTCTGCATCTTGAAGTCCGGGATGCCGTACCGGAGCAGGCCACCGATGCGGTCGTCGCGCTCGAAGACCGTGACGTCGTGGCCGGCACGCGCCAGTTGCTGCGCGGCAGCGAGGCCCGCCGGCCCAGAACCGATAACCGCGACCTTCTTGCCGGTGCGGACCTCGGGGGGCTCGGGCACGATCCAGCCCTCGCGGTAGGCGTGCTCGATGATCGTGAGTTCGACCTGCTTGATGGTGACCGGGTCCTGGTTGATGCCCAGGACACAGGCCGCCTCGCACGGCGCCGGGCAGAGCCGGCCGGTGAACTCCGGGAAGTTGTTGGTGGCGTGCAGCCGCTCGATCGCCTCGTGCCACTTGCCGCGGTACACGAGGTCGTTCCAGTCCGGGATGATGTTGCCCAACGGGCACCCCTGGTGGCAGAACGGGATGCCGCAGTCCATGCAGCGCGCGGCCTGGTTGCGCAGCGCCTGGCTCGGGAAGTCCTCGTAGACCTCCAGCCAGTCGTGCACACGCTCCCCGACGGGGCGACGGGTGGGCGTTTCCCGGCCGAACTCCAGGAATCCGGTCGGCTTAGCCATTCGACACCACCTGCGCCTCAGCCACCTGCGCCGCCTGCTGCTGGTTCAACACGCGGCGGTACTCCTTTGGCATCACCTTCACGAAGCGGGCGGCTGCCTTCGGCCAGTCCGCCAGCAGCCCGTCCGCGACGGTGCTGGAGGTGTACTCGCGGTGGCGCATGAGCAACCCGCGCACGAGTTCCATGTCCTCGTCGTCGAGGTCTTCGAAGCCGATCATCTCCATGTTGCAGCGCGTCTCGAAATCGCCCTGCGTGTCCAGCACGTAGGCGATGCCGCCGCTCATGCCGGCGCCGAAGTTACGGCCGGTGCGCCCGATGACCACGACGCGGCCACCGGTCATGTACTCGCAGCCGTGGTCGCCCACACCCTCCACCACCGCCATCGCGCCGCTGTTGCGGACGGCGAAGCGCTCGCCGGCGATGCCGCGGAAGAAGGCCGAGCCACCCGTCGCGCCATACAGCGCGACGTTGCCGATGACGATGTTCTCTTCCGGTACGAACGTCGCACGCCGCGAGGGCGCCACGACGATCTTGCCGCCTGAGAGCCCCTTGCCGACGTAGTCGTTCGTGTCACCCTCCAGCCGGAGCGTCAGCCCCGGCGGGATGAAGGCGCCAAAACTCTGCCCGGCGGAGCCGGTGAAGTTGATGGTGATCGTGTCGTCCGGCAGCCCCGCGCCGCCGTGCCGCCGCGTGACTTCCGAGCCGAGGATCGTGCCGACGGTGCGGTTCACGTTCCGGATCGTGAGG
>JAUXUW010000040.1 GCA_030684635.1 Dehalococcoidia bacterium
GTTCGACTCCGAGGATGTGAAACTCTCAATCGAGCGCTACCAGGCCGGCGGCGTGCAGAAGGACGTCTTCGCGGACGTCACCGGCCTCGAGACGCCGGACGCCCACACCGTGGTAGTCAAGCTCAGCCAGCCTCTGGGCGAGTTCCCGCAGATGGCCGCCTCCTGGTCCTACATGGACGCGCGGGAGATGATCGCGGACCTCGATTTCCTCGGGTAGCACGCGATCGGCACGGGGCCGTTCATCCAGGAGAGCTGGGCCGCGAAGGAGGGCCAGGAGTTCGTCCGGCACCCGGACTACTTCGAGGAGGGACGCCCCTATCTGGACCGCGTCAGCGGCCGTGTCTACGACGACGACAACACGCTCCAGGCGGGGTTCATCACCAGTAACGTCTTCAACTACGAAGCCGCGAACGTGGATGTCGCCAACCAACTCCTTCAGCAGGCGAAGGACGCCGTGCTGTTCATGTACAAGGGCGCGCAGGGCGCCAACGTGAACGGCTTCCACTTCCAGATGAAGAACCCGACCTGGCAGGACGAGCGCGTCCGTCGCGCCTTCTCCATGGCGATCGACCGTCCGGAGTGGGCCGCTGCGAGGTTCGGCATCGACGCCGAGGCGTCGGGGAACGGCTACTCGACCGGCCCGATGGCCTGGAAGGTGCTGCACGACGAGGTGCCGGACCTGTCAACGCAGGGGCCGTGGTACCAGTACAACCCGGCGGAGGCCGCCGCGCTGCTGACCGCGGCCGGCTACAGCAAGGATAACCAGATCACGACCGAGCTGACGGCGTGGTACGCCCGCAACGACTGGGGCGAGATCATGGTCCCGTCCCTGAATCAGATGCCGCAGATCAACGCCACGTTCAGGCAGGTCGACAACCCGACGGCGGTGACGTTGCTCAACGAGCGCAACTTCACGGACATCACGAACATCACGTGGGGCCCGCCGGCGTACGCCGTGGACCAGACCATCTACCCCTGGTACCACTCCAAGGGCGGCCTGAACCACAACAACGTCAACGACGCGGCGATGGACAAGCTCGTCTCTGACCAACGCGTGGAGGCGGACCCGGTCAGGAAGATGGAGCTCTGGCGGGAGATCGAGGCCAAGATCTACGACCAGGTGTGGGACGTCTTCACGCCGACGAACTTCCAGCGGCGTGGTCTGTTCCACAACTATGTCATCAACTTCCGTCAGCATGGCCTCGGCGCGCTGACCACCTACTGCACCGCTCAGCTGCGGGCGGTGTGGCTCGACAACCTGTAGGCAGTACGGACTGCTGAGGGCCGCCTCGGGTCAAACTGAGCGGCCCCCGGTGTGAGACACGCCAGCGCTCGGCGAAAGCCGGGCGCTGGCTGCGTCCGGGGATGACCCGTCGAGCGTGCCCGAGGCGTGCATCAGACGCCCGTCCGGCGGACACTGGTGGTGCCCACCCGACGGACGGAGCCCGCCCGATGGCGCTGACCACCTCGCTTGAACTCGTCACCGACCTCGCCGGCCCGGCCCACCAGGGCATCGAGGGCGACTGGTGGCTCGCGTGGAACTTCGACCCGGTGGTCATCATCCCCGTCGCGCTGGCGGGGTTCTTCTACGCTCGCGGCCTGCGCCGCTGGCCGGAACGCTCCCGCCAGCACTCGCGCTGGCGCACGTTCTCCTACTACCTCGGGCTCCTCGTGCTGCTGCTCTCGGTCGAGTCGCCGCTGGATCGCCTGGGCGAGCACCACTTCTCGATGCACATGGTCCAGCACAGCCTGGTGATGATGGTGATCCCGCCGCTAATCCTGCTGGGCGCCCCGACCACGCCGATGCTGCGCGGGCTGCCTCGATGGGTGCGCCGGCATGGGGTTACGCCGATGCTGCGGAGCAGCGTGGTGGCGGCGGTGTGGCGCGTCCTGACGTTCCCAGTGGTCGCGGTGGGGGTATTCACGCTCTCACAGTGGCTGTGGCACCTGATGCCCGGCTGGTATGACACCGCGCTCAACAACGATGCCCTGCACCTGGTCCAGCACTTCTCCTTCTTCGCCGTCTCCGTCCTGTTCTGGTGGAACATCATCGACCCGAAGCCGCTCAGGTCCCGGATCCCGATGGGCTTCCGCATCGTCTACTTCTACGGTGCGATGATCCCGAAGCACATCCTGGCCGCCCTCATCACGTTCTCGCCGGCCCCGCTGTACCAGACGTACACGCAGGTCGCCCTGTTCCTCCCGTGGGGCCCGAAGCAGGACCAGGAGATCGCCGGGCTCATGATGTGGGTCCCCTTCGGCGAGATGATCAACCTCGTCACCGCGGCGATCATCTTCCAGATCTGGTGGCGCCAGTCTGAGCACCAGCGGCGCGCTGAGGAGCGAGCCCGGGAGGCGCAGCGCACCCTGGACGCCACCGCCACCGAGGCAGTTGCCTAGAGGGCCCGCGCCCGAGGCCAGCGTGCCTCCAGTACGCGCCAGCAATCCCGGGTTCCCGGGCCCGAGGGCCACGGCCGCCCCTCGAAGCCCCTCAGCCAGCACAGAAGCGGCCTGGCCGCCACCAGGAAAAGCACAAAGCAGAAGGCCCGTCCTTGCGGACGGGCCTTCGTGTGTCCTCAAACGGGACGGGCTGCGGCTAGTGGCCGCCCGCGCCGGCCGTGATCGCCTCGCGGTCCGGCAGGACGCGGTTGTCCGTGTCGTCGTGCGTGAAGAGCGCGAAGACGGCGATCATCAGTGACGCGGCCAGTACGATCCCGATCAGGAACATGCGGGTCATGATCTTGTGCTCGAACTTCAGGTGCATGAACAGCGCCGCGACGATGCCGAACTTCACCGCCGAGAGGCCGAGCAGCAGCGGGATCTCCAGCGACCCGGGCGGGTAGTACGACACCACCAACTCCACGGCCGTGATCACGGCCAGGATGATGCCGATCAGCACATACTGGCGGATCGTGGTGGGCGGGTGCTCCTCGTGGCCGTGGCCTGCGGACGCCTCGTGGCTCATGGCGCTTCTCCTCCGGGTCCGGCTATTCCGGGATCAGGTAGACGATGGTGAAGATGACGATCCAGACGACATCGACGAAGTGCCAGTACAGGCCCGCGGTGTCCACCCAGAGCGCCCGCTCTTTGCCCAGCCCGCTGCGCCGCATGGAGCCCAGCAACAGCGAGGTCAGGTAGAGCACGCCGACGCCCACGTGCACGCCGTGGAAGCCGGTCATCAGGAAGAACGTGGCGCCGAACTGGTTCGTACCCAGGTTCAGGCCAACGTGGCCGAAGTGACGGAACTCGTACACCTGGAATCCCAGGAAGGTCGTCCCGAGCAGGATCGTCCCGACCAGCATGCCTCGCATCAGCCCCAGGCGACCGTGCTGAGCGCCGTAGACGGCCAGCACCATGGTCACCGAGGACATCAGCAGCACGAAGGTGCTGGTAGAGGTCAGCGGGATGTCCAAGATGTCACCCGGGAACGGCCCGACGAGGGACTGCCCCTTGAAGATGAGGTACGTGGAGATCAGGGTGCCGAAGAAGAGGCACTCTGACGCCAGGAAGATCCACATCAGGAGCTTGCGGTTGTCGACCCCCAGGGAGGTCTGATGTCCCGCGTCGTGTGCTGCTGCGGCCATTACCGCCTCCTGCTCGCTCTGTTCTCTCGTGGCTCAACCCCGACCGGTGGTTACTCGGTCGGCTCGAGCGCCCAGCCCCAGATGCCGTAGACCACCACCGCCATACCGAGGACGGCGACGGCGACGTGCGACAGCCCGCCGATGCCCAGCAGCGCGACGCCCATCGCCACGATCAGCGGCATGTAGGACGGCGGGGGCAGGTGGATGTGCAGGTGCTCCGGCTTCGCCGCCGGCGCAATGCCGTGGTCGCGGTTGTACCAAAGCGGGTCGCGGTCGTGGACCTCTGGGACGACGTCGAAGTTGTGCTCCGGCGGCGGGGAGGAGGTCGCCCACTCCAGCGTGGCGGCGTCCCACGGGTTGTCACCCGCGGTCTGCGGCTGCCGCATGGTGCGGAAGAAGTTCACGATGAAGACGGACACGCCGACCACGATGACGTACACGCCGATGGTGGCGACGAGGTTCCACGTCTCCCAGCCTAGGCCTTCGTCGTATGTGTAGATCCGGCGGGGCATGCCGGCCAGGCCCAGGAAGTGCATGGGGAAGAAGGTGAGGTTCATGCCCACGAACAGGAGCCAGAACGTCCACTTGCCGGAAGTCTCGTTCAGGAACCGCCCGGTCATCTTCGGGAACCAGTAGAAGATGCCGGAGAAGATGCCCATGATCGCGCCGCCGAAGAGCACGTAGTGGATGTGCGCGACGACGAAGTAGCTGTCCTGGTGCTGGCCGTCCACCGCCGGCGAGGCGTGCATGACGCCGGAGATGCCGCCAATGGTGAACAGGAAGATGAACGCCACGGAGAAGTAAGTCGCCGTGGTGAAGCGGATGTTGCCGCCGTACATGGTCCCGAGCCAGTTGAAGATCTTGATGCCGGTCGGGATGCCGATCGCCATGGTGGATGCGGAGAACACGATCTGCGGCACGGTGCCGAGACCGGTCGTGAACATGTGGTGGCTCCACACCGCGAAGCCCAGGACACCGATGGCCGCACCCGCGAACACGATCGCGGAGTAGCCGAAGAGCGGCTTCCGCGACATCACCGGGAGCACCTCGGACACGATGCCCATGGAGGGCAGGATCAGCACGTAGACCTCCGGGTGACCGAAGAGCCAGAAGATGTGCTGCCAGAGGATCGGGTCACCGCCGGTGTCCGGGGTGAAGAAGTTCGTGCCGAAGTTGCGGTCGAAGTACAACTGGACCAGCGCCACGGTGATGATCGGCAGCGACAGGATCAGCAGGAAGGAGACGACCAGCGTCATCCACATGTAGACGGGGAGACGCATCATCGTCATGCCCGGCGCCCGCATGTTGATGATCGTGACGGCGAAGTTCAGCGAACCCATCAGGGACGACACGCCGAGGATCAGCAGGGAGACGGTGTAGAAGTCCAGGTTCTTGCCGGCCGCGTACTCCAGGGAGGTCAGCGGGGCATACGCGAACCAGCCGCCGTTCGGCGCGCCGCCCAGGAAGAAGGATGACGTGAGCATGACCGCGCCGGTGAGGTACGTCCAGTAACCCAGCGCGTTCAGGCGGGGGAACGCAACGTCCCGCGCGCCGATCTGCAGCGGGATGAGGTAGTTAAAGAACGAGGCGCCCATGGGCATGATCGCCAGGAAGATCATGGTGAGGGCGTGCGTCGTGAACAACTGGTTGAACAGATCCGCATCGATCACGTTGCCGTTCGGCACCGCGAGTTGCGTCCGCACCAGGGTGGCCTCAATCCCTCCGATGAGGAAGAAGATGAAGCCGGTCACGCCGTACAGGGCGGCGATCTTCTTGTGGTCGACCGTGGTCATCCACTCCCAGATGCGGGAACGGTCCTCGGTGTGAGACAGAGTGCCGACAGCCGTGGCCATCTAGCGTCCTCCAACCTTGCGTGCTGGCAATTGCCGCCGCTCGTCGATCGTTTCTTCGCGAACTACCGAGGCCTACTGCAGCGTCTGCAGATAGGCGACCAACTTGTCGATGGCTTCGGGTGACAGGTTCAGGTTCGGCATGATCGAACCGGGCTTCATGGCGGGCGGGTTGGAGAGCCAGCGCCGCAGTTCGGCCTCGTTGTTCTCCGCCATGCCGCCGGCCAGGCGGGTGCGGGAGGCGAAGTGCGTCAGGTTCGGACCAACCACGCCCATCGCCAGGGCGTTGCCCTTCACCGTGTGACAGCCAATGCACCCGCTGAGGGTGAACTGCTGGGCGCCCTCGGCGGCCAGGCCCTCGGCGGGGGTCGCCGCCTCGGCGAGCTGCCCCTGCACCCAGGCGTCGAAGTCGGCCTCGGTGTGGACGAAGACGCGGAAGCGCATGTTGGCGTGGGAGAGGCCGCAGAACTCGGCGCACTGGCCCAGGTACTCACCGGGGGTGTTCGGCGTGAACCACAACTGGTTGTCGTGGCCGGGGACCATGTCCACCTTCCCACTGAGCTGCGGCACCCAGAAGGAGTGGATCACGTCCTTGGACTGCAGGATCACGCGCACCGGGCGGTCGACCGGCAGGTGCAGGTCGCTGGCCGTGACCACGCCCAGTTCGGGGTAGTCGAACTCAAACCACCACTGGTGGCCGACGGCGTGCACCGTGAGGGATTCCTCAGGCGCGGCGCCGGTGGTCTCCGCGATGACCTGGAAGGTCGGGACGGCCATGACCACCACGATCAGCACCGGGATGAACGTCCACAGGACTTCCAGTTTGGAGTTGCCGTGAAGCTGCAGGGCCTTGCCGCCCGCTCGCTCGCGGTAGACGAGCGAGAAGATGAGCGTCAGCGCCATCACGCCCGCGAACACAATGCCCGCGAGGATGAAGATCAGCGTGTAGACGTCCTGCGCCTTCTGGCCGTTCTCGGACATCGCCTGGAATGTCGTCTGCGGCGTGTTGGCCGAGTCGACGAACGCGATGTAGAGCAAGCCGACGGTCGCAGCAGTAATCACGAGCGATACAACGATGGCGATAACTCGCCCCGCACCAGACCTGCCCACAGCGTCCTCCGTACTCGGCGGCTGTCGCGCCACGCACATGCGTAGCCCGCCCCGCCCTCGTCGCGCGGCTACGGAGAAGTAACACCCGCCCCAAACACGGTCAAGCGAACACCCCTTCTTGGCCCACCGTTACGCGGCCCTGACGACCCATCGATGCCCCGGGATCAGGCCATTCGAACAGGCCACTCGTTGAAGTCAGGACGGCCCGGCGCATAGCCTCATGGTGATGAACCAACCCCTTGCTCGCTGGGTGGCAGGAGCCGCCGGTGCCGTGCTGATCGGCCTGGTGGTGGTGTTGGCCGTGGCAATGCAACGCGGGGTTGGCCAGGCCGGCGACGGCCGCTCAGACGTGGGCAGCCCGGCGCCCCCGTTCCAGGTCACCCGGTTCGACGGCGAGCCGTTCGACCTGCAGGCCGCCGCCGACCGCCCCGTCTTCATCTACTTCTGGGCCTCATGGTGCTACCCGTGCGAGGAGGAAGCACCGGTCATCGAGCGCCTCTGGCCGGAGTACCGCGACCGCGGCTACGTGTTCCTGGGTGTGAACATCTGGGACATCCGGGGCGACGCGGAGGCGTTCATCGAGCGCCACGGGCTGTCGTTCCCGGTGGCGGCAGACGCTGACGGCACGGTCTATGTAGAGTACGGAGTGCAGGGGCTTCCCACCGCCTACTTCATCGAGCCCGGGCTCCAAATCCGCTCGCGGTATGACGGTCGCCTGGACGAGGGCACCCTCCGCGACCTGCTCGACGAACTCGCGGGGGACACGGGGGACCGTTCATGACCGACCTGCTCGCCAGTCGCCGGGCGCGCCTGATCATGGTGCTGGTGGTGGCCACGGCTGCCATCAGTGTGCTCGCCTTCAAGGCGGCCGGCTCCTCGCTCTCCTACTACCTGACCCCCGCCGAGTACCTGGCCAGTCCGACGCTCGAGGACACCCGCGTGCGGGTCGCCGGGCGGGTCGTGGAAGGCTCCGTGACCGAGGTCGCCGGGCGCCCGGTCGCCTTCGACATCCAGGGCGACGACAACGACCGCGTCTCGATCCGCTTCGAGGAGGGCGTCGTGCCGAACATGTTCGGCCCGTACGCGCTGGTGGTGGTGGAGGGCACCGGCCGCTCCGGCGGGGTCATCGAGGCCGACTCGATCATCATCAAGCACGAAGATGAGTTCTTCGCCGACACGCCGCCTTCCGAGTCCATCTCCTCGCACTTCGTCCCGGCCACCGCCACGCCGGAATCCGACTAGAGGCCCCCGGTGAACGTGACCGCGACGCTGGGCGCAGCTGCGCTCCTGACGGCGCTCGCGTGCTCCGTGGTGGCCCTGGGCGCCTCCGTCTACGGCCAGCGCTCGGGCTCGCGCGTGGCGCTGCTGGCGGGGCGCCGAGCGATCCTGGCAGCGGCGGCGCTGCTCTCGGTCGCGATCCTCGCGCTCGGCTACGCGCTCCTCACCAACGACTTCGCCATCGCGCACGTCGCCTCGGTCTCCTCGTCGGAGATGCAGGCGCGGATGAAGTGGGCCTCGCTCTACAGCGGGCAGCCGGGGTCGCTGCTGTTCTGGACATGGTCCATGTCCCTGTTCATGGCCGCCTTCGTCCTCATCACCGTCCCGAAGATCTCCTGGGGCTCCGCCCACGCCGTCGGCACGCTGGGCGCGGTGCTGGCGGCCTTCCTCGTCGCACTGGTGTTCTTCGCCTCCCCGTTCCGGCTGAGCCCCGTGCGGCCGGAGGACGGCACCGGCCTGAACCCGCTGCTGGTGGACCCCGGGATGCTCATCCACCCCCCGTTCCTGCTCACCGGCCTGGTCTCCACCGTCATCCCGTTCACCCTCGGCGCCGCCGCCCTGATGTCCGGCCGGCTGGACCAGGCCTGGATCCGCCACGCCCGAGGCTGGGCGCTCACCTCGTTCCTGGTGCTGAGCATCGGCAACTTCCTCGGCGGATGGTGGGCCTACACCGTCCTCGGCTGGGGCGGCTACTGGGGCTGGGACCCGGTCGAGAACTCGGCCATCCTCCCGCTGCTCCCGATGACGGCGTTCCTCCACGCCCTGGTGGTCCAGGAACGCCGAGGGATGCTGAAGCTGTGGAACCTGGTGCTGGTGCTGGCGGCGTTCGCGCTGGCGGTCTTCGGCACGTTTAACGTCCGGTCCGGCCTGGTTGCATCCGTCCACTCGTTCGCCCAGTCGGAGGTCGGCCCGTACTTCCTGCTGCTCGTGGGGCTGGTGGTCGTCGCCTCGGTCGTGCTGATCGTCTGGCGGCTCCCGCGGATGCACGCCGAGGTGGAGTTCGAATCGCTCGTCTCACGCGAGACCGGCCTGATCCTCAACACTTATGTCCTGATCGCGATGGCGCTCGTGATCCTCGGCGGGACGCTCTTCCCCGTCTTCTCGGAGCTCATCCAGAACGTCCGCATCACCGTGGGGCCGCCGTTCTTCAACGACGTGGTCGGCCCGCTGCTGATCGTGATGCTGTTCCTGACTGCGGCCGGCACGGTGGTGCCGTGGCGGAAGGCCGCCCCGGGCGCCCTGGGGCGGCGGTTCATCGTGCCGGGTGCGCTCCTGCTGCTCGCGCTCGTCGTGCTGGCCGTGCTGGGCGTGCGCGACCCGTTCGCCCTCGCTGGCATCGGCGGCGTCATCGCGATCCTCATCGTGACCGCCCGCGAGTACGCGGCCGGGACGCTCGCGCTCCGCTCCGCCCGAGGAGTCTCGTGGCTGGGCGCATTCGGTGCGCTCTTCAACCGCGACCCGCGTAAGTACGGCGGCTACCTGGTGCATATCGGCGTCGCCGTCATGGCCGTGGCCGTGGTCGCCTCCACCGTCTACCAGAGCCAGACCCGGGCGATCGTCAGCCCGGGCGAGTCGTTCGAGGCCGGCGGCTACACGATGGTCTTCGAGGACCTCGCGACCCGCTCCCCCGGCGTGAACGGCATCGACGTGGAGGTGGTGGCCCGCGTGCGCGTGGAGCGCGACGGCAAGGTGGAGGGCTACCTGGAGCCGGGACGGCGGTTCTTCGCGAACTTCCCGGAGCAGCCGGTCGCCATCGTCGCGGTGGACGGCAGCCTGACCCGGGACCTGTACCTGTTCGTCCAGGGCTGGGATGCCGAGCGGCTCACCGAGATCCAGGCGTTCGTGAACCCGTTCATCGCGTGGCTGTGGATCGGCGGTGGCATCT
>JAUXUW010000041.1 GCA_030684635.1 Dehalococcoidia bacterium
TTGCATGGCGGAGGCGGTTCGACCGGCTGCGACCGAGCGGGGGATTAGCCCTCGAAGCGGCGGAGGACGAGGACGGCGTTCTGGCCGCCGAAGCCGAAGGAGTTCTTGACGCCGATGCGGACGCCGGTATCGCGGGCCTCGTGCGGGACGTAGTCGAGGTCGCAGCCCTCGGACGGGTTGTCGAGGTTGAGGGTGGGCGGGACGATGCCAGTGCGCAGCGCCTGCACGAGCGCGATCGTCTCGACGCCGCCAGCGGCGCCGAGCAGGTGGCCGATCTGCGACTTCATCGCGGAGACCATCACCTTCGAGGCGTGCTCACCGAGGGCGGTCTTGATCGCCTCGGTCTCGGAGCGGTCACCGACATCGGTCGAGGTGGCGTGGGCGGAGACGAAGTCCACCTCGCTGGCATCCACGGCGGCGTCGCGCAGCGCGAGGCGCATCGCGCGCGCCGCGCCGGCGCCGTTCTCGGCGGGGGCGACGAGGTAGGCGGCGTCCGCGGTGCAGCCGTAGCCGACGATTTCGGCGAGCGGCTCCGCCCCACGGGCGCGGGCGTGATCGAGGCTTTCGAGGACGAGCAGCCCGGAACCCTCGGACGGGACGAACCCGTCGCGGTCACGGTCGAACGGGCGGCTCGCGCGCTCCGGCGTGTCGTTGTAGCCGGTGCTCAGCGCGCGCATGGAGGCGAATCCGGCGAGGCCGAGTTCACAGATGCCGGCCTCCGCGCCGCCGGCGATCACAACGTCGGCAGCGCCACGACGGATGACCTCCATCGCCTCGCCGATCGCCTGGGTGCCGGCCGCGCAGGCGGTGGTGACGGTGGTGTTGTAGCCGAGCAGCCCGAACTGGATGGCGACGTTGCCGCCGGCCATGTTCGAGAGGCGCTTCGAGACGTAGAACGGGTCGACCTTCATGCCGCCGCGACTGTCGATCGTGCGCACCGCCTCGAGGTCGTTGGGGAGGCCGCCGCCGCCGTTGCCCATGACAACGCCGACACGCTCGCGGTCGACGCGCTCGAGGTCCAGGCCGGCGTGGTCGATCGCCATGCGGGCGGCCGCGATCGCGAGTTGCGAGAAGCGCGCCATCCGGCGGCCGTCCTTGCGATCCATGTAGTGCGTGTAGTCGAAG
>JAUXUW010000044.1 GCA_030684635.1 Dehalococcoidia bacterium
CTTCGACCTCGGCGCCGCGGGCTACGGCGGCATCCGCGAGCCCGAACACGACGGCGCTGACCTCCTCGGAGACGTACGCCTCGTCACAGGTGTCGCAGACCTCGGCCGGAACGCCGCGTACCACGATCACCGACTCGCCGCGTTCAAGGACGACGGTCGTCTCACCGGGTGCTGTTTCGCCGTGCTTGCAGATGCCGCAGCGCATTATGACCGCAGCCACAGGCGAACAGCCGCGCTCGAATCCACAAGCCAGACTCGTCGGAAGGCAGACCGGTCGAGGGTCGGTCCCAGCGCCTTTCCGATCCGGACGAGGCCGTACTCCGAGGGGACCCAGCCCCGAACGAAAACGGCGAGCTCGAACGGTGCGTCAACCATGTAGCGCTTTCGAACCTTCTTACCAATTACGGCCAGGATCGCGCGCTCATCATCCCAGACCTCCAGTTCACGGATCAGACCGAAACGCAGACCATCTTCCCCAGTGCCGCGCATCACCCAGATGTGTGACATTCCCGGGATCGGAGGAATCATCCTCCGAATCTCTGGGTTCTGAGCGTGTTTGCTGTGATAGAGGTCCGGGTAGAACTCGTGATCGCCCGCAAGGCCCGGGTTGGCGATCAACCAGCGCAGAAACTGGAGTGCGGCGCCCTGCTGCTTCGGTGGGTATCGCTGAAATGCGCAGCTGACCCGGGTTTCGGCGAACGTTGCGCGCAACTGAGCCTGCTCGTCGTCGCTGAGAAGGGCAATCGAAGTGTGACACAGGTCATGGAACGAGTCGGTCTCCACCGCAACACTGCGACTGCCATCGGATATCGCATCGGTGACCTCGAAGTCGAGCGCGGCGCCCGCCTGCACCACGTGGATCAGGGTGTCCCGGTTGACGCGGCTCGATGCGAAGAAACGGCATGTGTGCCGAACGGAGGATTGTTCGGACAACTGCCACGTTGTGCGCCGGGTCATCTCCCAACGACCTATCGCTCCTCGATGGCGACGTAGTCGCGGGGCGGGGGGCCGGAGTAGACGGTGAGGGGGCGGATGAGGATGTTGTGCTCGTACTGCTCCAGCACCTGCACGCACCAGCCCGGGGTGCGGCCGACGGCGAAGATGGGGACGAAGAGGTCCTCCGGGATGCCGTGCAGGTAGTAGACGACGCCCGCGTAGAAATCGACGTTCACGTTCACGCCCAGGCGCGCGTACGGGCGCATTGCCTCCACGACCGCTTCGAGGATCGCGTACCACTTCGGCTCTTCCATCTCCTGGGAGAGCCGCCGGACGCCCTCGCGCATGTGTCGCGCGCGCGGGTCCTCCGTGCGGTAGACGCGGTGCCCGAAGCCCATGACCGGCTCGCGACGGTCGCGGAGCCCCTTCACGTAGGCGGCGGCGTTGGCGGGGTCGCCGATCTCCTGCGCCATGCGCATCACGTTCTCGGCGGCGCCGCCGTGCGCCGGCCCGGAGAGCGCGCCGATGGCGGCGGTGACGCAGGCGTGCAGGTCCGCGTCCGTGCCCGCGACCACGCGCGCGGTGAAGGCGGAGGCGTTGCTGCCGTGCTCCGCGTGCAGGATCAGGTCCAGGTCCATCAGCCGCGTCGCGTTCTCGGACGGCACCTCGCCCTTCATCAGGTAGAGGAAGTTCGCGGCGTGGCCCAGGTCCGGCCTCGGTACGACGGGGTCGAGGCCCGACCGCAGCCGGTGGTGCGCGGCGATGATCATCGGCACCTGGCTGGTGAGGCGGACGGACTTCCGCAGCGTCGCCTCCGGCGAGTTGTCGGCGACGTCCGGGTCGAAGGCGGCAAGGCTGGAGACGGCGGTGCGCAGCACATCCATCGGGTGGCCGTGGAGCATCGCGCGGATCACGTCGAAGACCGGGCCGGGCAGGTCGCGGGCGGCCTTCAGTTCGGCGTCCCAGAGGTCGAGTTGTCCGCGCGTCGGCAGGGCGCCGTGGAAGAGGAGGTACGCCGTCTCCTCGAAGGTGGAGCGCTCGGCGAGGTCGTGGATGGAGTAGCCGCGGTAGCGGAGTTCGCCGGCGCGCCCGTCGATCGAGCAGACGGCGGAGCGGTCGAAGTAGACCCCGTTCAGCCCTCGATGTACCTGGATCTCGGCGGCGTCGTCAGCCACTCAGCAGTCCCCATCCGTCGTGCTCTGGCCGCGCGTTCCGGCTTGATGTGCACGATATCAGGAGGGGCGGGGGAGGCAGGGCGAGGAGGGGAGCGCCGCGGGCAGATCGATCTGCCCGCGGCGCTCCCCTCCTCGCCC
>JAUXUW010000048.1 GCA_030684635.1 Dehalococcoidia bacterium
GTCTTCGCACGAGGAGGAGTGAGTTGGCAGGAACGAGCGACGGTAACGATCAGCTGCTCTGCAGCTTCTGCGGCAAGTCGCAGAGGCAGGTCAAGAAGCTCATCGCCGGTCCGGGCGTGTACATCTGCGACGAGTGCATCGACCTCTGTAACGAGATCATCGACGAGGAGCTCACGGCGCCGGTGGCGCTCGACCTCGAGCAGCTGCCCAAGCCCCGCGACATCTACGCGACGCTGAACGACTACGTCGTCGGGCAGGAAGAGGCCAAGCGGTCCCTGGCCGTCGCCGTCTACAACCACTACAAGCGCATCGACGCGCCGCCCCAGGCGGACCTGGACCTCGAGAAGTCCAACATCCTCCTGATCGGCTCCACGGGTACCGGCAAGACCGAGTTCGCCCGCACCCTCGCCCGCATGCTGGACGTCCCGTTCTCCATCGCTGACGCGACCGCCCTCACCGAGGCCGGCTACGTGGGTGAGGACGTGGAGAACATCCTCCTGCACCTCATCCAGTCCGCCGACTTCGACATCCAGAAGGCGGAGCGCGGCATCGTCTACATCGACGAGATCGACAAGATCGCCCGCAAGAGCGACAACCCCTCGATCACGCGCGATGTGTCCGGCGAGGGTGTGCAGCAGGCGCTGCTCAAGATTATTGAGGGCACGGTCGCCTCGGTGCCGCCGCAGGGCGGCCGGAAGCACCCCCACCAGGACTTCATCCAGATCAACACCGCCAACATCCTGTTCATCTGCGGCGGCGCCTTCGAGGGCCTCGAGAAGATCATCTCGAAGCGCACCGGCTTCGGCGTCCGCTCGCTCGGCTTCCAGCCGGACCCGCGCCCGCGCGAGGAGATCGAGGCGGAGCGCGCGCAGATCCTGCGCCACGTCTCCCACGACGACCTGCTCCAGTTCGGCCTGATCCCCGAGTTTGTGGGCCGCCTGCCCGTCGTCTCCACGCTCGACCCGCTGGACGTAGAGATGATGATCGCGATCCTCACCCAGCCGAAGAGCGCCGTGGCCCGCCAGTTCCAGCGCCTCTTTGCCCTGGACGACGTGGAGCTCTCCTTCACGGAGGACGCCCTTCGTGCCATCGCGGAGCGTGCGATCACCCAGAAGACCGGTGCCCGCGGCCTCCGCACGGTGCTGGAAGAGACGCTGATGGACGTGATGTTCGAGATCCCGTCCCGGTCCGACATCAAGAAGTGCGTGGTCTCCGCGGAGACCGTCCACAACCGCCAGCGTCCGCTCCTGCTCACCGCGGCCGGTGGCCCGATCGAGTTCGAGCAGGACACCGCCCGCTCCGCCTGACCCGCTCCCGTCCGCGCCCGGCCCTTGCCGCGCCCCGGACGCGGTGAGGGACGTATGATCCACGCGCGCACGGAGCCCGCATGACCGCACCCACCCCCACCCGCGCCGGGAAGCAGCGCCTGGATCAGTTGCTGGTCGAGCGCGGCCTCGCCTCCGGCCGTGACCGCGCTCGTGCGCTCATCCTCGCGCGCGAGGTGGTGGTGGACGGCCAGGTCGCCCTCCGTGCCGCCGCCCCGGTCGCCGCGGACGCGGTGATCGAGGTGAAGACGGCGCCCCCCTTCGTCAGCCGCGGCGGCGAGAAACTGGCGCACGCGCTCGATGCCTCAGGGATCGACCCGGCCGGGCTGCGTTGCCTGGACGTGGGCGCCTCCACGGGCGGCTTCACGGACTGCCTGCTGCAGCGCGGCGCGGCGCACGTGGTCGCCGTGGACGTGGCCTACGGCGAGTTCGCCGCGAAACTGCGCGCCGACCCGCGCGTAACCCTGATCGAGCGCGTCAACGCCCGTTCGATGGAGCCGATCGACCCGCCGGTGGACCTGCTGGTGATGGACGTCTCTTTCATCTCCGCCGCCACCGTCCTCCCTGCCGTCGCCCGTTCCGTGCGCCCCGGTGGGCACCTGCTGATCCTGGTGAAGCCGCAGTTCGAGGCAGGGCGGGAGCAGGTGCAGAAGGGCGGCGTGGTACACGACCCCGTCGTCCACGCGGCCTGCATCGGTAAGGTCGCGCTGGCTGCCATTGACCTCGGGCTGCGGGTGGCGGGCGTGATCCGCTCGCCGCTGCTGGGCCCGGCCGGCAACCGCGAGTTCTTCCTCTGGCTGCGCGTCCCGGCAGGCGGAGCGCCCGGACTGGAGCGCGCCTCGTGAGCGACTTCGTTACCCCTCGGTCGGTGCTGGTCGCCTTCCACCCCTCGCTCGCGCGCGCCGAGGAGCTGGCGACGGCGCTGGCCGCACAGGTGGTGGCCGCTGGCGCCAGCGCGCACGTCATGCCGCTGGCAGAGCCCTCCGAGCACGACGGCGAGGCGTTCCTGTCCCGCCTCCGCGGCTGCGGGCTGCTGGTGTGCGTGGGCGGTGACGGCACCATGCTCCACGCCTCCGCCTACGCCTCCCGTGTGGGAGTCCCCGTTTTCGGTGTCCGGATGGGGCGGCTGGGCTTCCTCACCGAGTCGGTTGAGGCGAACGTGACCGCCGACTTCGCGCGGGTGCTGGCCGGCGATGCCCGGTTGGAGACCCGCGCGATGGTGCAGGTGCAGACGGGGGAGTCGGAGCCGCTCCACGCGCTGAACGACATCGTCATCGGCCGGGCCACCCTCGGGCGGACGATCTCGGTCGAGGCCCGCATCGATGGCGTGCTGCTGGCGGAGTACCGGGCGGACGCCATCGTGGTCGCGACGGCGACCGGCTCCACGGGGTATGCGCTGTCCGTGGGTGGGCCGATCCTGCACCCGAGTTCGGACGAGATGATCCTGGTGCCCGTGGCGCCGCACCTGACGCGCGCGAACGCCCTGGTGCTGCCCGGCACAGCACGGCTGCGGCTCTCCGTGGAGCGCGGCTACGAGGCGGTGCTGGGCGTCGACGGCCTTCACCACCGCCCGGTCGGCTCCGGGTCGGTCGTGGAGATCACACGCTCGCCCCGGACGGTCGATTTCGTCCGCCTCGGGCCGGAGACGGAGTTCTACCAGAACCTGGCGGTCCGCCTCGGCTGGCTGCGCCTGGACCACGTGCTGGACGAGCCGGGCCCGTAGCGCCCGAGGAGTCCCGAGCCCCGCGCGCCTCCGCCGCGGGTTGTCTATCCTGTAGGCACCATGACCGCCGATACCGCCCGCCCAAGCACCGAGGTCCGCGTCGAACGCGCCACCACGCGCGACGGTGAGGGCATCGCGCAGCTCATCAACTACTGGGCCGCGCAGGGGCAGATGCTCCCGCGCACCCTGGGTGAGACGTACGAGAACCTGCGCGACTTCTTCGTGGTGCGTGAGAACGGTCGTGTCGTTGGCTGTGCGGCGCTGCACATCACCTGGGCGGACCTGGCTGAACTCAAGTCGCTCGCCGTGGAGGAGTCGGAGCACTCCCGCGGCATCGGCGCCGCCCTTGTGCGCGCCTGCGTCGCGGAGGGACGGGCGCTGGGCCTCTCCCGGCTGTTCGCGCTGACCTACCGGCCGGGCTTCTTCGAGCGGCTGGACTGGCAGCAGGCGGACGTGATGAACCTGCCGCGCAAGGTCTGGAACGAGTGCTACCGCTGCCCGAAGTTCCCGGGCTGCGACGAGATCGCGATGGTCCTCGACCTCGAGCCGGCGGACGCCACCTCGTGACCGCCGAGGCGCCCCGACCACTCCCGACGCTCGTCTCCTCCGAGCCGCTGGCCGCCGCCGGCTACATCAACGTCACCCGCGACGTGATCCGCTTCCCGAACGGGCACGAGGTGGATCGGGCGATCGTCTGGCACCCCGGCGCCGTGGCGCTGGTGGTGGAGGACGCGGACGGGCGCTGGCTGATGGTGAGCCAGTACCGGCACGCCGTGGGCCGCGAACTGGTCGAGATCCCCGCCGGCACCCGGGAGGCGGGCGAAGACCCGGATGTCACCGCGGCGCGCGAGGTGCGGGAGGAGACTGGCTACGCCGCCGGCACGCTCGTCCGCCTGGGTGGGGCGTGGATGGCGCCGGGCTTCTGCTCCGAGTACATCCACTACTACCTCGCCACCGACCTCCGCCACGACCCCCTCCCGCAGGACCACGACGAGTACATCGCCGAGCCGATCCGCATGACGGTCGGCCAGATCGAGGCGGCGATCGACGCGGGCGAGATCGAGGACAGCAAGACCCTGATCGCGCTGAGCCTGCTGGCCCGTCACCGGGCGCGGACGGGCGCGGGCGGGTAGGCTCGCCGGGAACCGCGGGCGGCAGTAGGGTACGGGTGAGCCGGGGCGCCCTCGGGGGAGCGCCGGCAACGGGGACATCAGTCGAGGGGCGGGCACATGGTGCAGGCGAAGCCACGGTCGACGGTGGAGGCCGCCGTCACACCGGTGAACCGCAGGCCAAAGCGGCAGTTGCCCTGGCCGCTCAACCTCTACCAGACAGCAGTCGGCAAGAAGTGGGTCATGGCGATCACGGGCGTGATCGGCATGGGTTTCATTGCCCTGCACATGTTCGGCAACCTGAAGATGTACCTGGGCGCCGCGGAACTGGACCACTACGCGGTGGGCCTCCGCGAGATCGCCTACCCGATCCTGCCGAAGGAGAACGCGCTCTGGCTGATGCGCGGGGTGCTTTCGGTTGCGCTCGTGCTGCACGTCCACTCGGCGTTCTCGCTGTGGGCGATGAACCGCCGGGCCCGCCCCATGGGCTACCAGTCGAAGCGCGACTACATCGCCGCGAACTGGGCTTCCCGGACCATGAAGTGGACCGGGCCGATCATCCTGCTCTTCCTGGCGTTCCACCTCGCAGACCTGACGTGGGGCTTCGCGAACCCGGACTTTGAGCACGGCGCGGTCTACAACAACGTGGTCGCCTCGTTCGAGCGCGTGCCGGTGTCGATCCTCTACATCGTCGCCAACCTCGCGCTGGGCGTGCACCTGTATCACGGTGCGTGGAGCCTCTTCCAATCGCTGGGGGTGAACAACCCGAGCATCAACTGGCTGCGTCGCGGTTTCGCTGCGCTGTTCACGGCGGTGATCGTGGGCGGGAACATCTCGTTCCCGATCGCGGTACTCACCGGCATCGTGGGTTAGGAGCGGCCTGATGGTGACGCTAGACGCCCGTATCCCGGACGGCCCGATCAACGAGAAGTGGGAGAGCCACCGCTTCAACATGCGGCTGGTGAACCCCGCCAACAAGCGCCGCTTCACGGTGATCATGATCGGGAGCGGCCTCGCCGGCGCCTCCGGCGCGGCCAGCCTGGCCGAACTTGGCTACAACGTGAAGGTCTTCACCTACCACGACTCGCCGAGGCGCGCGCACTCGATCGCCGCGCAGGGCGGCATCAACGCCGCGAAGAACTACCAGAACGACGGCGACTCCGTCTTCCGCCTGTTCTACGACACCATCAAGGGCGGCGACTTCCGCTCCCGCGAGGCGAACGTGCACCGCCTCGCCGAACTGAGCGTGAACATCATCGACCAGTGCGTCGCGCAGGGCGTCCCGTTCGCGCGCGAGTACGGCGGCCTGCTGGACAACCGCTCCTTCGGCGGCGTGCAGGTCTCCCGCACCTTCTACGCCCGAGGCCAGACCGGCCAGCAGTTGCTGCTCGGGGCCTACTCCACGCTCATGCGCCAGGTTGGTCTGGGCACCGTGGAGTTGTTCCCGCGCCAGGAGATGCTGGACGTGGTGACGGTGGACGGCCGCGCCGCCGGCGTCGTCGTCCGCGACCTCGTGACCGGCGAGGTCTCCAGCCACGCCGCGCACGCGGTGGTGCTGGCGACCGGCGGCTACGGCAACGTCTACTACCTGTCGACGAACGCGAAGAAGAGCAACGCGACCGCCGCCTGGCGGGCGCACAAGAGAGGCGCGCTCTTCGCGAACCCCTGCTATACGCAGATCCACCCGACCTGCATCCCCGCCAGCGACGACTTCCAGTCGAAACTGACGCTGATGAGCGAGTCGCTCCGCAACGACGGCCGCATCTGGGTGCCGAAGGATCCCGCGGACACCCGTCCACCGAACCAGATCCCCGAGGCGGACCGCGACTACTACCTGGAGCGGATGTACCCCTCGTTCGGCAACCTTGTCCCGCGCGATGTCGCTTCCCGCGCTGCGAAGCGGCAGGTGGACCAGGGCCGCGGCGTGGGGCCGAAGCGGAACGGCGTGTACCTGGACTTCGCGGAGGCGATCCAGCGGCTCGGCCGCAAGGAGGTCGAGGAGCGCTACGGCAATCTGTTCGAGATGTACGACCGCATCACCGACGAGGACCCGTACGAGACGCCGATGCGCATCTACCCGGCGATCCACTACACCATGGGTGGCCTCTGGGTGGACTACAACCTGATGAGCAGCATCCCCGGCGTGTTCGTGGCCGGGGAGGCGAACTTCTCCGACCATGGAGCGAACCGCCTGGGCGCGTCCGCGCTGATGCAGGGCCTGGCGGACGGCTACTTCATCCTGCCGTACACCGTCGGCGACTACCTCGCCGGCCTGCTCGGGCAGAAGGCGCCCGGCACCGACCACCCGGCCTTCGTCGAAGCCCGCAAGGGGGTGGAGGAGCAGACCAGGCGCTTCCTCTCCATCAAGGGGACGAAGTCGCCGGACCACTTCCACCGCGAACTCGGGAAGATCATGTGGGAACAGGCCGGCATGGAGCGGTCGAAGGCGGGCCTGGAGCAGGCCCTCCGCGACATCCCCGCGCTGCGCGCCGATTTCGACCGCGACCTCCGCATCCTCGGCACCGGCGACAGCCTGAATGACTCGCTGGAGAAGGCCGGCCGCGTCGCCGACTTCTTCGAACTCGGTGAGCTGCTGATCCGCGACGCCCTCCACCGCGAGGAGTCGTGCGGCGGCCACCTGCGCATCGAGTCTCAGACCGAGGACGGCGAGGCGATGCGCGACGACGAGCACTTCTCGTACGTCGGCGCGTGGGAGTGGACCGGCGACGGTCAGCCCCAGGCGCTCCACAAGGAGGCGCTGACGTTCGAGAACATCCACGTGGCGCAGAGGAGCTACAAGTAATGGACCTCACGCTGAAGGTGTGGCGCCAGGACGGCCCTCAGGCGCGTGGACGTTTCGAGACCTACCCCGTGCAGGGTATCTCCGCGGACATGTCGTTCCTCGAGATGCTCGACATCGTGAACGAGCGGCTGATCACGGAGGGCGTGGAGCCGATCCAGTTCGAGCACGACTGCCGCGAAGGCATCTGCGGCTCCTGCGGCGTCATGATCAACGGCAAGGCGCACGGCGGGCACGAGCGCACGGCCACCTGCCAGTTGCACATGCGCACGTTCAAGGATGGCGACACCATCGTCGTGGAGCCGTGGCGCGCTGGTGCGTTCCCGGTGATCCGCGACCTGGTCGTGAACCGCTCCGCGCTCGACCGGATCATCGAGGTGGGCGGCTTTATCAGCGTCAACACGGGCTCCGCGCCGGAAGCGAACATGCTCCCGATCCCGAAGGAAGTCTCCGACGCCGCGATGGATGCCGCCGAGTGCATCGGCTGCGGCGCCTGCGTCGCCGCCTGCCCGAACGGCGCGGCACAACTCTTCACCTCGGCGAAACTCCAGCACCTGAACCTGCTCCCGCAGGGCCAGGCCGAACGCTGGCAGCGGACCGTGGCGATGGTCGAGAAGATGGAGGAGTACTTCGGCGGCTGCACGAACCACGGCGAATGCCAGGTCGCGTGCCCGAAGGGCATCTCGATCGACTTCATCTCCTACATGAACCGCGACTTCATCAAGGGGAAGTCCCTCAACCGCCGCCTCGGCGGTCAGGGCCTCGCGAAGTAGCCCTTGAGGTCACCGCACACACGACGACGGCCCGCCGCAAGGCGGGCCGTTTCGGTGCACCGGGGATCTGGTATGAGCACCTAATGGCGCCGGCGTCGGACACGCAGCTTTTTGCTAGGGTTCTACTGTGCAGGTTCCTTGGTGGGATGGAAGGACGGTGTTGGGAATGGCCTTCCTGAAGCTGCTGCTCATCGCTGTTCCAGCCATCGCGATGGCGGCCGCCTGTTCGGCTGACATTCCTGACAGAGAGACTTACGTCTCATGGGGGCCGGTAGCCGAAGAAGGTCAAGGCGACAATGAGTCGGTCGGTTTTGCCGCGCCCGGGAAGGGATGGAAGCTTTGCGCGGAAGTCCTGAATGCCTCACGGGACACGAATGGCAATTACGTTCCTAGCGTCGCCTTCGTCGAGGTGCTTCGGAATCGGGCGGTTGTCGCTTGGCTCCTGGTAACTGCGGAGGTAACTGGGTGCGCCAACGGCGACGAGAGTAACTCCGCGATGGCCGGACAGTACGCCGTTCGCGTCACCGCCGAACCAGGTGTCTCCTGGGTCTGGTGGTCAGGCTACGGCGGCGCGATGAGCGAATCGTCCGGACGAACTCGACTTCCCAGACCAGTACCTACTCACCCGGCGGAAACCGTTCTTTGTCACGATGACGGCTGCGAGTGCTGGTCCGGCAACGACATGACATGGGTCAGTTGTGATGCGCTTCTAGCGGAGCAGTTCATCGATAGATCTAGGCCGAGTTCGCGAGCACGTTGTGACGCCGCCTACCCTGACTTCTGCGTTCCTCCGCACATGCCTGACCTCGACTGTGAGGATGTCGAGGAACGTTCGTTTCGGGTTGTAGGAAGCGACCCCCATCGGTTCGATGCCGACGAGGATGGCGTCGGTTGTGAGCCTCAAGAATAAGCGACCCTCTGCAGCCCAGCGCTTCTAGTGCTTCGAGGCGGCGACCTGCGCGTTCTCCTTCGCGCGGAACTTCGCCATCGCAGTGATGAACTTGACCGGCACCGGGCGGTCGTAGGGGAAGCGGATCGTCCCCTTCTCCAGCTGGTACGCCGCCAGTTCCTCCCCGAACGCTGCGAGGAGCGACTCGGTCAGCGTATCGATCATCCGAGGGCGGCTCGGTGGCGCTTCGGGGCGTGGCCGGTGGGCGGTGGCGGTTCGACAGGCTCACCACGAACGGCGCCGGCGCCTCGCGGCAGGCGCGTAGCGCGTTGCCGCTCCGGCCCGTCGCGGCAGCGAGCGGGGCCACCCGCGATGGGGCGGAGCCCCATCGCATCTCATCCCCTCGCCCTGGGGCGAGGGGCAGGGGGGTGGGGCGGGCGCACAGCGCCCGCTACGGCCCATCCAGACGCCCTCGGGCGCCCCACGGAGCAACGAAAACGGCACGCCGTCACCGGCGGGCCGTCCTCTTCGTGCGAGAGCCGCGAAATGGACACCCTACGGGTGCGTCATCTCCTCGGGCTTCACCCACTCGGCGAACTGCGCCTCCGTGAAGAGGCCCAGCGCGAGGCCGGACTCCCTCAGGGAGGTGCCCTCCGCGTGGGCCTTCTTCGCGATCTTCGCCGCGTTGTCGTAGCCGATGTAGGAGTTCAGCGCTGTCACCAGCATCAGTGATGACTCCATCAACTCCTGGATGCGCACCCGGTTCGGCTCGATGCCCACGACACAGTTGTCCGTGAAGGAGCGCGCCGCGTCCGCCAGCAGCCGGATGCTCTGCAGGTTGTTGTAGGCGATGACCGGCTTGAATACGTTCAGTTCGAAGTGACCCGTGGCGCCGCCGATGGAGACTGCCACCGCGTTGCCCATCACCTGGGCGCAGACCATCGTCACCGCCTCGGACTGGGTCGGGTTCACCTTGCCGGGCATGATCGAGGAGCCCGGCTCGTTCTCCGGCAGCCGCAGCTCGGCGAGGCCGGCCCGGGGGCCAGAGCCGAGCAGGCGGATGTCGTTCGCGATCTTCATCAGCGACGCGGCGATGGTGTTGAGCATCCCCGCGAGTTCGACCTGCGCGTCGTGCGCGGCGAGCGACTCGAACTTGTTCGGGGCCGTGACGAACGGGAGGCCGGTGTAGGCCGCGATCTTCGCCGCCACGCGCTCCGCGTACTCCGGGTGCGTGTTCAGCCCCGTGCCGACGGCCGTGCCGCCCAGCGCCAGCTCGTACAGCCGCGGCAGGACCGCTTCGATCCGGCGGATGCCGTAGGCGACCTGCTGGACATAACCCGAGAACTCCTGCCCGAGGGTCATCGGGACGGCGTCCATCAGGTGCGTGCGGCCGATCTTCACGATCGAGTCGAACGCCTTTGCCTTCGCGTCGAGGGCGTCGTGGAGGTACTGGAGTGCCGGCACCAGGCTCCGCACGGCCTCCTCCGCGGTCGCGATGCTCATCGCGCCGGGGAAGGTGTCGTTGGAGGACTGCGACATGTTCACGTGGTCGTTGGGGTGGACGGGCTTCTTCGACCCCATCTCCCCGCCGAGCATCTCGATCGCGCGGTTGGAGATGACCTCGTTCACGTTCATGTTCGTCTGGGTGCCGGAGCCGGTCTGCCAGACGACGAGCGGGAAGTGGTCCTCCAGCTTGCCGTCGATGACCTCCTGCGCGGCGTGCTTGATCGCCTCGGTCAGGTCGACATCGAGCTTGCCGAGGTCGTGGTTCACCTCGGCGGAGGCGTACTTCACGATCGCCAGGCCGCGGATCAGCGGCCGGGGCATGCGCTCCGTGCCGATCTTGAAGTTCTGGAGCGAGCGCTGGGTCTGTGCCCCCCAGTAACGGTCCGAGGCGACCTCGATGGTGCCCATCGTGTCGGACTCGATGCGAGTCCCGGTCATGCGCGTGCCCCTTCGATGCTCGCGACTAGCGAGACGTCGCCGCGACGAGTTCCTTCACGGCGTCGCCGGCGGCGCGGATCGCGTCGCGCTCTGCGTCGCTGACGGGGATTTCGTAAACGTACTGGATGCCGCCCTTTCCCAGCACGACCGGCGCGCCCACGTAGGCGTCCGTGATCCCCCACTGGCCGTCCAGTAGCGTGCAGCAGGGGAGGATGCGGCGCTCGTCCAGGAGGATCGCGTCCACCATCTCGATCGTCGCGACGGCTGGGGCCACGAAGGCGCTGCCGGTCTTGAGCAGGTCAACGATCTCGGCGCCGCCGCGCTTCGCGCGGTTCACTACCGCCTCCACCTGCGCGGCCGGCAGCAGCTGCGTCAGCGGCACACCGCCGACGGTGGCGTTGGAGGACAGCGGGACCATGGTCGCCTCGGTGTGGCCGCCGAGCACCCACGCAGAGACGTCCTTCACGGAGGTACCGGTCTCCATGGCGATGAAGGTGCGGTAGCGGGCGGTGTCGAGCATGCCGCCCTGGCCGACCACGCGCTCCTTCGGGAAGCCGGAGGCCTCCAGCGCCACGTGGCACATCGCGTCCATCGGGTTGGCGAAGATCACGAGGACCGCGTTCGGCGACTGCTTCGCGGCCTGGCCGACGACGCTGCGGACGATGCCGGCGTTCACGCTCAGCAGATCCTCGCGCGTCATGCCGGGCTTGCGGGCGACGCCGGAGGTGATCACGACCACGTCTGAGTTGGCGGTGTCATCCCAGTTGTTCGTGCCCAGCAGGGAGGAGGAGGTGCGGGACCACGGGGCGGCCTCCGCAATGTCCAGCGCCTTGCCCTGCGGCAGGCCCTCCACGATGTCGATCAGCACCACGTCCGCGTAACCGCGGGCCGCGAGGATCTGGGCCATGGTCGCGCCGGTGTTACCGGCACCGACGATCGTTACCTTCTGTCGCAGGGGAGTCTCCTGTCCTTCGGTCCCCGCACGGATGTCTGCCCGCCAGGGACCGTCGTCTTGCTGCAAACCGCCAGGCCGCCGTCCCGCGAGGGGCGGCGGCCCGAGCGTGATCTACTTCATGGCTGCCTGGAGGTTGGTGTCCAGTGCGGCAAGGAACTGGTTGGTGGTCAGCCACGGCTGGTCCGGGCCCACCAGGATCGCCAGGTCCTTCGTCATCTGGCCGCCCTCGACGGTGTCGACGCAGACCTTCTCCAGCGTGCTGGCGAAGGTGGCGAGGTCCTTGTTGTCATCCAGCTTGGCGCGGTGCTGGAGGCCACGTGTCCACGCGAAGATCGAGGCGATCGGGTTCGTGGAGGTCTCCTGGCCGGCCTGGTGCTGGCGGTAGTGCCGCGTGACCGTGCCGTGGGCCGCCTCCGCCTCCACGATCGAGCCGTCCGGCGTGAGCAGGACGGAGGACATGAGGCCGAGCGAGCCGAAGCCCTGCGCGACGATGTCCGACTGGACGTCGCCGTCGTAGTTCTTCGCGGCCCAGACGATGCCGCCGTTCCACTTCAGCACCTGCGCGACGAGGTCGTCGATCAGCCGGTGCTCGTAGGTCAGGCCGGCGGCGTCGAAGCGCGCCTTGAACTTGGTCTGGTAGGTCTCTTCAAAGATGTCCTTGAAGCGGCCGTCGTAGGCCTTCAGGATCGTGTTCTTCGTGGAGAGGTAGAGCGGGTAGTTGCGCTGCAGGGCGTAGTTAAAGCAGGACTCCGCGAAGCCGGTGATCGACTCATCGGTGTTGAACATGCCCATGGCGATGCCATCGCCCTCGAACTTGTAGACTTCGCGCGTGACCGCCTCGCCGCCGGCCGGTGTGAAGGTCATGGTGAGCGTGCCGGGGCCGCTCGTGCGGAAGTCGGTGGCGCGGTACTGATCGCCGAACGCGTGGCGGCCGATGATGATCGGCTGCTCCCAGTTGGGGACCACGCGCGGGATGTTGGTGCAGATGATCGGCTCGCGGAAGACCGTGCCGCCCAGGATGTTGCGGATCGTCCCGTTCGGGGACTTCCACATCTGCTTGAGGCCGAACTCCTCCACGCGCTGCTCGTCTGGGGTGATGGTGGCGCACTTCACGCCCACGCCCAGGCGCTGGATCGCCTTCGCAGAGTCGATCGTGACCTGGTCGTTGGTCGCGTCGCGGTTCTCGATGCCGAGGTCGTAGTACTCGAGCTTGATGTCGAGATACGGCAGGATCAGGCGGTCCTTGATGAACCCCCAGATGATGCGGGTCATCTCGTCGCCGTCGAGTTCGGCGACCGCGTTCTTAACCGGGATCTTCGCCATGGGGACGCTCCTCGCTACCTGCTCCGCGCACGCGGACGGGTGTACGCAGGCCCTCGGAGTGCCGTTGGGCGGAGGCTGCACGGGCGCAGCCACCCCATCCCGCGACTGCCCCTCGACATAACAGAGGAGGGGCCCGTTGGGCCCGGGCGTGGGGCGTGTCCTCTCAGCGGCGCGCCGAGTATATCTGCTCCGGGAAGTACCGGCAGGCCCGTATGCCGCCGCAGGGGCTGCCTACAGCGGCATGTTTCCGTGCTTCTTGGGGGCCACCTGGACGGACTTCGTCCGCAGCATGTCCAGCGCGTGCGCGATCTTCACGCGCGTGTCACGCGGGTCGATCACGTCGTCGATGTATCCCTTGGCAGCGGCGATGTACGGGTGTTCGAGGCGCTCGCGGTAGTCATCGATCAGGCGCTTGCGCTCAGCGTCCGGGTCATCCGCGCCGGTGATCTCGCGGCGGCTGATGATGTTCACCGCCTGCGAGCCGGCCATGACGGCGATCGCCGCCGTGGGCCAGGCGTAGTTCACGTCCGCGCCGAGGTGCTTTGAGCCCATCGCGTCGTACGCGCCACCGAACGCCTTGCGCAGGATGACGGTGATCTTCGGCACGGTCGCGGCGGCATAGGCGTACACCAGCTTCGCGCCGTGGGCGATGATCCCGCCGTACTCCTGCGACACGCCCGGCAGGAAGCCCGGCACGTCTACCAGCGTCACGATCGGGATGTTGAAGGAGTCACAGAAGCGGACGAAGCGCGCGGCCTTCCGGGACGAGTCGATGTCGAGCACGCCGGCGAGGTACAGCGGCTGGTTCGCGACCACGCCGATCGCCTGTCCGCCGATGCGACCGAAGCCGACAACGATGTTCGGCGCGAAGTACTCGTGCACTTCCATGAACTCGCCGTTGTCGACGACGCGCTCGATGACGTCACGGACGTCGTACTGCATGTCC
This sequence comes from Dehalococcoidia bacterium, assembly GCA_030684635.1. GTDB lineage: Bacteria > Chloroflexota > Dehalococcoidia > UBA2979 > UBA2979 > W-Chloroflexi-9. The sequence continues at coordinate 13,788 of JAUXUW010000048.1, forward strand.
GCCTCGCCCGGGACGACGGTCAGGATGTCGTCCAGGCGGCGGTCGATCGGGTCGCCGCCGTCCAGGTGGGGGGCGTCGTCCATGTTGTTGCTGGGGACGTAGGAGAGCAGCCGCCGGACCTCGTCCAGGCACTCCTCCTCCGTCCTGGAGGCGAAGTGGGCCACGCCCGACTTCGACACATGCGAGGCGGCGCCGCCGAGTTCCTCCATAGTGGTGACCTCGCCGGTCACGGAGGCGATGACGTCTGGCCCGGTCAGGAACATCTGGCTGGTCTTCTCGACCATGAAGATGAAGTCGGTGAGGGCGGGGGAGTAGACCGCGCCGCCGGCGCAGGGGCCCATGATCACGCTGATCTGCGGGATGACGCCGGAGGCCTTCACGTTCGCGTGGAAGATCTCGCCGTAGCCGGCCAGCGCGGCGACACCCTCCTGGATGCGCGCCCCACCGGAGTCATTCAGGCCAATGACCGGCACGCCGGTCTTCATGGCCAGTTCCATGACCTTGTAGACCTTCGTCCCGACGACTTCGCCCAGCGAGCCGCCGAAGACGGTGAAGTCCTGCGCGTAGACGCAGACCGTGCGGCCGTCCACCTTGCCCCAGCCGGTGACCACGGCGTCCCCGTAGAAGTGCTCGCCATCCTCTTCCCAGTCGTGGGCGAGGGCGTCGAGTTCCTCGAACGTGCCGGGGTCCAGGAGGATGGAGATGCGCTCGCGGGAGGTGAGCTTGCCGCGCTGGTGCTGCGCGTCGATCCGGTCCTGCCCGCCACCCAGCTTCGCGCGCTCTTTCAGCGCGACCAGCTGTTCGAGGCTCTCCTCGATCGACATGCGCAGGTCCTCCGTCGGTGGTGCGTGGTCAGGATCGTCCGGGGCGCCGGCGGCCCCCGGAGGGTGGCAGTTAGTATCCCCGCTGGATTGCGAGACCGCCACCCGCGGCGGGGTGGCGACTGAGTGCTGCTAAGGCTGGGGGATCTGTAGCACCTGGCCGAGCGAGAGGTCGTCCAGCCCGCCTGGGCCGCCGCCGTTTGCGGTCTCGAGGGCCTCGAGGGTGACGTCGAACTGCAGGGCGATGCCGAAGGCGGTGTCACCCGCCTGGACGGTGTAGGTGCCTGGGGTGCCCGTCGAAGGTGTCGTGGTCGGGGTGGCGGCGGAGCCGCCGGTGCTCCGCGGGATGCGCAGCACCTGGCCAACGAAGATCGCGTCGTTCGTGATGCCGTTCGCCTCGCGGATCACGTCCGCGGGCACACCGAAGCGCTCGGCGATCGTCGAAACGGCGTCGCCGGGCTCCACCACGTACGTCACGTCGCTCGCGACGGGGCCACTCACGCCTCCACCGGGCCCGGTGACGATCGTGGGCTCGGGCAGCGTCGCGAACGGGGTGGCGGTCGGGATCGCCGTCGCTCCGCCACTCTGCGGCGTGGCTTCGCCGTCCTCGCTGCCGCAGGCGGTGAGGGTGATGGCGACGGTTGTGAGCAGAATGGTGAAGATGCGTATGCGCATGGCGTGATCCGTATTGCCGATCCATCGTAGCCGAGCGCTCTCGGTCGGGACAAACCAATGGCCGAGCCGCCCGCGGGCGATCTATTGCAGCAGGCCCCGCAGCGCCGCATCCACGGCCTGGACGAACATCGTCAGCGTCGCCGGCTCCACGCGTTCGAAGGCATCCTCCGCAGTGTGGATCGCTGGGTCGTCGCCGGAGTTGAAGGTGACCGCGGGCACGCCCACGGCGCTGAAGGAAACGTGGTCGGAGGAACTGAACGGGGGGAAGGTCCCGGCGCGTAGTGGTGAAGCGATGCCGGAGGCCGTCATGTGTTTCAGGATGTCGTTCGTGAGCACGCGGTCGCCGACGATGACCGGGCCGCCCAGGATGCCCGCCATGTCCACGTTGAGCATGAAGCGCGCCGTCCCCGCCAGGTGGTCGGAGACGTACGCGCGCGACCCCCAGAGGCCCGTCTCTTCCGCGCCGAACGCGACCACACAGAGCCCGGGGACCCGGTTCACGCGGGCGACCTCCAGGATCACGGCGACCCCGGTGGCGTTGTCGTTTGCGCCCGGCCCCTCCGGCACGGAGTCGTAGTGCGCGCCGAGGTAGGCACGGCACTCACCCCCGGCTTTCGCCACCACGTTCTGGGAGATGCCGGACTTCATGCCGCCGTCCGCGGACACGGTCACGGACTGGCCCAGGTCGTTTACGAGCGATGGGCGCACATCCCCGGCGACCGCGACGACCGGGATCGAGGCCTGGAGGTCGCCCAGGTTGCCGCGGAACGGGCCGTCCTCATGGTTTACGACAATCACCGCAACGGCACCGGCTGCCTCCGCCGCCCGGGCCTTCTCCGAGAAGGGGACGACGCCGCGGTCGAACAGCACGACCCGCCCACGCATCTCCACCCCGGCGAGGTCGGCCGTCTCGCCGACACCGGCGAACACCAGCATGCAGTTCGCGGTCCCGTCCGCGCCGCCGCGCATTGCCAGCGCGGGGACGGGTGCCCCGGCCACCGTGACCGACGAGCGGTCGAAGTCCTCCTCGAAGGGGAACTCCTCGATCGTCACATCATACCCGGCGGCCCGGAGGGTCTCGGCGATGTAGTCGGCGGCGGCACGCTCCTGCGCGGTGCCGGCCGGTCGGCTGCCGATCTCCTGGGAAAGCACACGGACGTGCTCCAGCGCCAGTCGCGGCTCGAGCACCAGCGCGGCCGCAGCCGCTTCGACCGCAGTCGCGGACGCGCTTGGCACGGCCGCGTCGAGCGGTGCGACCCTGGTCGTGGGCTGCGCGGCGGCCACGGTGGCGGTCGCGGCGGAACCGGCCAGGACTGCGGGTGGCTCAGCACCCCCGCAGGCGGCCAGCAGGGCCACCGCGACGGTTGCGATGCCGAGGCGACGCAGAGATCCCGGGTAATGCACGGGCAGCGTCAGCACGCCGAAACACTCGCGACGGTGGTCGCCGACATCTTCACTCCTGCGCGGTGGGAGCGCTGGTGGCCGTGTTAGCGGCGAGGGACGTTGCGTTCCTGCCACCAGCGACGGACGCGATCCGCCAGGCTGGGGGTGGTGCGGTATTCGGTCGGGCGTCCGCGCCAGTTCTGGCGCACCGTGCTGCCGCCGCGGCGACCGCTGAACATCACGATCGCGAAACTACTCACGAACAGGATGATCCCGGCGTACATCACCCAGTTCATCAGGACCGGATTGGCACGGCGGAAGAAGAACGAAAACAGGATCAGGACAAACGACGCCAGCATGATCTGTGAGACGGCGATGCGGCTCAGTTGTTGCGCCACCTGGCGCTGACGCTGCCTGAATGCCTCGCTGACGCGCACGAAGCGGCGCTTCCGCGCCCGCCGGGCACGCGCCTGGGGTTCCGGGAAGTTCTCGATTTTGCCGAGGATCTCTTCGATCTCTCGTTCGAGTCGCTCGTTGTCAGGCATGGGGTCGCCTCGACCGATTACGGGAGGTGGGTCTCCCGAGAACCCAGTATAGGCGCTGCACGGACGCGGCGGGAGCATGCGCGCGCGATGTTCGAGGGCGCTAGGCGCTCGGTGTGCCCCAGCCGCCGCCGCCCGGCGTTTCGATGCGGATACGGTCGCCGGGGTGCACCTGCACCTGCGCGCGAGCACCGAGGTCGCTGGTGGCGCCGTCCGCGCGGATCAGCGTGTTGCGGCCGGTGGCGCCGGGCCCGCCCCCCGACAGGCCCCACGGGGCGAGCGTGCGCCGCTCCGTGACCAGCGTCACGGTGGCCTGGTCCTGGAAGCGGTACTCGCGCACCAGCCCGTCGCCGCCCGGGTGCAGGCCCGAGCCGCCCGAGCCCGCGCGCAACTCGTACCGCTCGACGGTGAACGGGTAGGCGAGGGGCAGCGCCTCCACCGGCGTGTTCATCGTGTTCGTCATATGGGTGTGGACGCCGGAACGCCCGGCACGCAGCGGGCCGCCACCCGCGCCGCCCGCGATCGTCTCGTAGTAGGCGTATGCACGGCCTCGGGCGCGGTCGTAGCCACCGATCGTGATGTTGTTCATCGTGCCCTGCGAGGCGGCGGGGATGCGCCCGGGCAGCGCGATCGCGAGTGCGCCGAGCGCCACATCCGTCACGCGCTGGCTCGTCTCCACGTTGCCGGCCGACACCGCGCGAGGCGGCCCAGCGTTGACCAGCGTGCGCTCCGGCAGCGTGAACGAGATCGGGCGGTAGCAGCCCTCGTTCGCGGGGGCGTCGGCGCCGGCCAGGCAGCGGATCGTGTAATAGCAAGCCGACCGGCTGACGGCGGCGACCGCGTTCACCGAGGCGATCGAGGTCTCCGGGTCCGTGCCGCTGAAGTCGAAATGCGCCGTCTCGCCCTCGACGGTGAGCGCGAGGCGGATCGCGGCGCCGTCCGGCCCCACCTCCAACCGATCCTCGAAGACGTAGGAGCCGTCCGGGATTTCGGCGATGACGGCGCGGATGACCCGCTCGCCGTGCGCGAGCAGCGCATCGAACCGCTCCCGCAGCCCGTCCTCGCCGAAGTGCGCCGCGAGTGCCTCCACCCGCCGCGCGCCGAGCGCGGTCGCGGCGAGTTGCGCGCGCAGGTCGCCGCGGCGCTCCTCCGGCGCGCGCGAGTTGCGGACGATGAGCGCGAACGCCGCCTCGTTCAGCCGTCCGCCATCGATGAGGCGGATCGGCGGGATCACCAGGCCTTCCTGCAGCAGTTCGGTCGCGACGGGCATGGAGCCGGGCGCCATCCCGCCGATGTCGGCGTGGTGCGCGCGCGTGGCGACGAAGGCGATCGGCGTGTCGCCGCCGGCGAAGACCGGCGAGACGGTGGTGATGTCCGGCAGGTGCGTGCCGCCTCGGAACGGGTCGTTCAGCGCCAGCACGTCGCCCGGCGCGAACGGGCCGAGTTCCATCACCTCGCGCACCGCCGTGGGCATCGCGCCCAGGTGGACCGGGATGTGGGCGGCTTGCGCGACCATCTGGCCGCGTGCATCGAACACGGCGAAGGAGTGGTCCCGCCGCTCCTTGATGTTGGGCGAGAAGGCGGTGCGGCCCAGTGCCTCTCCCATCTCCTCCGCGACGGAAGCGAGCGCGGCGTCCGTGATCGCGAGGTCGGCGGCGCTGAGCACGAGGTCGCTCATCGGGTGCGCTCCAGCAGCAGGTTCCCCGCAGCGTCGACGGTGGCGCCCCACCCGGGCTCGATCAGCGTCGTCGCGTCCAGCTGGGTGACGATCGCCGGCCCGTGGATGCGGTCGCCCGGCGCCAGCGTCTCGCGGCTATAGACCGCCGTGTCGAGGCGGCCCGCGGCGAACTCCACGGGTACGACCGCGGCCGGCGGCGCACCGCCGGGGCCGAAGGCCGGGAGCGGGAGCAGGGTCGCGCCAGGGATGCGGGCGACGGCGCGGACGTTGACGACCTCCACCACGGCGGCGCGGTCGGCGTGCGCGAAGCGCTGCTCGTGTGCGGCGTGGAATGCCTCCGCGGCGTCGCCCAGCGCGTCCGCCAAGACGGGCACCGCGATCTCGTAGGACTGCCCCCGGTAGCGGAGGTCGAGGGCGGTCGAGACCAGCGTCTCCGCGCCCGGGAGCACCGCGCGGACCTCTGCGGCTGCCGCTTCCAGCGCGGCGGTGATGGCCGGGAACGACGCCTCGTCCAGCGGCACGAGGACGGAGCGGGCCCGGGTGGCCGTGCGGTCGGAGCGCGCAGCGCCCAGGGCGCACAGGACGCCCGGCAGCACCGGGATCAGGATGCGCGGGATATCGAGCGCCTCGGCGAGCGCGCAGGCCTGCAGCGGGCCGGCGCCGCCGAAGGCGACGAGCGTGAACTCGCGCGGGTCATGGCCCCGCTGGACGGAGACCACGCGCAGGGCGCGCTCCATGTTCGCCGTCGCCACGGCCAGGACGGCGTGCGCCGCGGCCCGCCCGTCCTCGAATGCGTCGAGCAGCGGGGTGGCGGCGCGCACGGCGCGCGTCGCGTCAAGCGCCATGCGCCCGCCGAGCAGACCGCCGCCCGCGAGGCGGCCGAGCACGGCCTGGGCGTCCGTGACCGTGAACGCCTCGCCCGTTCCGTAGCAGGCGGGGCCCGGGTTGGCGCCGGCGGACTCCGGCCCCACGCGGAGCGCGCCGCCGGCATCCAGGCGGGCGATCGAGCCGCCGCCCGCGCCGACCGTATGCACGTCCACGACAGGGGTGCGGGCGGGGAACCCGGCGACGACGACGTCGGCCCGGGTGGGCACGGCGCCGTCGCACAGCGCAACGTCCGTGGAGGTGCCGCCCATGTCGAAGGTGATGATCCGCTCGAAGCCGGCGTCCCGCGCCACCGCAAGCGCGCCCTGCACCCCGGCGGACGGCCCGGAGAGCAGCGTCGCCACCGGAAAGCGGGAAGCGCGTCCCACCTCCGCTGCGCCGCCGTCGCTCTGGACAACCTGTAGGCCGCTGGCACCACGCGCGCGCAGCCCGTCGGCGAGCCGCGCGAGGTAGCGGGACATCACCGGGCCGACGTAGGCGTTCAGCGCCGTCGTGGCCGTGCGTTCGACCTCGCGGTACTCGGGGGAGACCTCGGTCGAGAGGGAGAGGAAGAGTGGGGTGCCGGCTGCTGCGAACGTGGCCTCCAGCGCCGGGTTGGCGTAGGCGTGGAGCAGGGAGACCGCCACTGCCTCCGCGCCCGCCGCCTCCGCGGCGCGGAGCAGCTCGGCTGCCTCGCCGGGTGCGGGTGCGGTCTCGACCGTGCCGTCCGGCGCGAGGCGGCCGGTGAACTCGAAGAGGAGGTCGGGCGCGACGAGGGGTGCCGGGGTCTCCGGCTCCAGGTCGTAGATCGCCGGCCGGGTCTGCCGGCCGATCGTGAGGAGGTCGCGGAAGCCCTCGGTGGTGACCAGCGCGGTGCGGGCGCCACGCCGTTCCAGCACGGCGTTCGTGGCGACGGTGGAGCCGTGGATCACCAGGTCGGGCGATGCCCCGAGTTCATCGAGGCCTTCGAGGACGGCACGGGCGGGGTCGTCCGGGGTGGATGGGCGCTTGTGGATGCGGAAGGCGCCGTCCTCCCAGAGCAGGAAGTCGGTGAAGGTGCCGCCCACATCGACCCCGAGGAGGGTGCTCACGCGCCTGACCGGACCCCTCTCGTGGACGCCTGGGGCTGCTCGGACCGTCCGAGGAGGCGTGCGCCCATGCTAGCAGCGGGCGGCGGGGAGGCTGGCGTGCCTTGATCCTCAACGGCAGGGTTGATAGCGTCGAGGTTCGCATGTCAGCGAGCGGGCCGCCCCGCCGCGCCCTGCGCCATCTTCCGATCACCCGGGGTATTCGACCATGACCGACACCATTCAGGTTCAGACGCGCGCCATCGCCGGCAGCAAGGTTGAGCAGTTGCGCCGTGAGGGCGTGATGCCCGCGACCGTCTACGGGCGGGGCGTGGAGTCGCTCAACGTCCAACTGCCGTACACGGTCGCGCGCGACCTGATGAACCACCAGGGCCGAAACACGCTGCTGAACCTGTCCGTGGAGGGTGAGCCCACCCCCCGACAGGTGGTGATCCGCCAGGTGGCACAGCACCCGGTGACCCGCAAGCTCCTGCACCTGGAGTTCTTCCAGGTGGACATGGGCCACAAGCTCCGCGCCTCCGTCGCCATCACCCCCACGGGTGAGGCGCCGGCCGTCGCCCGCTGGGGCGGCATGGTCGTGCAGGTGCTGGACCACGTGCTGGTGGAAGCGCTCCCGCAGAACCTCCCCGAGCAGATCGAAGTATCGCTGAACACCCTCGGCCAGCTCGAGTCGCAGGTCTTTGTCCGCGACCTGGTTCCGGCGAACGGCGTCACCGTCCTCGGCGACCCGAACCACCTGGTGCTGAAGATCCAGCGCACGCGCGCCACCGCCGCCGTGGTGACTCCGGCTGCCGCGGCTCCGGCCAAGGGCAAGGGCAAGAAGTAGGCACCCGGGCAGGGCGCCGTTCGGCGTCCGCTACGGCTCGATGACGGCGAAGGCCGCCCCGGAAGGGGCGGTCTTCTCGTTCATCACGTCCGTGCGCAGTTGCCCGCACGCGGCCGCGATCTCCTGGCCCCGCTCGATGCGGACCGTGGCGTTGATGCCTTCCGCCTGGAGGGCGCGCTGGAAGGCGCGCACCCGCTCCCGGCTCGGGCGCCGCAGGCCGGCTCCGGCGGTGGGGTTGTACGGGATCAGGTTCACGTGCGCCTGGATACCGCGGATCCGCCGTGCGAGGCGCGTCGCCTGCTCTGGCTCGTCGTTCACATGGTCGAGGAGCGCGTAGGCGAACGTCACCCGGCGCCCGCGCTTCTCGATGTACCGCTTCGCGGCGGCCACCAGTTCGTCGATCGTGGTGCCTCGTGCGGTGTCGATGAGGCGGCGGCGCAGTTCGTCGTCAGGCGCGTGCAACGAGACGGTGAGGCCGACCTGCAGCCCTTCGTCTGCGAGCCGGTCGATCGCCCGCACGAGGCCGACCGTGGAGACGGTGATCCCGCGCTGGCGCAGGTCCAGGCCGTCCGGGTGCACCATCCAGCGGATCGCGCGCAGCGTGGCGTCGTAGTTCGCCAGCGGCTCACCCATGCCCATGAAGACGATGTTGGTGACGCGGCGCTCGCGGGTGAAGTGGAGCACCTGCGCCAGGATCTCGGACGGGCGGAGGTTGCGGGTGAAGCCCTGCTGGCCGGTCGCGCAGAAGGAGCAGCCCATCGCACAGCCGACCTGCGTGGAGACGCAGACGGTCGTGCGGTCGGGCGATTCGTCTTCGTCCGGGTCGTAGTCCATCCGCACCGCTTCCACGGCGGCGCCTGCGCCGAGGTCCAGCAGCACCTTGGTGGTGGCGCCGTCGTCGGCCGTGCGGGCGGTGATGACCGGGAGCGGCGCGAGGCTGAACTCCACCGTGAGGCGGGCGCGGAGCGGGGCCGGCAGGTTCGTCATTGCCTCGAAGTCGGTCACGCCGTGGTGCACGGCCCACTGGGCGATCTGGGTCGCGCGGAACCGGGGCTCACCCCACTCGACGAGGGTGTCCCCGATCTCCTCCAGCGACAGGTCCAGCAGATGGCGCATCGCCACCATCGTACCCCGGGGCGTGGCTAGCCGAGCCGGGAGCCGATCAGCGCGCGGTCGCCATTCAGGTAGTCCTCGATCTCCGCGGGGCGCTTGCCGGGGCGCTGCACCGTGAGCAGCGCGAGTGACCCGGAGCCGCACGCCACCACGGCCCGCGCGAGGCGTCCCGGGAGCAGGGGAGTGAGGGCGCCTCGTCCGCCCTCCAGCACCGTCCCGGGCGGGGCGTCGGCCGTCTCGTGCAGCGGCCACGCGGCGAGGACGGTGAACGGCTCGCCGCGGTAGGCCGTGGTGGCCAGCGGCCACGGGTGGAAGGCGCGCACCCGGCGCGCGATCTCCGCCGCGGAGCGCGTCCAGTCGATTACCCCGTCCGCGCGCGCGAGCTTTGGCGCGTGCGTGGCCAGTGAGGCGTCCTGTGGGGTGGAGGTCAGTGCGCCCGTCACCCAGCGCGGGAGCACCTCGGCCAGTAGCCCCGCGCCCAGGGTGGCGATGCGGTCGGTGAGCGTGCCCGTGGTGTCCAGCGGGCCGATCGCGGTCTCGACCTGCGCGATCACCGGGCCCGCGTCCACCTCGCGCACCACTTCCATGATCGTTGCGCCCGTTGCCGCATCGCCCGCGAGGATCGCGCTGGCGACGGGCGAGGCGCCCCGGTGGCGCGGCAGCAGCGAGGCGTGGACGTTGATGACGCGGTGGGGGAAGGTGTCCAGCAGGTGGTTCGGCAGGATGTGCCCGGAAGCCGCCACCACGCCCACGTCCGGGCGCAGCGCGGCCAGCGCCGCTGTGGTGTCACGGCGCACGCGCTCCGGCTGCAGGATCACGGGCACGCCGGCCTCGATCGCGGCGGCCTTCACCGGGGTAAACGCGGGCGCGCCGCTGCGTCCCCGCGGGCGGTCCGGCTGCGTGACGACGGCAACGACCTCGAATCCCGGCAGCGCCAGGCAGGCGCGCAGGCTGGGGACGGCGTAGTCGGGCGATCCGAAGAAGACGAGGCGCGTGGGCATGCGGCGACGTTACTCGTCCAGCGCCCACTGGTGAACCGAGGCGAACCGGCTGGCCGGGGTGAAGAGCAGGCCCGGCTCGAAGCCGTGGAGCGAGGCGGGGTAGGCGTACAGCCGCTGCGGGTACGCGACGACCAGGCTCGCGCCGAGTTCCTCGAACCGCTGCGCGAACAGCGAGTAGAGTTCGCGCCGCTCGCCCACGTCCAGGGTGGTGCGTGCGGCTTCCAGCAGGGCGTCCGTCTCCGCGTCGCTGAAGGAGGCCACGTTGCCGCCGGCGCCGCCAATCTGCGAGGTGTGCCACCCCGTGTACGGGTCCGGGTCCGGGGCGTTCTCCCAGCCGAACAGCACCATGTCGTAGGCGCCGGTGCGCAGGTACTCGCTCACCACGCGCTGGGCCGGTTCCACGGTGACCTCCACCGTGACGCCCGCGGCGCGGAGTTGTTCCGCGATCGCAAATGCGAGCGCCTCACGCTCCGGGTCGGCGTTGGTCACGAGGCTGAACGCGAGCGGGCGGTCGCCCCTCATCTTCGTCCCGTCTGGCGCGTTCAGCACGGACGCCGCGATCCAGAGGGCGGCGAGCGGCGGCCGCGCGACCTCGGTCGGCGTATGCGCCCACGAGCCCGGCACGATCACGCCAGCACCCGGCTGCGCCCGCGGCAGCCCTGCCGTCTCCAGCGCGGCCGTGGGGTCGATGGCGGCGGCGACGGCACGGCGCAGCGGCGCGCTGGCCAGGGGCCCCCGCAGGTTGTTGAAGTACAGGACGGTGGAGGCGTGCCGCTGCAGCACCACCGTCGCAACGTTGCTTCGCCGGGCCAGGGCGGCCGTCTCCGCCTCGGTCGGCTGCTCGGCGAAGAGCGCCGCGTCCGCGCGGCCGTCGCGGAGCATCGCGGCCTGTTCCGCGGCGTCGTCCGCGAAGCGGAGTTCGATGCGTGCGACCGCCGGCGTGCCCAGGCCGTAGGTGGTGTGGCGTTCCAGCACGGCCCGTTCGTCATCGAGCGAGGCGAGGCGGTACGGGCCCGCGCCGACCGGGCGGCGTTCGAATGGGGAGACGTCGAAGCCGCCGGGGGCTTCCATCAGCGAGGCCAGGTGACGGGGCACGAGCCCGAGCGTGGCCCGCGCGAGGAAGTTGGCGGCCGGCTCCGGCAGGCGGATGAGCACGGTCAGCGGGTCCGCCACGAACACCTGCACGTCCGCCCATTCCGCAGCGAGCGCCGCGGAGCCGGAGAACTCCGCCGCCTGGATGCGGCCGATCGTGAAGGCCACGTCCTCAGCGTCCACGGCGACGCCGTCATGCCATGCGAGGTTCGTGCGCAGGTGGAATGTGTAGGTCAGGGCGTCCGGGGTGACCTCCCATGACTCTGCCAGGTCCGGCAGCGGCGTCCCGTCCGGCTCGAGGCGCATGAGCCCCGAGAAGATCAGTTGCACCAGGTCGCCTTCAACCTCGTTGCCACGGACAGAGAGCGGACTGATGCGCGCGGGCACGCCGACAACGGCCTCGACATAACGTGAGCCCGAGGCGGCCGTGCCGTCGCCGGAGCGCAGCCAGCCCAGCGCAAGCAGGGGCACGGCGAGGATCAGCAGGAGGGTGAGTGGGCCGCGATGGGCGGTGGGCATCCTCGCGGGCGCCCGTGCGGCTACGAGGCCGCGACGCTCCAGGCGGAGATCGACAGGAACACGATGACCACCACGATCGTCAGGCGGTGCATCGAGCGCTGAAGCCCGCGGCGCGTCCGGAAGCCGGCGTCCTGGCCACCGAGGCCCGCGCCGAAGCCCGTGCCGCGCACCTGCATGAGGACAAGCACGATCAGCACGGAGGAGATGAGGATCTGGGCGAGGCTGAGGAAGTCACGAAGTGTCATGGGATTAGCAGGCTACGGCCCGCCAACCTCGGCGGCAAGGGGCCTCGACCGGTTGGGGCGACGAACGTCAGCGTTGGGCCAGGATCGGTGCCTGCACCCGCAGGTCGCGCTCAAAGTACGTCCGCATCACCAGCGAGGCCAGGACCTCGCCATCGTGGCGGTAGCGCTTCTCGTGGTCCACAAGGTCGGCGTGGATCAGCCGCGCTCCGGCGTAGTCCGCGTCGCCCGGGGCCATCACGGGCTGTGACTGCCACTCGGCCGGCAGGGGCTCGGCGGGCAGGTTGCTGTTCGCGAGCACCGCGTCCACCAGCCGCTCGGCGCGGAGGTGGCGCAGGATCGTGGCGTAGTGGTCGGCGGCGGTGTAGCCGTCCGTCTCACCGTGCTGCGTGGCGACGTTAGAGACGTACACCTTATAGGCGCGGCTGTCCGCGATCGCCTTCGAGATGCCGCGGACCAGCAGGTTCGGCAGCACCGAGGTGTACAGGGATCCCGGGCCGACGACGATGAGGTCGGCGTCCAGCAGCGCCGCCACGGCGCGCGGGTGCGCGGAGACATCGCGTGGCTCCAGCCAGACCTCGGCGGGCGGCTCGCCACGGTCGGGGATGTGGGACTCGCCGCGCACCATCTGGCCGTCCGGGAAGCGCGCGACCAGCGCCACGTCATCCATGGAGGCGGGCACGATCTGGCCGCGCACCGCGAGGACGCGGGAGGTCTCCGCGATCCCGGTCTCCATGCTGCCGGTGACCTCCGCCATGGCGGTGATGAACAGGTTGCCGAAGGAGTGCCCGGCCATGCCGCCGGCGCCCGCGTCAAAGCGGTACTGGAACAGTTCGGTGACCAGCGGCTCGGCGTCCGCCAGGGCGGCAATGCAGTTACGGATGTCCCCCGGGGGGATCACATGCAGGTCGCGGCGCAACTGGCCGCTAGAGCCGCCGTCATCCGCGACGGTGACGATGGCGGTGAGGT
>JAUXUW010000074.1 GCA_030684635.1 Dehalococcoidia bacterium
GGCCAGGATCACCTGCGCGTCGTTCATCAGCGCCCGCGCGATCGAGACGCGCTGCTGCTCGCCGCCGGAGAGGCGGTAGCCGCGCTCGCCGACCACCGTCTCCAGCCCGTCCGGCATGCGCTCCAGCATCTCGTCCAGCCCGGCGGCGGTGGCCGCCGCGCGCACCTCGGCGTCGCTCGCGTCCAGGTAGCCGTATCGGATGTTGTCGGCGAGGGACGAGTGGAAGAGGTGCGTGTCCTGCATCACCGTGCCGACGTTTCGGCTCAGCGACTCCAGCGTCAGGTCGCGCACGTCGTGCCCGTCGATGCGCACCACGCCGGAGGTCGGGTCGTAGAATCGCTGGAGCATGTACGTCGTAGTGGTCTTGCCGGCGCCGGACGGCCCGACGAGCGCGACCATCATCCCCGGTGCCACCTCGAAGGTGACGTCGTCCAGCGCGAGGCGGCCCCCGCTGCCGTAGGCGAAGCTCACGTGCTCGAAGGAGATCGCGCCGCGCGCGCGTTCCAGGCGGATCGCGTCCGGCTTCTCGTCCACCTCGACCGGGAGGTCCAGGTACTCGAACAGCCGCTCGAACAGCGCGAGCGAGGAGAGCAGGGTGGTGTTGATGCGCGCGATCGAGGCGAACGGTCCGAAGACGCGCTGCACCAGCATCGCGAAGGCGACCACGTCGCCGGGCGAGAGCGACTGGCCGATCACCGCGCGCCCGCCGTACCAGTAGACCAGGCCGGGGATGAGCGCGCCGAACAGGCCGGTCGCCATGTTGAACCAGCGCCCCGCCATCATCCGCCGGATCGCCAGCCGGTAGAGCTCGCGGTTCGACGTCTCGAACCGGTCGCGCTCATGCTCCTGCCGCCCGAACGAGCGGACGAGGAGGGCGCCCGAGACGGAGAGCGTCTCCTCCAGGTGGGAGGACATGGCGGCGGTCTCCTGGTGCCAGGCGCGCATCAGGTCGCGCATGTGCCGGCCGACGCGCATCGTCGGGTAGACCCAGAACGGCAAGAACGCGATCGTCGCCAGCGCCAACTTCCACTCGATGCTGAACATGAGCGCGAAGGCGATCGTGAGCGTGAGCAGGTTCGAGAGGAAGTCCGTGAACGTGCCGGTCACGGACTGCTGGACGGCGTTCACGTCCGTCGAGATGCGCGACAGGATCTCGCCCGTGCGGTTCTGCGTGTAGAAGCGCGCCGACAGCCGCTGCAGGTGATCGTGCAGGTCGGAGCGTAGCCGCAGCATCACCCCCTGGCCGATTACCTGGTTCGTGTACGACTGCACCACGCCCAGCAGCGACGAGCCGATCACGAGCGCGATGAAGATGATCAGCAGCCGGTCGAGCGCGGAGGCTGCACCGGTGACGGACATCTCGTCCACCATCGAGCCGAGCAGGCGCACGGCGACCAGGTCGAAGGTGCTCGTGGTCGCGAGCAGCACGATCAGCGCGACGAACGCCCAGCGGTAGGGGCGGAACAACCCCGCCGCACGCCGGATCAGCGCCCACGACGACCCCTGGGGGCGCGCCTCCTGTACCCGCCCGCCGCCACCGCCGCCCATCATCATGATGTGCCTCCCCAGCGCCGCCCGCGGCGACCGTGTCCCAGCGTGCCATCGAGTCGACGCTCGATGATCGGGAGGAGGCGCTCGGCGAGTTCTCGTTCGATACGGTATGTCACGACCCCGTCCGCCCCGGGGAGACCGAGGAACGGGTTCGTTCCGCCGATGCGTCGCGCCCACGCCCGGCCGATGCTTCCGAGCACGCCGTTCAACTCCGCCTCGCTGCTCAGCCCAACCGACTCGGCGAGGTCAGCACGCACGACCGCACCGTCGCGTGCAGACGCGGCCACGACGACCCGCAGGGCTGCGAGCATCGGCTCGGAGGAGGCAAGGACGAAGTGTACGAGTTGCCGCTCCGACACCTCGCCAGCTGGTAGGTCGTCGTCGAGGTTGCCCAGGAGCGCCAGGACCCGGCGCAGTTCATCAGGGGAGCCCTGGATAGTTAGTGATAGTTCCATATGTCTCCGACAGTGTTATTCAATAGGTCGACTTTATTAGAACATGAGCCGATGCGGCCTGGCAAGGGGGCGGAGCCCCCTCGCTGCGGTATCGTCACCGGTGGGTCAGTGCTCGGTCGCGCAGCGCCAGATCGGGGGGGGCAGCATGGCGGAAACGGTGGGCTTCATTGGCCTCGGCATCATGGGGATGCCGATGGCGCGGAACCTGCTCAGGGCGGGCTTCCCGGTGGTCGCGCACAACCGCACCGCGGCGAAGGCGGCGGCGCTGGCCGCCGAGGGCGCCCGCGTCGCCGCCTCCCCGGCCGAGGTTGCCCGCGCCGTGGACGTCGTCGTGATCTGCGTCACCGCCTCGGACGATGTCGAGCAGGTGGTGCTGGGGGCCGACGGTGTCGCCGGTGTTCTCGATGGTGTGCGTGCGGGCGCGGTCGTGGTGGACATGTCCACGATCTCGCCGGCGGTCACGCGCCGCCTCGCGGGGCTGCTGGCGGAACGCGGGGCGTCACTGGTGGACGCGCCGGTCTCCGGCGGGGAGCAGGGCGCCATCGGCGGGACGCTCTCGATCATGGCGGGGGGCGAGGCGGCGGCGCTGGAGCGCGTGCGCCCCGTGCTGGAGGCGATGGGCAGGCGCATCACCCACTGCGGCCCCAGCGGCGCCGGCCAGACCGTGAAACTGTGTAACCAGATTGCGGTGGTCCTCAACAACCTCGCGATGGCGGAGGCGCTGGTCTTCTGTCAGCGCAGCGGTGTCGACCCGGCCGTGATGATCGAGGCGATCGCTGCGGGCGCCGCCGGCTCCTGGCAGATCTCCAACCTCGGGCCGAAGGTGATCGCGCGTGACTTCGCGCCGGGCTTCAAGGTCGGGCTCCAGCAGAAGGACCTGCGGCTGGCGCTGGAGGCGGCGGACGACCTGGACCTGCCGCTGGCGGGGACGGCGCTGGTGCACCAGCTGTTCCGGGCCGTCGAGCACGCCCACGGGCCGGACACAGGCACCCAGGCGCTGGTACGGGCGCTGGAGGCGCTCGCGGGCGTGGAGGTGGGGAGCGACCGGCAGCCCTCGCTCTAGGGTGCAGGGAGGCCGAAGGACGTCGCGGCGTTGATTAGTCGGACGACCGCTCCCCAGTGAAACTGGAAGCCTCGTTCGATCACTGCCAGTGCCGCCGCGTCCCCCTACCGCGCTCCGCCGCGTCGTGTGTGCGCGGTCAACGAAGCCTCGCCGCCGGCGCCCGGTTTCCCAGCGGGATCCTGAAGCACCGGAGGGCACCGTGTCCGTCGGCGTCAACGTGAACAGCGTGATGCCGTGACTCCCGCGTGACGCTTCACGCCCCACGATGCGATGAGTTGAGGAGGAATCCATGGTTGACGAAGACCGTTGTGAAGAACTGCGAGCTGCCCTGAGCGCCCTTCGCGCGCGGATTGCGCCACTCGATGGGGACTTTGCCGTCGGCGGTGCGCTCGGCTCCGTGATTGTGAGACCGTCCGCGATCGAGGCCTCAGACTCGTCGGATATCGAGGAGGAGATTCGCTCCCTCGAGCAGGCCTTGCGCGACGAGGGCTGCGAGGTGAAGTAGCGGTTCACTGGTCGCTCTCCCCGCGTATCGAGTCCTGTCGGAGGTGGAGTCGTTTGTCGGCGCCGCCTCGGTAGAGAGCGCGAGGCGGTGAGTGAGTTCGCCTGCCTCGCGGAGGCTTCTCGCGGACTTGTGGATAACCGAAGATCTGTTGAGGTGTTTACTCAAGTGCGTCATTCGGGTACGCTCGCCCCGCGGCGGGCCGGTCCGATGGGGTGCGGGTTCTGATCGACCTTCTCCGGGAGGTCTGGTTCGTCTCTCCTCACCGTTCTCGTCGTTGCTGCTCTCCCCGGAACGACGAGTGCCCCACGGCGCCGGCCCGCCCTCTCACTCCCTCACCACGCCTCTGACCCCGCCCGCCACAGCCTGACGCCGGACGCGAAGACGGGGCGCCTCGCGACGCCCCGTCTTGTGTGTCTGCTCGGCGGTTCGGTCTAGGAGACCGCGAGCGTCGTCTCGCCCTGCTTCGTGGCGTTCACCAGGATCGCCATGTTTCCGGGCGGGTGGCCGTTCTCGTGCATCAACTGGTGGGCGTCGCCGGTCTCGTCGAAGGTGAACACCTTTGAGAGCACCGGGTCCACCTGCTTTGCGGCGACCATGTCGTTCAGCGCGGCGCACTGCTCCACGTTCGCGAAGTGTGAGCCCTGGAGGCGCTTCTGGCGCATCCAGAGGTAACGCAAGTCCACGTCCGCGTTGTAGCCGGAGGTGCCGGCGCAGATCACGATCATGCCCGCGTTGTCCGCCATGAAGACGGAGGTCGGCACGGTCGACTCGCCGGGGTGCTCGAAGACGATCTTCGGGTTCCGGCGCTCGCCCAGGACCTCCCAGAACTTCGCGCCGAATGCGCGCGCGCCTTTCATCCACTCGCCGAAGGCGGCGGCGTCGTCCAGATCGGGCAGGCGCCCCCAGTGCGTGAACGCCGGGTCGCGACGGTTGATCACGCCTTTCGCTCCGAGCTGGTAGCACATTTCGAATTTCGACTCGTCCGAGACGACGGCGACCGGGATGCCGCCCTTCGCCTTGGTGATCTGGAGGGCCATGACGCCCAGGCCGCCGGTGGCGCCCCAGACCAGGACCGGGTCACCCTCGTGCACCACGTTCGGCTGCCAGCCCATGAGCATGCGGTAGGCGGTGGCGCCCACGAGCATGTAGGCGCCGGCGGCTTCCCAGGTGAGGTGCTTCGGCTTCGGGAAGCACTGGTGGGCCATCACCTTGGTGAACTGGGCGAACGAGCCGTAGTTGGTCTCGTAGCCCCAGATCTTGTTGCTGCTGGAGGTGATCGGGTCGGCGCCGGCCTGGATGTCCGCCGCGTTCTCGTCCCACTGGCCGCAGGAGAGGACGACCTCGTCGCCCACCTTCACGTTGCGGACCTCCGCGCCGGTCGCCCAGACGATGCCCGAGGCATCCGAGCCGCCGATGTGGAAGTCCTCGGTCTCCCCGCCGCGCTGGCGGGCGCCGATCACGTCCACGGGGAAGCCGAGGGCGGACCAGACGTTGTTGTAGTTCACGCCCGCGGCCATGACGTACACGAGCACGTCCTTCGGGCCGATCGCGGGCGTGTCGACGACCTCCACCTTGAACGCGTCCTTCGGCTGGCCGTACCGCTCGCGGCGGATGAGGGACGCGTACATCTGCTTCGGCACGTGTCCGAGCGGTGGCGTCTCGCCCAGCTCGTACAGGTCCTTCTTCTCGGGCATGATCACCCCTGCTCAAGCGCCTTGCGGGCGTACTGGAATGGCTTGCGCGCACTACCGGCTGGCGGCGCGGGCCTCATCCTACCACCTGTCCCATCAGCCGCCCTGCCGGGCTCCCCCGGGCGGGAGTGAGGGCTAAGGGAGGGCGGCGAGAACCTCCGCGATGCGGCGCTCCAGCCGCTCGATCTCGTCCGGTTCCTCCACCCGACGCCCGTTCTGGCGCCGGATGTAGAACGCGTCCACGACCTCCGGGCCGATCGTGTCCACCTTCGCCAGGTGGATGTCCATGCCCACCTCGTGCAGGGTGCGGGTGACGGCGTACAGGAGGCCACGCCGGTCCGGGGTGGAGATCTCCAGCACGGAGTAGTCCCGCGATGCGGCGTTGTCGACGTGGATGGAGGTGGCGATGTCCGTCCGGCGCGGCGGTTGAGGGTAGGAGCGGGCGACCTCCGCCAGCCGCTCGCCGATGTCGTAGTCGCCGTCCACGGCGCGCGGCAGGGTGTCCAGGATGCGCTGCCGGCGCCGGTCGTCCAGGCCCACGCCCAGCGCGTCGCCGATGTGCCAGACCTCGATCGCCGTCCCGTCCGCGCGTGTGTAGGCGACGCCGCCGAGGACGCTGGCGTTGTGTCCGGCCAGGGCGCCGGCGACATCCTGCAGTAGTCCGGGCCGGTCCGGCGTCACGATCGTCAGCCGGTCGATCGCGCCGAGCGGTTCCAGCGTGGCCGCCGTCCGGCCCTGCGCCCGCTCGATCAGGTCGATCTGATCTCCGATCGCGGCCGGCGTGGTGCTCAGCAGGTAGTCGGAGGCGAGCCCGGCCAGGTGGGCGCGCACGACCTCCGCCGGGTGGCGTCCGGCGAGCGCCTCCACCACGGACTCGACGCGTGGGACGGCGGCGTCCGCGGCGGTGGCGTCGAAGGTGGCGAGCACGCGGACGTACAGCGAGCGCATCAGTTGCGCCTTCCACTGGTTCCAGACGTTCGGCCCGCTCGCTCGCGCGTCTGCAACGGCCAGCAGGTAGAGCAGGCGCAGCGTGCTCGCGTCGCCCACCGCCTCCGCCGTCTCACGGATTACCTCCGTGTCCGCGATGTCGCGACGTGTGGCGACGCCGGGGAGCAGCAGGTGGTGGCGCACCGCGGCGACCAGGCGTACCGCCTCCTCCGCGGGCAGCCCGGCACGCGCGGCGAAGCGCTCCGCCATCACCGCCCCCGCCTCCGGGTGGTCCACGCCGTGGCCTTTGCCGATGTCGTGCAGTAGCGCCGCGAGCAGCAGCTCGTTCGTGCGGCCGAACTGCCGGGCGATCTCCGGCGTGCCCGTCTCGAACTCATCGACCTCCACGATGTGGCGTGCCTCCGCGACGGTGCGGGCGGCGTGTACGTCCACCGGGTGGACGTGGAACGCGGCGATGTGTGGGCGAGCGCGGAGTACCTCCCACTCCGGCAGCAACCGGTCGAGCCACGGTGTGCGCGGTAGCGGCTCCAGCGGCCCGCCGGGATGGAGCGCTGCCAGCGCCTGCCGCATCTGCGCCACGTTGCTCGGGTCGGCCGGCGCGGGCGTCACCTCGCGGCGTCCGGCCGCCCGGCTGATGCCGAAGCGGCCCCACCAGCGCGTCGCCTCGGTGGGTGCGAGTGCGACTGCGGCGGCGGCGTCCACCACCCGCTGGGCAGCGTACAGGCTGCGCCCCCACTCGAACGGGTCTTCGCTCAGCCAGTGGCCGATCGCCGGCGACGTCTCCGGCCGGTAGACGTCCGTCGGGCGCTCCGCGCCCGCGTGCACGGCATTACGCGTCGCCAGCAGCCGCTCGCGCGCGGACGCCAGTTCCGAGGGCAACGGCCCGACCGCGCGCCCGCCGGCGAGCGCCTCGGTGGCCGCGAGCCAGTGGAGCGCCTGCACCTCGCGCAGGCCGCCACGGCCGTTCTTCAGGTCGGTCGCGAGCAGTTGCCACGGCTCCCGCTCGACCAGGGCGGCACGCCGCTCCGCGAGTTGGGCGCGCAGCCACGGCTGCGCCCCGGCGGTGAAGCGGCGCCGGGCTTCCTCGAACGCCGCGTAGAGTCGGGGGTCGCCGGCGACCAGGCGGGCGTCCAGCAGGGCGGTGAAGGTCTCCACGTTCGCCTTCGCGGCCTCGGTGACCTGCGGGATGGTGCGGACGGAGTGCCCGACCTTCAGTGCGGCGTCCCAGAGGGGGTAGAGGACGCGCTTTGCGCGGTCCTCCGCGCCCCGTTCGACCAGCAGCATGACGTCGACGTCCGAGTGGCGGGCCTGTTCGCGGCGGCCGTAGCCGCCCACGGCGACGACCGCGAAGCCGGAGGTGTCCACGTCCGCCGCGAGGGCGGCGAGCGCCCCGTCCAGGAGCTCGGTCAGGTAGGCACAGAGTTCGGCGCCGGCGATCGCGCAGGCGCGCTCGGACACGTCCGCGCGCG
>JAUXUW010000083.1 GCA_030684635.1 Dehalococcoidia bacterium
CGCGTGCTGTGGCTCGCCGACGGCGACCACTCGCTCAAGCCGAGAAAGGCGTCCGGGGAGACGGAAGCGGGCCACCTGGCGACGGCGGCGGATGCGGTCGCCGCGTTCATCCGCGCGCTGCCCTGAGTGAGCCTCAGGACGATCTAGTCGTCGTCCTTGCGGTACTCCTCGAGTTCCACGCAGTCGCCGTCTTCCACCCGGTACACGCGCGTCGCGACGCGGTCGAGGATCGCCTGGTCGTGGCTGGCGATGATCACCGTGCCGTCGTACGACTCGAGCGCCTCGACCAGCTTGCGTCGGGTCGCCACGTCCAGGTGGTTCGTCGGCTCGTCCAGCAGCAGCACGTTGGACGGCTCAATCAGGAACTTCGCCAGCGCGACCCGGCTGCGCTCCCCACCGGAGAGCACGGAGATCGGCTTGAACACGTCGTCCCCGGTGAACAGGAACCGGCCCAGGATGGCGCGGAGCGCGGTGTCCGGCTGGTCACCGGCTACGGCCCGCACTTCCTCCAGCACGGTACGCCCGGCCTCCAGCGCCTCGTCCTGATGCTGGTCGTAGTAGCCGATGCGCGCGCGGTCCGCCCAGCGGACGCGGCCCTCGGTCGGCTCCAGCAGCCCGCCGATGATCTTGAGCAGCGTTGACTTGCCCTGGCCGTTGGGGCCGATGAGTACGACTTTCTGGCCGCGTTCGACCTCCAGGTCCACGCCGGCGAGCACCACGTGGTCGCCGTAGTCGTGGCCGACGCCGGTGACGTTCAGCACGTCACGCTCGGTGCGGCTGGAGGCGCGTAACTGGAAGGAGACGCCGCGGTCCTCCTGGACGCGCTCGACCCGCTGGATGCGGGCAACGGCCTTCTCGCGGGACTTCACGGCGGTGGCCTTGGTGGCCTTCGCGCGGAAGCGCTCGATGAAGCGGGTCTGGCGCGCGATCTCGCGGTCCTGGCGCGCGGCGGCGCGGTCGAGCGCGCTGATGCGCTCCGCCTTCTGGCGCTGGTAGTCGGAGTAGTTGCCGGTGTAGGACTCCACCCGGCCGTCCTTCAGTTCCAGGATGCGGTTCACCACCACGTCGTGGAACTCGGTGTCGTGCGTGACCAGCATCACCGCACCCTTGTACTCGGACAGTTCGAGCGCGAGCCAGTCGCGCGCGGCGGTGTCCAGGTGGTTGGTGGGCTCGTCCAGCATCAGGTTCGGCGGTCGGTGCACGAGCACCTTGGCGAGCGCGGCGCGCATCTGCCAGCCACCGGAGAAGGCACCACACAACTTGAACCGGTCGGTCGGCGCGAAGCCGAGGCCCGCGAGCACGCGCCCGATGCGCTGGTCGATGCGGTAGCCATCCAGCGCCTCGAACCGCTCGAAGAGCGCCGACTGGCGCTCGATCAACGCGTCAAGGTCGCCGTTGCCGCTCTCGATGTCGTGCGCGACCTGGGCGAGTTCGGCCTCGATGCCGTGCGCCTCGGGGAACGCGGTCCAGAGTTCATCGACGAGTGAGCGATCGGGGTCGAGGCCGGCCTCCTGCTGGAGGAAGCCCAGTTCGCCGCCCCGCGCGCCCGCGCGCCCGCCGTCGGCGGGCTCCTTGCCGGCGATGATCTCCATCAGCGTCGACTTGCCCG
>JAUXUW010000097.1 GCA_030684635.1 Dehalococcoidia bacterium
TCGGCCGCGCGGCCCTCGATCCCGGCGTTCAGGTCGAGCGCCTCCGCACCGGCCGCGACCTGCGCACGGGCGGTGGCGACCAGCGGGACGGCGTCGCGGACCGGGAGGGCGCGCGCCAGCCGCCCCCGGAACAGCAGGAGCGACTGCCCGACGAGCAGCATGGGCGGCGTTAGATGATCTCGGGCAGGCCGGCGCGGCGCTCACGCCATTCGAGCAGGCCGGCGACGGCGCGGGCGGCGCGGTGGATCGTCGGGTAGACGGCGACGCCGCGGCGGTACGCCTCCTGCGCGAAGCGGTCGGCGACCTCCGGGGAGGCGCCGCGGTCACGCATCAGCGCGATGAACGGCACACCGGTTTCCGCCTGCAGCCGTCCGAACTGCTCGGCCGCCTTCTCCGCCGCCTCCAGCGCGTGCTTGCGCTTCGCATCGGTGTCGAGCGGCTCGTCGTCCGGCCCGCGCTGCGGACGGTCGAACGAGGGCGTGGCGATGACCACATCGAACGGCCCGCGCGCGACGATGCGGAGGGCGCGCTCGCTCAGTTCAGGCGTGGACATGTTCGTGTCGAAGGGGTTGTTGGCGCTGGTGCCGGCGACCGGCATGAACTCGTGCAGCGCGTCCTTCAGCTCCTGCGGGGCGGGCGGCAGGTCCAGGCCCTCGCGCGCCAGGGAGTCAGAGGAGAGGACGGCGAAGCCGCCGCCGCCGCCGACCAGCGCGATATCGCGGCCCTTCACGCGCTTCAGGCCGGTCGTTACCGCGATCGTCAGGTCGTGCAGGTCCTCCATCGTCTCCGCGCGGAAGGCGCCGGTCTGGCGGCACATCGCGTCGAAGACCTGCGTGGAGCCGGCGAGCGAGCCGGTGTGCGAGTGCGCTGCGCGCGCCCCGGCGCCGGTGAGGCCGCCCTTGAGCAGGATCGTCGGCTTCACGGCGGCCAGGCGCTTCACGGCCTCGAAGAACTTGCGGCCGTCCTGCACGCCCTCGATGTAGGCGGTCACGACCTCGGTCTGCTCGTCGCTGATCGCGTAGTCCAGGAAGTGGTGGGCGCGCAGGTCGGAGCCGTTGCCGAAGGAGATCACCTTCGAGAAACGCGCGCCGCGGCGGCTCAGGTTGTGGACCACGTCGCCGGCGTTGGCGCCGGACTGGGAGACCAGCATCACGTTGCCGGGCTCCTTCGGGAAGCCGCCCATGAACGCCAGGCCCACGCCCGGGACGTAGAGGCCCATGCAGTTCGGGCCGATCACGCGGATGCCGGCGTCGGTCAGCCGCTTCACCATCGTGCGTTCCATCTGCGCCATCTCCGCGTCACCGGTCTCGGAGAAGCCGGCGGTGAAGAAGTGGATGGAACGGATGCCCTTCTGGATCGCCTGCTCGACGAGCGACGGGACGACGCGCGCCGGGACGAGCGAGATCACATGGTCAACTGGCGCGTCGATGTCCAGCAGGGTGGGGTAGCACTTCAGCCCGGCGATCTCGGTCGCCTTCGGGTTGACCGGGTAGAGGCCGAAGCGCTCGTGGTAGCCCTGTTCCATGATCGAGGTCAGGAATCCGCCCGAGCCCCCCGGGCCGTTCGGGTCGGACGGCACGCCCACGAGCGCGGTGCCGCGCGGGTGGAAGATCGGCTCGAGAGGGTGTGAAGACATAACTCAACCTCGCGTGGCTGCGTGCCGGCAGGCGCCGGTCACGGGCATGAAGGCCGCATTGTATCGGCATGGAGCGATCCGGCGAGCCCCGGGACGCGTGCGGGCTATTCGCGCGGCCCGTGCGCCGCAGCGTCGACGTAGGAGCGCGGGATGCCCTCGGTGAGCGCGCGCTCCACGAGGTCCGCGGTGCGGTCGACGTCCGCCTCGTTGTTGTAGACGTGCAGGGAGAGTCGCACGGCGGCGCGCTCCCGCACCGACCGCACGACGATGTTGCCGTCGCCGTAGAGGTAGGCCGTCAGGACGACGGGGTCGAGGTTGCCGGCACGGAAGAGGAAGAGCCCGGTACGGGACTCCTCCGCCCGGGGCGAGGCCACCTCCACGCCGGGGATGCGGTCAAAGCGTCCCTCCGCGTAGCGGCAGAGGGCGCGCACCCGGTCCCAGGTCTCCTGCACGCCTGTCTCCAGGTAGGTGTCGAGCGCCGCGACCGTGCCGGCCATCGTCGGCGTGGACATCGTGGAGACCTCGAACTTCGTCACCTTGTCGCGCTCCGGAGCGAAGTTGCCCTCGAAGTCGTAGAGGGAGGCGGCGCGCATGCTGACCTTCACCGGATCCAGGTCGGCGATCCGGTCGCGCCGGACGTACAGCATGCCGATCCCGTCCGGGCCGCACA
This sequence comes from Dehalococcoidia bacterium, assembly GCA_030684635.1. Lineage (GTDB taxonomy): Bacteria > Chloroflexota > Dehalococcoidia > UBA2979 > UBA2979 > W-Chloroflexi-9. Next base: position 2,307 of record JAUXUW010000097.1, read on the forward strand.
GCCACTTGTGGGAGGGCACCGCGTACGCATCGATGCCCAGCCCGCGCCCGTCGATCGGCACGTGGCCGGCGGTCTGCGCGCCGTCCACGATCACGGTGGCGCCGCGGGCGTGCGCCATCTCCGTGATCTGGCGCAGGGGGAGGAGCTGGCCGGTGGAGTAGGTGATCTCGGAGAGGATCACCATGCGGGCGCGGTCATCCAGCGCCTGGTCGAAGCGTTCCAGGATCGCGCCGTGGCCGTCGTCCGGGTCCACGGTGACCAGCGACACCTCAGCGCCCCGGCGCTCCCGCGCCCAGTAGGCGGGGATCAGGCCGCCGCCGTGCTCCGCCGTGGTGGTGACCACGCGGTCGCCCGGCTTCAGGTCCACGCCGTTCACGGCGATGTTCACGCCCTCGGTGGTGTTGCCGGTGAGGGCGATCTCGTCCACGTCCGCGTTCATCATCCGCGCGGTCAGTTCGCGCAGGCGCGCGGTGGTGGCGGCCTTGTCGTCCATTGCGGTGCGGGCGACCGGGCCCTCCCACGTCTCCAGTTCGATGCGGCGGCGCATCGCGTCCACGACCGCATCGGAGAGCGGGCCTGACCAGCCGCAGTTCATGTAGGCGTAGCGGCGCATGACGGGCATCGAGGCCCGCATCTGTGCCCAGCGTTCCTGTCCGTCCGCCATCGTTCCCCTCCTCGGGTCGCCTGTCCCAGCGCGCGGATGGTACTCCCTTCCGCGTGTCGCCCCGATGTCGTGGCTGCGTCTGTATGCTGTGCGCCTTCGATGGAGGCAGGGCGATGGCGGAGCAGGCGCAGAGCACCGGTCGAGGCTGGAACCCGAAGCAGTACGACCGCTTCCGGGACGAGCGCCGCCAGCCGTTCTACGACCTCACGGGGCTCGTCCGGTCGGAGCCGAACATGCGCGTCGTGGACCTGGGCTGCGGCACGGGTGAACTGACGGCGTGGCTGCACGGCGAACTGAAGGCACGCGAGACGCTGGGCGTGGACCACGCCGACGCGATGCTCGCGGAGTCCGGTGCCTTCGCCGGCAACGGTGTCTCCTTCGAGAAGGCGGACATCATCGAGTTCGTGGACCGGCACCGCGGCCAGTTTGACCTGGTCTTCTCGAATGCGGCGCTCCAGTGGGTGACCGGGCACGAGACGATCATCCCGCGGGTGCTGGAACTGGCCCGCCCCGGCGGCCAGATCGCGATCCAGATGCCGGCCAACCTGAACCACGTCAGCCACCGCCTGGCCGCCGAGATCGCGAGCGAGGAGCCGTTCCGCACCGCGCTCGATGGCTGGATCCGCCACGACCCCGTCCAGACGGCGGAGTGGTACTCGGAACTGCTGCACCGCGCCGGATTGGTGGAGCAGCGTGTGCGGCTGGAGATCTACGGCCACCAGTTGACCTCTACCCGCGGCATTGTGGAGTGGGTGAAGGGGTCGCTGCTGACCGCCTACACCTCGCGCCTGCCGGAGGAGATGGTGTCGCCGTTCCTCGAGCGGTACGAGGCGGTGCTGGTGGAGCGGCTGGGCGACCGCGCGCCGTACTTCTACGCCTTCCCGCGCGTGCTGCTCTGGGGCCGCCTCCTCGGCTGACCGGCCACCGTCCTCGGACTTCCCCGTGCTGTGCCAGATCGGGAACCGATCTGGGGGGCGCGTCGTTTACCTTTCCAGTCGCTCGTGCGTTTCTTCACATGCACACGTACGGGTGCACCATCCAGCCAGCGAGTATCCGAAGCACCCGTCCGAGGGCGAGGCCCCGGCCGGAGTGGAAGGAGCATTGTGATGCGCTTGAGCGAGTACTACAGCCGCATCGTCCGGGACGGCACTCGTGGCCGCCCGACGATCCAGGAGGCGCGCGCGGACTACCGCCGCACCCTGGAGGCTCAGCTCGGCATCCCCCCGGTCCGGTAATGCGGACAGGGCCGGATCACCGGCAGGTTGCAGGCTAGACGCCCGGGATATCCTCCCGGGCGTCTCTGTCTCCGCGCGTTTCGCTCGTTGCCGGGCGGCACTTGCCCGCCCAGCCCGCCGACGTAGGATGGAGGCATACCGAGGGGGAGTAGTCCTTCGCGCGCCCGTCGACACGCTCCCTGCGCTCAGGGCGGCGGCGCGGCCCCGGAGACGGGGCGGACGAGACTCTCGGCCAGATACACGCTGCGCGCGTGTGTCGGGCCGAGGCGTCAACGCTCCTCCCTCCCGACACCCGTGACGCCCTGAGAACGGGGTTCCGGTGTCCTCCTTCCTGCTCTCGACCGCGCTGATCTTCGTCGCCGAACTCGGCGACAAGTCACAACTTGTCGCGCTGTGGTTCGCCACGCGCTACCGCTGGTGGGTCGTCCTCGCCGGTGTGACGGTGGCGACGCTGGTCGTCCATCTCGCCTCGGTCGGCATCGGGCGGGTGCTGCACGACGCGATCCCGGAGGACCTGCTGACCCTGGCCGTCGGCGTGTCGTTCTTCGGGTTCGCCTGGTGGAGCCTCCGGGGCGACTCGCTCGACGCCGACGACGAGCGCGAGCGACGCGTGCCCCTGTTCGGGGCGTTCGGGGTGGTGGCGCTGGCCTTCTTCATCAGTGAACTTGGCGACAAGACCCAGCTGGCGACCGTCTCGCTCGCCGGGCGAGAGCCCTCCGCGGTGGGGGTCTGGCTTGGCTCGACCCTGGGGATGGTGCTCGCGGACGCCCTCGCGATCGCGGTCGGCCTGGTGGCCGGCGACCGTCTGCCGCAGCGCCGCATCGGCCAGGTCGCTGCCGTGCTGTTCGTGGTCTTCGGCGCGCTTACGATTGCCTCGGTGTTTGCGTGACGCACGAGGCGTCGCGCGCCCGGCCACGGAGGGGGCAGGCGATGAGCCGACGAGTGCTGACCGCCGCCATCGCCTACGCCGTGGTCCTCGGCGCCGTCCTGCTGCTCACCGTGATCCTCCCCGCCGCCGGCGCGTTCAGCGCGCCTGCGCTGCCGGTCGACTCCGGCGCGATCCGCGAGGGCCAGGTGATCGAGGTGCTGAGCGCGGAGGTGCAGGAGACGCAGGTTGGCGCGGTGCACCGCAGCCGCGTTGTGGTGCGGATCGCCGGCGAGGACGTGACCATCGACCATGTCTACGTCGAGGGCGGCGTGGATGCGATCAAACTCGTGCCGGGCGACCGCGTGCTGGTCTCCGAACTGACCAACCGTGACGGCACCACGTACCTCATCAAGGACCGCGTGCGTCGGACCTCGCTCTGGGCGCTGTCACTGGTGTTCGCGCTGCTCGTGGTCGCCGTCGGCGGCCGGCAGGGCGCGCTCTCGCTCGTCGGGCTCGGGATCACCTTCATGGTGCTCGTGCGGTTCATCGTGCCCGCGATCCTGGACGGCTGGGCGCCGCTCCCCACCGCGATCGCGGGGTCGCTGGTGATCCTGGCGGCGGCGATGGTGGTCGGCCACGGACCAAACCCCAAGACCTGGATCGCCGTAGGCGGGACCGCCGTCAGCTTGCTCCTCACGGGCCTCCTCGCGGTGTTCGCCGTCGGCTTCGTGCGGCTGACCGGCGTGGGCGAGGAGGGTGCAGCGACATTGCAGGTGCTGACGCTGGGCAGCATCGACGCGCGCGGGCTGCTGCTCGCCGGCATCATCATCGGCGCGCTCGGCGTGCTCGACGACGTCACGACGACGCAGTCGTCGACGGTGATCGAACTGCGGCGGGCGAACCCGTCGCTGGGGACGCCGCAACTGTTCGCGCGGGCGATGAACGTGGGCCGTGACCACATCGCGGCGACCACGAACACGCTGGTGCTGGCGTACGCCGGCGCGTCCCTGCCGTTGCTGTTGATCTACGCCGGGCAGCCGCATCCCTTCGGCATCCTGATCTCCTACGACCAGCTGGCGACGGAGATCGTGAGGACGCTCGCGGGTTCGATCGGGATCGTCGCGGCCGTGCCGGTGACCACCGCGCTGGCGGCGGTGCTCGTGGGGTCCGGGTTCGTGACGCCCGACCCGGACCAGGACGGCGAGGCGCACGCGGGCCACGCGCACGGCGACGCGCCGCCGGGCGGCTAGTCGGCCGCCCTCGGGCGGCGGCCGGTCGCTCCCCACACCTGGTCGAGGATCGCACGGCCCTCTGGGGAGGCGGGCGAGACGAACTCCGGGCGGTGCCAGTCGCGGATCATCACCGGCCGCAGCCGCACCCCCAGCAGCCGGTCGCGGCTGAAGCCGGCCTCCACCAGCAGACCCTGCTGGGTCTCCACGGACCAGTTCTGGTCGAAGACGAAGTTGCCGAGTGCGTAGAGCACCATCCCGTCGCCGATTCGCTCCGTCGCCTGCACCCAGTGCGGGTGGTTGCCGACGATCAGCGACGCGCCCGCCTCCATCGCGATCCGTGACGCTTCGACCTGGCGGCTGCTCGGGTCCGCCTCGTACTCCACGCCCCACGAGAAGCCGACGATGACGTGGTCGGCCACCGCCTTCGCGGCGCGCACCTCCTCCGCGAGTCGATCGAGGTCGAGCGGGTTCGTGCCCGCGTAGTCGTCCGTGGCGCCGTAGAACTCCCGCGCGATGTCGTCGTAGGCGAGGAAGGCGAACGTGACGCCATCGATCTCCTCGGTGTGCATCGCGGTCGCCTCCGCCAGGTCCTCGCCGGCGCCGACGGTCGCGAGGCCGGCGGCCTGCAGCGTGCGCACCGTGGAGAGCACCGCGCCCGGCGCGCCGCAGCCCGTCCAGCAGTCGCCGAGGTGGTTACCGACCGTGAACGCGAGGTCGAAGCCGGCGGCGGCAGCCGCCTCGGCGGCCTCGGGCGCGGCCTGGAGGTTGAACGTGAGCACGCAGGGGGTCGGCTCGTCGTCCACGATCGAGGGCTCCCACGGCGCGATCGCGTAGTCGGCGCGGGTCACGAGGTCGCGCACATCCTCGAACATCGCCTCGTAGCCCACCCGCGCCAGGGTCGCCTGCACGCAACGCGCCGGGATGTGCTCACCCGTCGCGACGATGCCCGCGGGGTCGTACGTCAGGACCGTCGCCCAACCGGCAAGCGCGGCGAGGCGGCTCGCCTCGTCCTCGCTGTCCGCGCGCACCCAGCGACGGTCGGCGAGCGGTGCCGTGGCCGCGGGGTCGCGGTACGGGTCGTGCCCGTCGATGGTGAGCGCGAGCACGCCCAGCACGGGCGCCTCGTACGGCACCAGGCCCACGGCGCCCGGCTCCGCGGCAACGCGCGCGATGAGCGCCTCGGTGGGGAGGAATGTGGCCCGGCTCCCGCCCGTCTGGCCGTACTCGCGCCGGTACCACGCCTCCGCCTCGGTGGAGACGTACAGCGCCAGTGGGAGCGCGCGTGCCCCCGGGTCGAGTTGCTCCCACGCGGTCACCTCGTCGCCCAGGATCGCATCCGCCTCGGCACGCGAGAGGTCGAGGCGTTCGACCCTCGGGTGCGCGACGAGCGCCCACGCCGTGAGGACGTGCTCCGTGCCGCCATCGATCGGACGGTCGGACAGACGGGCCTCCACGCCGGGAAGCACGGCGTAGCCGGCCCCCTCGAGCGCCGAGCGCACGCGTTCCGCCTCGGCGGGGTCGAAGATGTCAAGGTTGGCGGCGGGTGGCGTCTGCATCGCCGGGGTCACCGCGGCGGTGGTCGGGTCCGGCGTGGTGGCGTCGATCGCGGGCGCACCGGGGTCGCACGCGACGACGGTCGCGAGCGTCAGGGCGAGGACGGTGAGCCAGTGCCAGGTGCGGCGCCTCATCGCTCCATCATCGGCGTCGGCCTGGCCTCGGGCGAACAATCCGGGACGACGCCCGGGCGGGGTACCATGCGTCGCCACGAGCAGGGCCCGAGCAGGGCCCGAGCAGGGCCCGAGCGGGAGGCAGCAGATGAGCCCGAGCACCATGTCCACCCGGCCCTCGATCGGCGTCTCGATCCAGGCGTTCACCGCGCGCGAGATGGTGCAGCAGATCCGCCAGGCGGAGGCCGCCGGCATCCCGACCGCCTGGACCACCATCGGCGGCGCGGGCGGGGCCGACCCGCTGACCACGTTCGCGGCGGCGCTGATGGAGACCGAGTCGATCCGCCTCGGCACAGCGATCATCCCGACGTGGCCGCGCCACGCGATCGTGATCGCGCAGCAGGCGATGGCGCTGGAGCAACTCGCGCCGGGCCGCCTGCGCCTCGGGATCGGCCCGTCGCACGAGCCGGGCATGACACGCACCTTCGGCGTGCAGTGGCACACGCCGCTCTCCCACTTGCGCGAGTACCTGGAGACGCTGCGCGCGCTGTTCACCACCGGCGAGGTGAACCATGAGGGCGCGCATGTGGTCGCGCGTACGAAGTGGCGGGAGCCCGTGCCCGTAGAACTGCTCGCTTCCGCGCTCCGGCCGAGGTCGTTCGAACTCTGCGGCGAACTCGCGGACGGTGCGATCTCGTGGATGTGCCCCCGCGCGTACCTCGTGGAGCAGGCGCTACCGGCCGTGCGTCGCGGCGCGGAGCGCGCCGGGCGGCCGGTCCCGCCGCTGATCGCGCACGTCCCGATCGCGGTCACGTCGGACCGCGGTGCAGCGCGCGACCTCGCCCGCCGGCAACTGGGGAACTACGGACAGGTGCCGTTCTACCGCGCGATGTTCGAGACGTCCGGCCACCCGGTCGGCGCGGACGGCTACTCGGACGCGCTGCTCGATGACCTCGTGGTGTCGGGCACGGAGGAGGAGGTCGCGGAGCGGCTGGCCGGCTACATCGTGGACGGCTGCGGGGAGGTGCTGGCAGCGCCGGTGATCGACACGGCCGACCGTGACCAGTCGATCGCGCGCGCGTTCCGCGCCGTCGCGCGGGCGCAGGTGCTCGTCGGGTAGGGCTACTCGAAGAGGAAGCGGCGGCGGTGCGGCATCCGCCGGTAGGCCAGCCCGAAGCGCTTGATGGCGGCCTCACGGATCACGTTCGCCGCCTCCTCGGGCGAGTCGGTGACGATGAAGCGGTCGAGGTCGGCAGCGTCGATCATCCCCTGGGCGAGCACCGGGTCGCGCAGGAACGTGACCAGCGGCTCCCAGTAGCTGGAGCCCATCAGCACCAGCGGGAAGTCGCGGATCTTCCCGGTCTGCTCCAGCGTGACCACCTCGAACGCCTCGTCCATCGTGCCGAAGCCGCCCGGCAGCATGACGAAGGCGTAGGAGTACTTCACGAGCATGACTTTGCGTACGAAGAAGTAGCGGAACTCGATGAAGCGGTCCAGGTACGGGTTGGGCAGTTGCTCCATCGGCAGTCGGATGTTGCAGCCGATGGAGTAGCCTCCGGCCTCCTGTGCGCCACGATTCGCGGCCTCCATCACGCCGGGGCCTCCGCCCGTCATCACGGTGAAGCCGGAGCGCGCGAGTTCGCGACCGACGGCGCGCGCCAGTTCGTAGTTCGGGTCGCCCTCCGGGACGCGTGCGGACCCGAAGACCGTCACGCAGGGGCCGATGAAGTGGAGGCGGCGGAAGCCACGGACGAACTCCGCGCCGATCCGCAGCAGGCGGACGAACTCTGATCCACGGTCGTCCGGGCCGGCGAGGAACGTGCGTTCCTGGTCGGGGCCGTTCGGCGGCGTATCCCAGCGTGGGCGGCGTCGGATCCAGCGCATCGTGCCCCTCCTCCGTCCGAGGGTACCGAGCGCGCCGCTTTCGGGCGCGCCCGGCGCGCGCGTTTCTCAACCACGCTCGCCGAGGCGCCGCCAGCCGTCATAGCCGGCGGAGGCGGCGACCCCGTTCGCCAGCCCCAGTAGGACGGCGGTCGTCCCGCTGACCTCGGCCAGCCCGAGCGCGCCGAGCAGGCCCGCGTCACGCAGCGCCAGCACCCATGCGACGGCAAGCGCGTCCGTCACCAGCGGCCACGGCGTCTCGCGCCTCGCCGCGTGCTTCAGGTGCTCCACCAGCACCGGCAGCAGCGCCGGCGCCGCCCCCAGCCCGATCACCGCCTCCCACGTCACGTCCACGGCACACCTCCCGGAGAAGGGTGCCGCGAGCCTCGGGGAAGCGCGGAGGGCGAGGTGGCAGTCCGAGGGGCCAGTGCGATGGGGCTGGGCGTCAGCGGGTCGCGCGCTGCCCGTCCAGCCAGTCCATGACCGGCACCGCCGCCCAGAACCGCAGCCCGCGCCGGCTCGGGCCGGAGAGATAGCCGGCGTGGCCGCCTCGTGAGGGGAGCCGGAGTTCCAGATGCCCACCGGCCCCCGCGTGCGCGCGCAGCATCTCCGGCGGGATAAACGGGTCGTTCTCCGCGCTCAGCACCAGCGCGGGCGTCCGCAGGCCGTGCAGCAATGGGCCGGCGCTCGCGTCCGCGTAGTAGGCGTCCACGGAGGCGTACCCGCCGTCCGGGGCGACGAACACGGCATCGAAGGCACGGATCGTGCGCAGCCGCCTCGGGTTCGCGGGCGGGCCGTCCACGTGCCGCACGGCGCGGATCTCGTCCAGCATCCGGCAGAGGCCACGCACATAGGAAGCGCGATAGACGCGGTTTGAGAGGCGGTCGATCTCCCGCTCCACGCGGAACAAGTCGACCGGCGGATTGAGCGCGACGATCGCGTCGGCTGCGCTGCCGTCGCCGGCGGTCGCGCCGTACCGGAGCACCTGGTTCCCGCTGATCGAGATGCCGATGACCGCGTAGGGCCGGGGCAGGCCCCACGCCTCCAGCGCCCGGCAGACGGCTCCGATGTCGTCGCTCTGGGCGGCATGGTAGAGGCTCGCGGAGAGGGCGGCGGTGCCGCCGTGGGTGCGCAGGTTCAGGCGCGCGGCGTGCCAGCCACGGCCCAGCGCCTCCGCGGCGAGCGATCGCACGTGCGCGCCCTCCGCCGACCCGGTGAGCCCGTGGATCGCGACCACGGTGCCCCCGCGCGGGCGCTCCGGCGTGGATAGGTGCAGTTCCACGGACGAGCCGGCGGCGACCTCCACCACGCGCCGCTCCGAGGGGTACGGGGGCACGATGGGCGGGAAGAGCACGGGCGCGACCGTTTCCAGGTGGCCGCCGCGGAGCCACCATGGGGCGTGGTACTCAGGCATCGGCCGGCCTCGTCGTGTCGCCTCGCAGTGTCGGGGTGAGCCCCATCCAGCGTATCGTCCGGCCGCCTGTGCATGCGGAGGTGGGGAGGCGGAGTCATGGTGGAGAGCGTGGAGGTGCGGCTCGGGGCGGAGCCGTACGCCTACCTGACCACCACCGGCCGCCGCAGCGGGGCGCCGCGTGAGATCGAGATCTGGTTCGCGGCGCGGGGCGACACGATCTACCTGCTGAACGGCGGTGGATCGAAGGCAGCCGGCAGCGCGGACTGGGTGCGGAACCTCCGCGCCAGGTCGGAGGCGGTCGTCCGTATCGGGGGCGAGCGGTTCACGGCGGTGCCGAGGTTCATTGCGGGGGCTGGCGCGGAGGACCGTCTCGCCCGTGATCTGCTGTTCGCGAAGTACCAGCCCGGCAACGCGGGCGACCTCGGGGGCTGGCGTGAAACCGGGTACCCGGTCGCGCTGGACCTGCGGCCGGCCTGACGGTCACCGGCCGGGTGGTGCAAACGTCACTGGCGCGAGTGGCCGGGAGCGGGCATCCTGAGGGCCATGAGTACCACCACCGGCACCATGGGTCGGGTGCGGGCCGGCGATGGCCCCTCGGGCGTCCAGCGCTTTGCGTGGGGTTCGCTCGTGCTCACGCTCACCACCATCGTCATGGGCGCCGTCGTGCGCGCGACGCATTCCGGCGACGGCTGCGGCCGTTCCTGGCCGGCCTGCGAGGGCCGCCTGGTCTTCCCCGGCACCGACGACGTTTCCCGCCTGATCGAGTTCTCCCACCGCATGATCAGTGGCGTGAACCTGATCGCCGTCGCGATCCTGGTCGTGCTCGTGTTCCGCGCGTTCGCCCCCGGCCACCCCGCGCGGCGCGCCAGTGCCTGGACCATGGGCTTCCTGATCTTCGAGGCGGGGATCGGCGCGGTGATCGTGCTCTACGGCTGGGTCGCCCAGGATCGTTCCGCCGCGCGCCAGGTCTCCGTCCCGCTGCATCTGGTCAACACGTTCCTGCTGACCGCGACGCTCACCTACACCGTCTGGACCGTCCGGGGTGGCCTGCCCCCCGTCCTGCGCGGCTCCCGCGCGCTGGTGCGGCCGATCGCCGCCCTGGCGGTCCTGCTCCTGCTGATCGCCGCCAGCGGCGCCACCACGTCGCTCGCGGACACGCTCTTCCGGTCGGAATCGCTGGCGGAGGGCTTCCGCGCCGACTTCTCGCAGGAGTCGGAGTTGCTGGTGCGGTTGCGCGTCCTGCACCCGTTCCTGGCGGTGGGCGGCGGCGCCCTCCTGGTGTGGTTCGCCTACCGCCACCTGGACGAGGCGGAGCGTCGAGGCCGCCCGTGGCCGCCCCGCCTGCTCGCCGGCGGTGTGGTGGCGCAGGCGATGTTGGGCGTGGTGCATATCGCCCTGCTGACGCCGCTCGTGACCGGGCTGGCGCACCTCGCCATCGCGCAGGTGCTCTGGGTCGCGTTCGTGTTCCTGGCGCTGACGCTGCTGGAGCCGGAGCGCACCGGGCGTGCGATATAGTCGAGGCTCATCACGACGCCGGAGGGCCGAACGCCCCTCCTGACGCCGAGGAGTCGCATGCCACGCGCCGCCCGCCCCGCTGACGAGATCACCCCCAACCGCGTCCCCCCCGAAGACCTCGACGGCCGTCATGACGACGGCCCGTCCGACACGATCGCCCGCTACCTGGAGGCGATGTTCTACATCGCCGGGGAGGGGGAGGTCGTCCGGGCCGCGCGGCTGGCGGAATGGCTGGGGGTCTCGCAGCCTACGGTGGCGGCGGCGCTCCGCCGGATGGCGCGCGACGGCCTGATCGACGCTGCGCCATCGAGAGAACTGTCGCTCACCTCGAAGGGCCGGGCCGCCGCGTCCGGGATCGTGCGGAAGCACCGGATCGCGGAGCGCTGGCTGGTGGACGCCCTCGGCTTTGACTGGCTGACCGCGGACGAGGAGGCGAGCCGGCTGGAGCACGGGCTCTCGCTCCGCGTCGCCGACCGGTTGCACGAACTGATCGGCCGTCCCCGAACCTGCCCGCACGGCAACCCGATCCCCGGGGTGCCGGAGGACGGGAAGCGGGAGCGCTCCCTCGCCTCCATGCAGCCGGGTGAGCGCGCGCCGCTCCGCCGGATCTCGGAGGTCGCGGAGCACGAGGTCCCAGACCTCCTGCGGTTCCTGGGGAACCACGGCTTCGCGCTGGGCGGCGTGGTCGAGATGGTGGAGTTCAGCAAGGGCGCCGGGACGATCACCGTACAGGTGGCCGGCCAGCGCGTCTCCATGTCCGCCGAGGTGGCCCGGAAGATCTGGGTCGAGGCCTGAGCCCATCGAGACCGAGTCCTAACTGGATGGGTCGACGGTTGCCCCGGGGCGCGCTTACAGTTTTTGCGGGCGGTGGGTAGAGGGGGACCGGCATGCCGGCTAATCCGCGCGCTCGTCGCGTCATCACGCTTCTGTCAGCCGCTATCGCCACCGTGGCGATGCTGCTGGTGGTTCGAGCACCGGCGCAGGCCTCCACCACACCCGGCGCCGAGGCTGCCGTCACCAACGTGGTCAGCATCGCGATGGGCTCGCTCCACCAGTGGGAGGGCGAGTGCTTCCCGTGGGTGCGCCGCGTGATCGCCGCCGCGACCGGCCGCACGATTGGCTGGGACTACCACCTCGGTTACCTCGAGGCGGGCGCGGTGGAGGTCCCCCTGGACGCCGTCCACGAGGGCGATGTCATCCAGATGGCTGACCCGAACAACAGCCAGGGCCACGTCTCGTACCCTGGCCTCCACACCGCGATCGTCATGCAGAATCACGGCAGCGGGACGCTGACCGTGATCGACTCCAACTCCCAGTGGGACGGCGTCGTCCGCATCCGGGAGGGCTACAACCCGGCGCTCCTGGCTGCCCGCTACGCGAACATCACCGCGCGCGCCTACCGGTTCCCCGGCGTGAGCGCCGCCTCCACCAGCACCACCCCGATCGATGGCCCGGTCACGGTCGGGGGGCCGGCGGTGGTCCGGGCAGACGGCCAGTGCCTCCGCCTCCGTTCCTCCGCCGGGGTGGGTGGGGTGATCCTGAACTGCCTCCCGGAGTCCACGATGGTCACCGTCCTGGATGGGACGGCGGTCTCGGATGGGTACGCGTGGCGGCAGGTCAGCGCGCTCGGACAGACCGGCTGGGTCGCGGAGCAGTACATCGCCGCCGTGGGGACCGACACCGTGACGCCGGCGCCAACGCCGATCACGTCGAGTACCCCTCCCCCCGTACCGTCCGCGCCGGTCCCGGCGCCCGTCGACAACGTCCTGACCGGGCCGCTCCCGGTGGGTGGTGGGGTCGGCCTGGTCGTCTGGAGCGGCGGCACGACGAGTGCGCTCGTCACTGCGGCGCAGGCGCAGGGCTGCGCGCTGAGTTCCGTGTGGACCACCTATAACGGCGGCTTCGTCGGCTACACGGTCGGCGCTCCTACCTTCGTGAACCGTTCGTGGGATGTCCTGTACCCAAGCGGGATGATCAGCGGGACGGCGGCGCTGGTGGTGCTGTGCAGTGTGTCCGGCTCCGCCCCGATCGTCGGCCCGGGTGCTGGTGCCGTACCGTCCGCGCCGGTCCCGGCGCCCGTCGACAACGTGCTGACCGGGCCGCTTCCAGTCGGCGGTGGCGTAGGCCTGGTCGTGTGGAGCGGTGGCACGACGAGCGCGCTCGTCGCCGCGGCGCAGGCGCAGGGCTGCGCGCTGAGTTCCGTGTGGACCACCTACAACGGCGGCTTCGTCGGCTACACGGTCGGCGCTCCCACGTTCGTGAACCGCTCGTGGGACGTCCTGTACCCCGGTGGCATGATCACGGGGATGACGGCGCTGGTCGTGCTCTGCGATGCGTCCGGCTCCGCCCCCGCGATCACTGCGCCCACGACCGCCGCACCCGTGTCCGGTACCCCGGTGGGGCCTGCCGGGAACGACTAGCCGCGCCCGCAACCCTGCCCCGCCCGCTATCATCACGGCCGTCATGCGATCGGAGCGATGAGCGGGCGCCGTGATGCGGTGCCAGGGGGCGAGGGGGGCGACGATGCTCCACGGCACGCGTGTCCTGGACCTGAGCGGCGACGCTGCCGGCGCGTATGCCGGGCGGATGCTGGCGCTGCTCGGCGCCGACGTGGTGAAGGTGGAGCCGCCCTCGGGTGATGCGACCCGGCGCCGAGGTCCGCGACGAGACGACAGCGGCGAAACCAGCGCGCTCTTCGCCTCCCTCAACACCAGCAAGCGCTCCGTGGTGGTCGACCCGGACACCGTCGCCGGGCGCGGGGCGCTCCTCTCGCTCGTCGAACGCGCCGAGGTCGTGATCGAGGACGCCGCCCCGGGCTGGTGGCGCGACCGCGGCCTGGACTTCGAGGCGCTGACGCGCTCGACCGATGTGGTGGTCTGCTCGATCACCCCGTTCGGACAGGCTGGGCCGCGTGCCGGGTGGCGCATGACGGCGCTGACCGCGGCGGCAGCCGGCGGCCAGATGATGCTCTGCGGGGACCCGGACGACCCGCCGCTGAAGACCGCGGGGCACCAGGCGGCGATGCAGGCCGGCCTGCACGGCTTCGCCGCCACCCTCACCGCCCTCTTCGCCGCGCGCCGCGATGGTGTCGGGGAGTGGGTCGACATCTCGATGCAGGAGGCGCAGGCGGCCAGCCTGGAGGGGTTCGGCCCCACGGCGATGGTGCGCGGGCTGGACTCGGAGCGCGCGGGGAATCAGGCGCGGGCGGTCTGGGGGATCTATCCGTGTGCGGATGGCTTCGTCGGCGTCGCCTCGATGGCCCGCCAGACCGGATCGGTCTACCGCTGCATCGGGCACCCGGAACTCACGGAGACGCCCGTCTTCGCCGACCTGGCCGCGAACCCGGAAGCGAACGAGTTCGTCGCGAGCCTGGTGCTCGAGTGGACGATGCAGCGCACCGCGCGCGAGATCTTCGACGAGTCGCAGCGGCACCGCGCGCCGTTCTCGCTGATCCCGACGCCGCGTGACCTGCTGGAGTGGCCGCCCCTGCGCGAGGCAGGCTTCTGGTCGGACGTCGACCACCCGGCCCTGGGCCGTCACTCGCTGCCGAGGCTCCCGTTCTCGCTGGACGGGCGCTTCGAGGCGCCGCGTCGCGCGCCGCTGCTGGGCGAGCACACCGCGGAGGTGATGGCGGAGGCCGCCGCGCTCCCGGCTCGGACCGCCCGTGTGGTGGACGACACGCCCCGGCGGCCGCTGGAGGGCATTCGGGTGCTAGACATGACGCAGGTGTGGGCGGGGCCGTACGCGACCCGCTTCCTGGCCGATATGGGTGCGGACGTCATTCACCTCGAAGGGCCGTCCTTCCCGGACGCGGTGCGCGGGGTGGGGCGAGGCGACGACCCGCGCTCTTTCAACAAGGCGCCGTACTTCAACGAGTACAACCGCAACAAGCGCGGGCTGGCGATGGACCTCCACCGCCCCGAGGGGCTGGAGGCCTTCCGGCGGATCGCGCGTCAGGCGGACGTGGTGATCGAGAACTGGAGCGTGGGCGTCTCGGAGCGTCTTGGCATCGGCTTCGCCGACCTGCAGGCGATCAACCCGCGGCTGAGCCTGGTGCAGATGCCCGGCTTCGCGCAGCAAGGCCCGGAGGCGGAGCGTGTCGGCTTCGGCCCCACGATCGAGCAGATGGGCGGCCTCGTCGCGTTGCAGGGGTACGTCGGCGGGCAGCCGCACAAGAGCGGCATCTCCTACGGCGACCCCACGGGCGGCATCACCGCCGCCGGCGCCACCGTCGCGGCGCTCCTCCAGCGCGAGCAGACCGGCCGAGGCGCGCATGTGGTGGTCTCGCAGCGGGACAACATCCTGGGCATGGTCGGCGAGTTCATGGTCGCGGAGTCGGCCGGCCTCGCGTACCCGGTTCGGCAGGGGAGTCACGACCCGGACGCCGCGCCCCACAACGTCTACCGCACGCGGGACGACCACGGCCGCATGCAGGGCGACATCCTGGGCCGCGAGATCGGCGAGTTTCACGACACCTGGCTTGCGATCGCCGTCGGCTCCGACGAGTCGTGGGCGGCCCTTCGAGGCGTGATCGGTGATGCTCGCCTGGATGACCCCGCCTACGCCACGCACGCCGGCCGCAAGGCGCACGAGGCGGCGATCGACGCGGTGATCGAGGCGTGGGCGCGAGAGCGGGACGCCTCGGCGGAGGCGGCGCGGCTACAGGCGGCGGGCGTGAGCGCGTCGCCGGTGATGTCGCCGCTGATGCTGGTGCGTGACGAACACCTGCGGGCGCGCGGCTTCTTCCCGACGACGGTGCACCTGGAGGCCGGGGAGCACACGGTGACGCGACCGGTGTGGCTCATGCGCCACCGCCCGCAGCCGCCGATCCAGCCGGCGCCGTGCTTCGGCGAGCACAACGCGGTCATCCTGCGCGAGCTCGCCGGGTATTCCGATACCGACCTGGAGCGTTTCGAGGCGGACGGGGTGACCGCGACGGTGCCGCTGAAGGCGTAGCGCGAGTCGCCACGTCCGCCGAAGCCTGCCTAGACTCTCACTCTCGCCCCGCGCCGCGGCGGGTTAGACAGGATCGCCCCGCCGTGCAGCACGCCTCCTCGCCCGCCCCGGGCCGTCCGCGCGTCTTCTATGGGTGGTGGATCGTGGTGGCCGGCGCGGTCGTCGCGTTCTCGTCAGGCCCCGGCCAGACGTACGGCTTCTCCACATTCATCGACAACATCATCGAGGACACCGGCCTGGAGCGGACGTCGCTGTCCGCCCTCTACGCGGTGGGGACCGGCGTGAGCGCGGCGATGGTGCTGGCGGTGAGCCGGCTCGCGGACCGGTACGGCGTGCGGCGGACGCTGCCGCTGGTGGCACTGGGTGTGGGGCTGGCCTGCATCTCGATGTCGATGGCGCAGGGCGCGTTCGTGGTGTTCGTCTCCTTCTCGGCGCTCCGCGCGCTCGCGCAGGGCTCGCTCACGATCAACACCACCGTCCTGACGGCGCAGTGGTTCGTGCGCAAGCGCGGCCGGGCGATGTCGCTACAGGGGCTGGGGTTCCCGCTCTCACTGGCGGTCATCCCGCTGCTCGCGCGCACCCTGATCGACCAGATCGGGTGGCGCGAGGCGTACGTGGTGCTGGGCGTGATGGTCTGGGTGCTGGTGATCCCCCTCGCGTTCTTTGTCATCCGCGAGCGGCCAGAGGAGATGGGCCTGTTCCCGGACGGTGCGGACGGCCCGCCGCCGGGGGAGACGGCGGACGCAGCAGCACTGGCCACTGCCACGCCCGACCGCCGCCGCGTGCTCACGTCGTTGCGGTTCTGGTGGCTTGCGCTGCCGCTCTCGACCCCGGCGCTGGTGGTGACGGGGCTGGTCTTCCACCAGTCCGCGATCATGCAGGAGCAGGGGCTAGGCCCCACGGTGGCCGCGGCGACGTTCGTGCCGATGGCGGTGTTGTCCGCCGGCTCGGCGCTGGTCACGGGCGGCCTGGTGGACCGGTTCCGACCGCAGGTCGTCTTTGCGGCCAGCCTCCTCGCCATGCTCGCGGGGATGGCGATGGCGCTGTTCATCAACTCGCTGTGGCAGGCGATGGTCTACGCCGGGCTGCTCGGGGTGTGTTCTGGTATCGGCCAGGTGGTGAACAGCGTCACCTGGGCGCACTTCTACGGTCGCTTCGGCCTCGGCCGGGTGCAGGGCGCCGCCGTCATGGTGAACATCGCCGCGTCCGCCCTCGGGCCGCTGCCGCTCGCGGCGCTCGCGGGCATGTTCGATGGTTTCCGCCCCGGCGTTGCGGTGATGGCGCTGCTGCCGCTGGTGTCGATCCTCGCGATCCTGACAGCGCGACCGCCGGACGCCTCGCGCGTGGGGGCGTAGTCCTTCGCGCCGCAACTATCGCAGGAGGCGGACCGTGCCGTCTGCGGCGCCGATGAACAGGCCGTGCGCGGTCACCATGATCCGGGTCAGCACCAGGTCGGGGAACGGGCGCTCCAGGATCGTGTCGCCGGTGGCGGGGTCGACCAGGCTCAGGCTGTTGCGGTGGGCCAGTAACAGGCCGTCGGTCGCGAGCACGGGCGGCGCCACGACGGGCGCGGTGCGCGTGGACCACAGCGTCTCACCGGTCGCACGCGACAGCGCGACGAGTTCCCCGGCACGCCCGGCGATGAGCAGGCGGTCTTCCGTCAGCACGGCCGGCAGGCTCTCCCGCGGTGCGTCGCCGCCGAACCAGATGGTGGGCGGCGCCGTGGGGGCTGGTGCCCAGCCGATGATCCAGGCCTGCGACCACGCGGCTCGGAACCGCTCCCACCACGGGCGCTGCGAAGTGACCTCGAATGCGGAGGCCGTGCCCCGGTAGATGGCGAACACCTCGCCGTTGTCGGCGACCAGGGAGTACGGCTCGGAGCGGGCGAACTCCAGAAAGTAGGATGGGAGCCCGGATACGCGGTTTACGACCTTCACGTCTTTGCCACCGGCGGCGGAGACGTAAGGGCCATCGATCACCGGCGTGATCGTCGCCCAGGTGCTCTCGTGCTCGACCCCCATCAGGCGCTCGCCCGTGATCGCATCGAACCCGAACACCCCGTGCGTGCCGAACACGTAGACGACGCCGTCCGCCACGATGGGCGACGAGGGGAACGTGCCGACGGTGTTGGGGCCCTCCCACGCGATCTCACCGGTGTCGACGTGGAAGGCGATCACCTTGCCCTGGAGCAGCGTGACGTAGAGCAGGTTGCCCGCGACGGTGGGGGCGGAGTAGGGGGCGTTCTGGAGCGGCTGAGCCCAGAGCTGCCGGCCGGTGGCGAGGTCCAGCGCGACGATCTCGTTGCTGTCGGAAGCGATGAAGAGGTGCTGGCCGTCCGTCACCATTGCGGTCTTCATCGCGCCGCCCAGGTCGGTGCTCCACGCCGCCGTGCCGCCGATCGCAGACGGTGCCTGCGCGACGCGCGTACCGCCGGCGTCCCCGCCTTCGATCGACCACGCCTCCGGCGCCGTCGACAGCCCGATCGCCGGGGATGAGGCGATCGGGACGGGCGGTGGCTCGTAGATGAAGGTGGAGTAGCCCCACCATGCGACGTAAGCGAGGACGGCGCCGACGATGGCGCGCCGGATCCAGATTTCGCGCTGGCTGCGGCGGCGGCGACGGCGCGCACGTTGCGCATCGTCCACCCGGTCGGCCTCGGCGTGGACTTCGGCCGCAGCCACACCCAGGACCGCGGACTGGGTCACGTCCGCGAGGCAGTTCGGGCAGCGGTTGCTGTCAGCGTCCGTGGTGCGTCCACAACTGGGACACAACTTCAGGGGGCGCGCATCCGAAGATGCCGGTCCGGCACTCACCATGTGTCCTCCACCCCCCAACACGTCCGGGCATTACAACACACCGGCGCAACCGGGCCCGAGGTGGGACGGGTGTGGTTCCAGCGTACCTTACGGGCGTCCGAGCGCCGCGCGGACGTGCTGGTCGATGAGGGCGGCGTATGCGGTCATGCCGGTGGCGGTCAGGTGGACACCGTCGCTCGCGAAGAAGTCCGGAGCGTCGTGGCTGACCGCGTACCAGTCCGCGAGGGTGGCGCCGGCGTGTGCGACAACCTGGCGCGCGAGCGCCTCGTTGACGTCGCCTTCCCACCGCCGGGGCACGGTGACATTCACGAAGACCACGTGGACGCCGTCCAGCGCCGTCATCAGGCCCTCGAACTGCTCGCTGGTGAACGGCCCGTTCGAGCCAAGGTGGATGACCACAACCTCGCCGAGGTTCCCCTCCTCCCGGAGGGCGTTGATCCGGGCCGCGGCTGACCAGAACTGCCGGCCCACCTCCGCGTCAACGTACAGGCCCGGCAGCACCTCGGCGAGCGCCGGCACGGCGCCCACCATGACGGAGTCGCCGATGGCGGTGACGGACACCAGTTCCGGGAGCGTCACGCCCTCGGCTGCGGGATCGGGCTCCAGTGGAATGACGGTCCCAATTGCGCTGGGAGACGTCTCGCCACCCAGGACGGAGGAGGACACGCCGCTGCTGCTACCCGGCGCCTCGCCTGGTAGAAGCGAGGGGGTGAGGACGATCTGCGAGGCCGGGGATATCACCTGGGTTGGCGCCGCCTCGGCCGGTGCGAGGGCGACGAGGTCCGGCGTGGCGACGAGGTGGACCGAAACGCCGTCCGCCTCCAGGTGCTCCTCGGCGAAGCGGGCAACGCTCGTGCGCGTGTCCGAGCCGGTGCGGACGGGCAGGCCGCCCGCGATCAGGATCGCGAGGAGGCCGGCGGCCACCACGCCCGCCGGCGGGGCCCAGGGCGAGCGCAGCCCGGCCGCGGCGCGGACCGGCAGGCGCGCGAGCACGAAGCCCGCCGCGGGGTGCCGCCACCACGTCGTGGTGCTGGTGGCGGCACTGGCGCGATGGGGGCTCCGGAACCGGTATTCGATGAGCCGGTAGGAGATTTCGGCCAGGATCAACGTCGCGGCAAAGCGCGCGACGGCCAGGTTCCAGGACTGGAGCGCGCTGCTCATCTGCGGCTGGGTCAGCACGACCACGGGCCAGTGGCAGAGGTAGATCGAATAGGACCGGAGGCCGATCCAGCGCAGCGGGGCGAGGGACAGGATCGCGGCCACGCTGTTCCGCGCGTGCAGCCCGGCGAGCATCACGGCGATCGTGGCGGCAGAGGCGACCAGGAACCCGCCCTGGTAGGTGAACGGCTGGAACTCGCTGCCGCGCGTGATGAGCCACGCCAGGATCAGGACGCCACCCCAGCCGATCGCCTCGATCGCCGGGCGGGTGAGGAACCGCCGTGCGCCCAGCAGCCCCGGGCGCGCGATTACGCCCAGGGCGGCGCCCATGAGCAGCCCGGCGGCGCGGGCGTCCGTGCCGTAGTACGAGCGCGAGGGGTCGCCGAACGGGTCATACAGGCTGGAGCCCACCACGACCGAGATCGCCGCAAGCGAGATCGCCAGCAGGAAGAGGGTGAGGCGTCCGCCGCCGCGGAGTGCGACCACCATCAGGAGCGGCCACAGCAGGTAGAACTGGCCCTCCACCGCGAGTGACCAGAAGTGGAGGAACGGGGAGGGGCTGGCGGCGGTCTCGAAGTACGACTGCTCGCGCAGCAGGAAGACCCAGTTCGCGGCGTAGCCCAGCGCCCCCACGGCCTCCAGGCTCAGCGACTCCAGGCTGCGCACGCCCACGAGGGCGAAGATCGCGAACGTCACCGCGACGGCGCCGGCGGCGGCCGGCGCCAGCCGCAGGACACGGCGTCGCCAGAACTCGAACAGATCGAGGGTGGTCGGGATGGTCGCGCGGTCGAGGAGGAGGGAGGTGACGAGATAGCCCGAGATGACGAAGAAGACGTCGACCCCGAAGAACCCGCCCGGTGCGCTGCTCAAGGAGGCGTGGTACGCGACGACCGCGATTACTGCGAGTGCCCGAAGTCCGTCAAATGCCGTCACATACGGCTGAGCGCGCCGAATGCCAGCCGTCGTCACAGGAATCCTCTCGCGCCACCCGCCAGCCGACAGTATGCGCCGACACGCTCACTCGCTTCAACAGAACCCAGCGATGGATCGACCTTTTTTCTCTCTAATCGCTCGCGCAATTCGAGCATTCTGACGGTTCGGGGTCGTTGCTGACGATCCGATGCCCGGCCCGCGGACCGCGCGGCCAGGAGGGCCGAGGGCTAGGGGGCGGTGCTCGGCGTCGGGGACGCCGCCCCCGGCCCGGCCCCGGGACCGCCCGTGGCGTCCGCAGGCGAGGCGAGCACCCGATAAAGGCGCCAGTCGCGGTGCTCCTGGTCGAACTCGCGATCGAACTCCAGCCAGGGGGCGCCCTCGTAGAGGTCGGGATAGATCGTG
>JAUXUW010000136.1 GCA_030684635.1 Dehalococcoidia bacterium
GTCTCCAGGCTCTCGACGACGTTGAACACGTCCTTCTGCGAACCCTTCGAGTAGATCTCGACCGTGCCGCGCACGTCGTCAGACGTGAACTCGCGGCCGTTCACCGGGGCGACGTTGTGCATCTTCACGCCCTTGCGGAGGTGGAAGACGAACTTCGTGCCGCCGTCGAGCGCTTCCCAGGACTCAGCCAGGTCCGGCTCAACCTCGATGCGGTACGGGTCGGCCGTCGCGCCCACCTTCGACCGCGTCAGGCGGTTCGAGGTGTACGTGAGCGTGTGGAAGATCGTGCAGGACAGCGTCCGCGACAGGTCCATCCGCGGCGGGTCCAGGTACGTCATCTTCGCCACGCCACCCATCTTGGCGTTGATGGCGGGGTTCAACTCGGCCGCGGACGGGGCCACCGGGCCGTCGTACACGCCCGGCTTTAGGCGGACCTGGTCCGCCGGGACCGGCGTCCCGCCGGCCTCAGCCGTCGCGATCGAGGTCGCGTCCAGGCTTGCACCAGCGAGGCCCGTGCCACCGCCAGCGCCACCATCGTCATCGCCCCCGCCACACCCGATCAGGGCGGCGCCGGCGAGACCCGCAACACCGAGGCCAGCGCCTCGGATGACCGTGCGACGTCCGACACGTCGCCTGGTCCAGTACGTGCTCTCCAAAGTAGATGCTCCCTCCGGTAAGGCAGGCCAGATGCCCGCCCGTCCGAGGGCAGATTATGGTCGTCGTACACGAACTACAACCGGATAGAGGAGGGTTTCTTCCTCCATAATTACAATCATATTAAGCGACATCACATCTGTATTGTCTAGCATCGGAATCAGCACGGTGTATTCATCATGTAATGATCGCAGCGCCCGGCACGCGCTGTTCGCTGTCCGACGCACAAGAAGAGGGCGCGGTCGCCCGCGCCCTCTCCAACCGTCTGCGAACGAAATCGGCTTAGCGGCCGGCCCCCGGCGCGCCATCGTCCAGCCAGATCGCCCGAGCCTGGTCGGACGAGTAGCAGGAGTGGGCGCCCACCAGCCCGTGGTAGCGGTTGTTCAGCAGGTAGTTGTGCTGGACGTACCGGGAGAACCCCACGGGGAACCAGGCCTGGTAGACCTGGTCGTGGATGCGGTCCCAGATCTGCTGCCACACCGCCTTCTGCGCCACCGGGTCCGCCTCCACCCGCTGCTTGACGAGCAAGTCGTCGAGCGTCGCGTCGTTGATCGAGCCGTAGTTCAGGCTCGCCTGCGAGTGGTAGAACGGGTACAGCCACTGGTCCATCGAGTAGCCCGGAGGCCCCCACAGGAACCCGA
>JAUXUW010000137.1 GCA_030684635.1 Dehalococcoidia bacterium
TGGTCGCGCGAAACTGACCGAGGCGTTCCTGGACCGCATGGTGCTGACCGCCGAGCGCATCGCCGGCATCGCCCGTGACGTGCGTCAGGTCGCCTCGCTCCCCGACCCGCTCGGCGGCATCGAGGAGATGGTGAAGCGCCCGAACGGCCTGCAGATCGGCAAGATGCGCGTGCCGCTGGGCGTGATCGGCGCGATCTACGAGTCGCGCCCAAACGTGACCGTGGATATCGCCGCGATCTGCATCAAGTCCGGTAACGCCGTCGTCCTGCGCTCCGGCACGGACGCCCACGCCTCCTCCGCCGTCCTCGCCGAGATCGTGCAGCGCGAGGCGACCGCGGCCGGGCTGCCGGACGGCATCGTGCAGTTCATCGAGTCCACCGACCGCGACGAGGTGGGCGCGCTGCTCGCTGCCGCCGAGTCGATCGACCTCATGATCCCGCGCGGCGGCGCGGACCTCATCCGTCGCGTGCGCGACGAGGCGAAGATGCCCGTCGTCGCCGGCGGCATCGGCGTGTGCCACACCTACGTGGACGCAGAGGCCGACCTGGACATGGCGGAGCGCATCGTCGTGAACGCCAAGACCGTGCGCCCGTCCGTCTGCAACGCGATGGACACGCTGCTCGTGCACGCTGCCGTCGCCGACCGCTTCATTCCGCGCATCGCCGCCACCCTCGGCGCGCTCGGCGTCACGCTGCACGTCGATGAACGCGCCGCCGCGCTGGTTGGGGACCGTGCGCCCTCCGCCCCCGTGCAGCCCGAGGACTATGACCGCGAGTGGCTCTCGCTCGACTGCTCCGTCCGTGTCGTCGACTCGCTCGATGCCGCCCTCGACCACATCGAGGTGCACGGCAGCGGACACTCGGAGGCGATCGTCACGGACTCGTGGGCAGCCTCGCAGCGCTTCCTCCGCGAGGCGGACGCGGCCGGCGTGTTCGTGAACGCCTCCACCTACTTCAACGACGGCGGCCAGTTCGGCCTCGGCTGCGAGGTCGGCGTTTCGACGCAGAAGATGCACGCGCGCGGTCCGATGGGCCTGCGCGAACTGACCTCCTACAAGTGGATCGTGCTCGGGACCGGCCAGGTCCGGTCGTAGTGCCGGCACTCACGTTCGACCTCATCATCCGCACGCCGTCATCCGCGCGCTGGGCGATCCTGCACGATCAGGCGCAGGTCGGCTCCGTCGACATGCACCTCGAGCAGCGGCGGGCGCGCGCCACGATCGTGGTCGCGGCCAGCCTCGATGACGATGCGCTGGACGAGATCATCGAGGCATTCGATGAGCAGATGATCCCGGACGAGTTCCGCCGCGACGTGCGCTTGACCGTGTGGCGTGGTGAGTCGCTCGGGACGTTCGCCCCGGCTGGCTAGCGCCGTCCGAAGTTCCCGCTCGTCCTGAGCCTGTCGAAGGATGCGGGGAGCCGCACGGGAACCGAGGCGCGGACTAGCGGCGCTTGCGGGCCATCACCTTGCGGGCGGCATCGGCGACGCCCTGCGACGTCAGGCCCATGATCTCCAGCACCTGGTCCCACGTCCCCGACTCGCCGTAGCGGTCCGGGATGCCCACGAACTCCATCGGCACCGGGTGCCGCGTCGCGAGCGCCTGCGCCACCATCGCCCCGAGGCCGGTGTGCACCAGGTGCTCCTCCGCGACCACGATCGCGCCGGTCTCTCGCGCCGCCGCCTCCAGGGCGTCGACATCGAGCGGGCGGATCGTCGCCATGTTCAGGACGCGGGCGGAGACGCCCTCGGCGGCCAGCGCGTCGGCGGCGCGGAGGGCACGCTCGACGAGCAGCCCGCACGCCACGATCGTCAGGTCGCCGCCCTCGCGGAGCGTGTCGGCCTTGCCGATCTGGTAGCGCGGGCCGTCGGTGTAGAGGACCGGGATCTTCGGGCGGCCGGTGCGGATGTACCAGGGGCCGCTGTCCTTCGCCGCCGCCTCGATCATCGCCTCGGCCTCCACCACGTCGGCGGGCACACCCACCTTGAACGTGGGGAGCGAGGAGAAGAGCGCGATGTCCTCGATCGACTGCGCGGAGGCGCCGTCCTCGCCGGTGGAGACGCCGCCGTGACTGGCGACGACCTTCACGTTGAGGCGCGGCTGCGCGATCGACATGCGCAGCTGGTCGAACGCGTGCTCCACGAACACCGCGAACGAGGAAGCGAAGACGGTGTAGCCCAGGCTGGCGAAGCCACCGGCCGCCGAGATCATGTTCTGTTCCGCCACGCCGAACGTGAAGAACCGCTCCGGGTAGACGTCCTTGAACTTCCTCGATGTCGTCGACTTGCCGAGGTCGGCGTCCACGACGACGAGGTCGACGGCGCCGCTCTGCTGCAGGCGGACGAGCGTGGGGCCCAGTGCGTCGCGGGTGGCGGCGGTGGTCTGCACAGCGGTCATGCGGGCAGTTCCTCCATCGCGCGCACATACTCCTCATCGGTCGGCGGGGCGCCGTGGAAGTTGGGGTTGTTCTCCATGAAGGAGACGCCCTTGCCCTTGGTGGTGTTGAAGATCACGCACGCCGGCTTGCCGCGCACGTCGCGCGCCCAGGTGAGCGCCGCCTCGACGGCCGCGAGGTCGTGGCCGTCCACGTCCGTGCGCACCTCCCACCCGAAGGCGCGGTACTTCTCTTCGAGCGGGGCGCTGTCCATCGTGTTCTTCGTGAAGTCGTCGTTCTGGATGCCGTTGCGGTCGATGAGCGCAACGAGGTGGTCGACGTGGTGGTGGGCCGCAGCCATCGCCGCTTCCCACACCTGGCCCTCCTGCTGCTCGCCGTCGCCCATCAGCACGTAGACGTGCGAGTCCTGGCCCCGCAGCCGCATGCCGAGCCGGATGCCGAGGCCGAACGAGAGGCCCATGCCCAGCGAGCCGGCGGAGTTCTCCACCCCGGCTGGCTTGCCCAGCACGGAGTGCCCCTGCAGGCGGGAGCCCTTCTGGCGGAACGTGGAGAGTTCCTCGACTGGGATGTACCCGAACTCGGCGAGGATCGCGTACTGGAGCGGGGTGCAGTGCCCCTTGCTCATGATGAAGCGGTCGCGCTCAGCCCAGGCGGGGTTCGCGGGGTCGTGCTTCAGGATGCGGTCGTACAGCACCGTGAGGATCTCGGTCGACGACATCGAGCCACCGATATGGCCCGACTTCGCCCCGTACACCATGTTCACGATGTGACGGCGAATGCGTCGCGTCCGCGACTGCAGGTCGGTCTGCGCGACCGTAACCATGCCCTGTACCCCTTGACCGCTTGGAAGAAACGGACTGCGAGTATACGGAGCGTGTTCGCCCTCGGTCGAACGGCCGGCGCCGAGGTTTACACAGAGCAGCCCGAGTACCCGCAGATCGGGCACAGGCTGCACCCCTCGCCGAAGACCAGCGGCCCGGCGCAATGCGGGCACCGAGGCCCGGCGACAGCCGGCCGGCGGAGCCGCAGGCGAGTGCCGCCGCTCGCGGGCGACGCGTCGATGTTGGTGAGCAGGTCCGAGGCCATCTGGTGCCTCCCGCTTGATATCGAACAGGCGTTCTGTTTCCTCCTGTGAGTATGACAGAACGTCTGTGCTAGTCAAGCGTTCGACAGCAGCGTCCGCCGGTCGGGTCGAATCAGGCGTGGGCCCCGCGCAGCGCCTCGATCCAGCGCCCGGGGAGGGGCGCCGTCGCCGACGCCTCCGCGAGGTCGGCCGCCTCCGCCGGGGAGGTGGCCCCGGCCGCCACGGAGGTGACCCCGGTCTCGGTCAGTCCCCACGCCACGAGTGCGTGCGCGGCGCTGACGCCGTGGCCCCGCGACACCTGCATGAGCGCGGCGGCGAGCCGCTCGTCGCGCAGCGTTCCACCGGAGGTCACCCGCCCCGCGAGCACCACGCCCAGGTCGGCGTCGGACGCGGCCTGCACGGCGGTCCGCATCCGGTCACGGCCCGGCTGGTTCAGCGGCGCGACCAGGACGTCCACGTTGCCGCCCTCGACCGCTGCGATCGCGGCCTCCGTGTCGGACGTGGCCAGGCCGGTGAAGCGCACCAGGCGCCGGTCACGCAGGTCGGCGAGCGCGGCCAGGTGCTCCGGGGTCGGAGCCTGCGGGAACGCCACGACATCCAGGTAGCCGCTGGTGCCGAAGCGTGCGGCGATGGCGGCGACCTCCGGCGCGAGGTCCGCGGCGGGAGGCAGGTGGTCGAGCACGCCGACGATCGTGAGCCGTGGTCGCTCGATCCCGACAACGCTGGCGATCAGCGGCTCCAGGTCGGACGAGGAGTCGCGCGCGTCCATCGCGATCAGCGAAACGCCCGCGGCGATCGCCGCCTGCAGCGTGGCGCCGGCAACCTCGGGCGCGAGGCCCTCAAGGGCGCGGGCGGTGAGGCCCACATCCGACACGACCAGTTCAGTCCGGCCCAGCCGCCGATATCGCACGCGCGCCCTCCTCTTCAGGCTCGGCTACGATCTGCGCCGGGAGCGTCCATGTCTACCCTGCTGCGGATCACCCTGTACGCCGCGCTGCTCATCGCCGTGTACGCGGTGGTCATGCGGCCGCGCAAACTCAAGACCATCGGCGGCAAGCTGATGACCGTCGGCTACGCCTACGTCGCCGCGATCCTGATCAGCGCCGGCCTCCGGCTCGCCTTCGGCTGGGGGACCTGAGCGGCATGCCCGCCTCGCCACCCTCACCTTCCCAGCCCCGCCGCATTCTCGTCTGTCCCCAGGAGTTCAAGGGCTCGCTCGACGCGCTCGAGGCGGCGCACGCGCTGGCGGAGGGCATCCGCCGCGCCTGGCCGGACGCCGAGGTCATCGAGCAGCCGATGGCGGACGGCGGCCCGGGCACCGCGCGCGTGGTCGCCGCGGCGACCGGCGGGGAGATGCTCCACGCCCGCGTCCGGGGCGCGCTCGGTGCCCCGGTGGAGGCCGCCTACGCCTGGCTGG
>JAUXUW010000103.1 GCA_030684635.1 Dehalococcoidia bacterium
GAGGAGCGAGGCGACGCGGAGGGTGGCGAGGCCGGACTGCGCGGTGCCGTAGAGGTCGCCGGGGCCGCGGAGTTGCAGGTCCGCCTCCGCCAGCGCGAAGCCATCGGTCGTGCGTTCCATCACCGAGAGCCGCTCCTCCGCCTCCGCGGAGGGGTCATCGGCGAGCAGGAAGCAGGTGGAGGCGTGCTGCCCTCGGCCGACGCGGCCGCGGAACTGGTGCAGCTGCGCGAGGCCGAAGCGGTCGGCGCCCTCGATCACCATCACGGTCGCATTCGGCACGTCGATGCCCACCTCCACCACGGCGGTGGAGACCAGGATGTCCGCGTCGTGGCGGGCGAACGCCTGCATCACCTGGTCCTTCGCCTTCGAGGCCATGCGGCCGTGCAGCAGCAGGATGCGGTCGGCGAGGTCCGGGAACTCCTCGGTGCGCAGCCGTTCGACCTCCTCGGTGGCGGCGCGCGACTGCACGCTGTCTGAGCCTTCGACGAGCGGGCAGATGACGAAGGCCTGCCGGCCCGCCTCGATCTCGCGGCGGACGTGCGCGAACGCCTCGCGGCGCTGGATGGGGGTGAGGTAGCGCGTGTCGATCGGCGTGCGGCCCGGCGGCATCTCGTCGATGACGGAGAGGTCGAGGTCGCCGTACAGGGTGAGCGCGAGCGAGCGCGGGATCGGCGTCGCGGACATCGCGAGCAGGTGCGGGGTAATCTGCTTGCCGGTGGCGGCGTTCGCGCTCGACTCGATGCCCTTGCGCCGGAGCAGGCCGCGCTGCGCGACGCCGAAGCGGTGCTGCTCGTCCACCACGGCGAGGCCGAGGCGGTAGTAGTCCACGCCCTCCTGGATCAGCGCGTGGGTGCCGACGACCAGGTGCGCGCCACCGTGCTTCACCGCCGCGAGCGCCTCGCGACGTTCCTTCGCGCCGACCGAGCCGGTGAGCAGCACCACGCGCACGGGCAGCGGCATCCCCGGCACGGTGACGAGGCCGTGCAACGGCGGCTCCGCCTCGCCCGAGAGGACGCGGCAGAGCGTCCGGTAGTGCTGCTCTGCGAGCACCTCCGTGGGCGCCATCAGCACCGCCTGGAAGCCCTGCTGCACGAACGAGAGCATGGCGGCGAGGGCGACGACGGTCTTGCCGGAGCCGACATCGCCTTCCAGCAGCCGCGACATCGGGCGGGTGAGGGCGATGTCCTCGCGGACCTCGGTGAGCACGCGGCGCTGCGCGGGGGTGAGGGCGAACGGGAGCGTGGCGAGGAACGCCTCCGCGACGGTGTGGTCGGTGATGGAGGGCGCGTCCCCGCTCTGCTGCCACTCACGCTTGCGCGTCTGCACGCCGATCTGGACGGCGAGCAGTTCGTCGAAGGCGAGCCGCCGCTGCGCCTCCAGCAGCCGCGCCTCCGAGTCCGGATAGTGGCACTGGCGGGTCGCCTCGGCGAGCGGGAGGAGTCCGAGGCGGAGCCGGATGGAGTGCGGGAGCGGGTCCTCCATGCGGTCCAGGTACTGGTCGATCAGCTTCTCGATGACGCCTCGGAGGGTGCGCTGGGGGAGGCCCTCGGTGAGGTGGTAGACGGGGAGCAGGCGGCCGGAGGTCTCCCCGGCGCGGTCGAGGCGCTCGTACTCCGGGCTCTGGAAGCCGGGCTGGCCTCGGAAGACCGTCACCTTGCCGAGCAGCGCGACCTCCGCGCCGACGGGGAGGGCCTTCGCCATGAAGGGCTGGTTGAACCAGGTGGCCTTCACGCGCGCCATGCCGTCCGAGAGCCAGACCTCGGTCGCCTTCAGCCGCCCGCCGCGCCCCATCGGGATCACCTTCGAGGACTGGATGTGGCCGCGGACGGTGGCGTCCACGCCCGGACGGATCGCGGCGATCGGGATGGTGTTCGCGAAGTCCAGGTGGCGGAACGGGTAGTGGCGCAGCGCGTCGCCCACGGTGCGGATACCGAGGCGGTGCAGGCGCTCGATCGCCGGGCCTCGGAGGCCCGTCCCGGCCTGCTCGATCGGCAGGTCGAGGCCGGCCGGGCCCGGCGCGACCTTCCGGGTGGCTGAGGGCGACTTCGCGGCGGGGCGGGCGCGTGGCGCCTCGCCGGCGTCGCGCATCTCCTGCTCCGTGGCCACGCGCGGGGTGCGCCGCTTTGCGGGCGCCTTCTTCGCGGCGGCAGACGGGGCGGAGGGCGGCGAGACCGGGCGCAGTTCGGCCTCGAGCGTGAGTTCGCGGCGGGCGGTGGCGATGGCGCGGCGGAGCCAGGTCATGCGCTCCTCCGGCGTCAGCGAGGCGTAGCCGTGGGGCGGGAGCGCGCCGGCCATGCGGAGCAGCGCGGAGCCGGGGGGCTCATCGAGCGCCTGTTCGCGGAGCAGGCCGTCCAGCCCGCCGGAGACGGCAAGGTCGCGCCCGCCTGCCTCCAGTTCGTGCTGGAGGGCGCGCAGCAGCCGCGGATAGTCCGCGGTCACTTCGGAAGGAAGGCGGGGGAGTGCTCGTCCGGTGAGGTCACGACGCCAATGCCGACGGTGCCGGGGCCGCCGTGCGTGCCGATCACGGGCCCGATGCGGCCGGAGAAGAACGGCGCGTCCGGCGCGATGCCGCGCATGCGGTCATCGATGTACGCGAGGTCGTCCGGCGTGGTCGCGTAGACGGCGAAGGTGTACTGGACGGGGCGGAGTTCGGCGCAGCGCCCCACGATGTCCTCGATCGCCTTCTGCTTGGTGCGGATCTTGCCGATCGGCTCCACGAGGCCGTCCTGGATGGTCAGGATCGGCTTCACGTTCAGCAGGGTGCCCATGATCTCGCGCCCGCGGCTCATGCGGCCGCCGCGCCGGAGGAACTCGAGCGTCTCCAGGGTGAAGATGATGTGGGTGCGGCGGAACACGTCCGTGGCGACCGCCGCCACCTCCTCCACCGTTGCGCCGGCCGCGGCGGCGCGGGCGGCCTCGATCACCCCGACGCCGAGGCCGAGCGAGACCTGCTTCGAGTTCACGTGGATGATCGGGACGGGCAGCCCCCCCGCGCCCTGGCGCGCCGACTCGAGCGTGCAGGAGAGCGCCTCCGAGAGGTGGCAGGAGACGATGCCGGTCGCGCCCTCGGCGATCAGCGCCTCGTAGGCGATCTTGAAGGCGCCCGCGGAAGGCTGGGCGGTGGTGGGCATGATCGGCTCGCGGGCGAGCCGCTTGAAGAACTGGTCGGCGGTGATCTCGACGCCGTCCAGCAGCGCCTCTTCGCCGAACAGCACGCTCAGGGGCACCACGGTGATCCCGAGGTCGCGGGCGCGGTCTGGCCCGAGGTCGGCGGTGGAGTCGGTGACGACGCGTACGGTCATGTTCGGATGATACCGATCTCTCCGGCTCTACTCATGCTCACTCGACTCATGCTCACTCGACGCCCAGCACGTACGGGTAGCGCGGCTGGCCGCCCTCCACCACCTCCACCGCCAGTCCCGGGTGGCTGGCGCGGATCAGCGCCTCCACTCGTGGCCCCGCGCCCGGCTCCGCCTCCTGGCCGAGGTAGAGCGTGACGATCTCCGCCCCGGAGCCCGCCGCCAGCGCCAGGCCGACCTGCAGGGCACCCTCCAGCGTCTGGGCGCGGCCGATGAGGAGCCCGTCCACGAGGGCGATGGCGTCGCCGGCGGAGACGGTCACGCCGTCCACGGTGGCGTTCCGGACCGCGCGGGAGACCTCCACCACGCGGACGCCCTCCATCGCGTCGATCATGCGCTTGCCGGCCGCGTCCGGGTCGCCATCCGGCCAGTACGCGATGGCGGCGGCGATGCCGGCGGGGGCGGAGCGGGAGGGGAGGACGGTGATGAAGCCGGGCGCCTCGCGCGCCGCCTGCTCCGCCGCCATCAAGATGTCGCGGTCGTTCGGGAGCAGGAAGACGTGGTCCGTGCCGGCCCGCCGGGCGGCGCGCAGCAACTCGCCCGCGCTCGTCTTCGCGCCCTCGTCCTGCAGTAGCGCCACCGCGCCGAGGTCACGGAAGGTGCGCGCGAAGCCCTCGCCCGGGGCGACCGCGACGAGGCCGATCGCCGGGAGCGCGGCCCCGCCGGCGGCCGGTTCGGCGCCCTCCAGGCCGCCGAGGCCGCGCAGCCAGTCCTCGTGCTGGGCCTGCATGTTGTCGACCTTCACGGCCGTGACCTCGCCGTGGCGGACGCCGGCGGAGATGCCGGGCCCCGGGTCGGGGAGGTGGACGTGGACGTGGACGGTGCGGGCGTCGCCGACCACGAGGATCGACTCCCCGCCCAGGGCGGCCAGTTCCTCCTGGAGCGCCCGGCGGTCGATGCCGGGGCCGGCGACGACGAACTCGGTGCAGTAGCCGTGCCCCTCGTGCTCGATGCCCGCGACATCCACGCGCGCCGTGGCCGTCGCGCGGATCGTCAGGGGCAGCGGTTCGCCGTCCAGCCCCCGGGCGAGCCCTTCGAGGATGACGGCGACGCCCAGGCCGCCGGAGTCGACGACCCCGGCCTCCCGCAGGCGGGGCAGCAGGAGCGGCGTGCGCTCCACGCTGGCGTACGCCTCCGCGACCGCGGCGTTCAGGACGGAGCGGATGCCGTGTTCCTCCGCCAGGGTCGCCTCCGCCGCGCCTGCGGCGTCGCGGAGCACCGTGAGCATGGTCCCCTCCACGGGGGCGCTCACGGCTTCGTCGGCGGTGATGGAGGCGGTGCGGAGCCCGGCGACGATGGCCGCCGCGTCCAGGTCTTCCAGACCGGAGGCCGCCTCGGCGAGCCCGCGGATCATCTGGGAGAGGATCACGCCGGAGTTCCCGCGCGCGCCCAGCAGGGCAGCGCGAGAGCAGCCCGCCAGCATCTCGCCGGCGTGGCTGGAGTCCTCGGACGCTGCGGCCAGGGCCGCGCGCCAGGTCAGGAGCATGTTCGTGCCGGTGTCGCCGTCCGGCACCGGGTAGACGTTGATCGCGTTGATGCCGTCCCGGTTGGCCGAAAGCCACTCGGCGGCGACGCGGAACGCCTCGCGCACCTGGAATGCGCTCACGCGCGCATACTGGACCACGGCACACCCCTCAGTCGCCGCCTGTCCCTGATGTCTGTGGCAGCGTAGACGCTATCGGCCACTGGTTGGTAGGCTATCCGGACGCGCCGGAGTGCGCCCGACCCTCTTTTTCGGTGAAGTTTTGCGAGAACGTTCATGGCTTCAGGCGCGTGCGATGTCTGCGACAAGCGGGTAGTGTTCGGCCGGAACATCCGGCACAAGCACTCCGGTAACTGGGAGCGCAAGGCGCCCCGGACCAGCCGCACGTTCGCGCCGAACGTTCAGAAGCGCCGTGCCTTCGTGAACGGCACCTGGCAGCGGATCAACATCTGCACCCGCTGCATGCGCACCGAGGCGAAGCACCTGGAGGCGAAGGGCGTGCCGCAGGGCATGGTCGTCAAGGCCTAGCCAGCGCCGGCACCCGTCCTCGACCGATCGCGAACGCCCCGCTCAGCGGGGCGTTTCCGTGTCCTCCTCGGGAGATACGACGCCTCGCCGGTGTCCGCCTAGACCGGCTCCACCGCGAACACGGGGATCTGGCGCGTGGTCCTGGTCTGATAGTTGGCGTAGTCGGGGTACGCCGCGACGGCGGCGGCCCACAGGCGTGTCCGCTCGGCCTCGTCGGTCACGAGACGGGCGCGCATCGGCCGTTCCACCTCGCCGTCGCGGAGGAGCACCTCCGGGTGGGCGAGGAGGTTGAAGTACCAGACGGGGTGCTTCGGCGCGCCACCCTTCGAGGCGACGAGGACGTAGGCGCCGTCCACCTCCACGCGCATGAGCGGCGTCCTACGGACCGCGCCGGTCTGGGCGCCGGTGTTGGTGACAAGGACCACGGGCATCCCGCGGAGCGTCATGCCTTCCTTGCCGCCGCTGGCCTCGATCTGCTCGACCTGCTTGCGGACCCACTCGGTCGGGCTCGGGATGTATTCGGGCATGGGGGCTCCTGTCACTCCTCCACAGGTTACCCCGCCAGGCCCCACGCTTCGCGCAGCCAGCGCAGCACGTCGTCATCGACCTCCGAGGCGTTGCGCAGTTCCAGGTGGTGCATCCAGTGGTTGCCCGGGACCTCCACGACCTCCTTCCAGCGTGGGGAGGTATCCGCACGATTGAGCGAGATGGAGAGCACCAGGGGCGGCGTCTCGCCGTGGAGGTAGCGGTCAGGCGTCCAGGCCCAGGCGAACCCTCGGCCATGCCGGAACGCGATCTGTGACTTTGTCACCTGGAGGTCGGCGGCGCCGAGTGTCGCGATCTCCTTGCGGACGAGGTCGAAGATCGTCCGCGCTTCGGTGCGGTCGTCGAAGAACCGTTCAATGGCGCGATTCAGGTCGCCGGCCACGGTGGGCCTCCCCGCGCTATCCGAGCGCTGCGCGTAATTCGGCCAGAGCATCCTGTGGGGTCTGCTGGGCGTTGAAGACGGCGGAGCCGGCCACCAGGATCGTTGCCCCCGCTGCCGTGCAGGAGTGCGCATTGTGCGCCTTCACGCCGCCGTCCACCTCGATGGCGAGCGAGATGCCCTCTGCCTGGATGCGCGCGGCGAGTTCGCTCACCTTCGTGAGCAGGTCGGGCCGCATCGCCTGGCCGCCCCAGCCCGGGCGGATCAGCATCACGGTGACCTCGTCGAGGTCGGCGAGCAGGGGTGCGATCGCGGTGACGGGGGTCTCCGGGTTGATGGCGATCCCCGCCTGGCATTGGAGCGCGCGCGCGGCGGCGATGTGTTCGCGGGCCGCCTCCACGGAGCCGACTGCCTCGTAGTGGAAGATGAGGCGTTGCGCGCCGGCGCCGGCGATGTCCGCGAACTGCTCGGCGGGCTTCGCCACCATCAGGTGCGCCTCGATGAACCGTCCGTCCGAGGCGGCGCGCACGGCCGCGATCACCTCGCGTCCGAAGGACAGTGGCGGGACGAAGTGGCCGTCCATCACGTCCATGTGCCAGAGGTCGCAGCCCCCCGCCTCCGCTTCGCGCACCTGTTCGGCGAGCCGTCCGAAGTCGGCCGTGAGGATCGAGGGGGCGATGAGGGCGGACACGTCAGGCTTCCGTGGCGAGGCGCGCCCGTGCCGCCTCGCGCGCCTCGGCGACGCGGTTCGGGGCGGTGCCACCGGGCACGTCGCGCGCGGCGAGCGACGCTTCGAGGTCGATCGCCAGTACGTCCGCATCGAAGGCGGCGTGGGCCTGCCGGTAGTCCTCCAGCGTCAGATCCTCGAAGGTGCGGCCCTCGCGTTCGCAGCGCGCGACGAGCGAACCGACGGCCTCGTGCGCCTCGCGGAAGGGGACGCCCTTCTTTGCGAGGTAGTCGGCGACGTCCGTCGCCAGCGCGAAGTTTGCGATGGCGGCGGTGCGGCCTCGGGCGGCGTCGAAGGTCATCGTGGGCATCATCGCGGTGACGACGCGGAGGGTGATGAGGATCGTGTCGACGGAGTCGAACAGCGATTCTTTGTCCTCCTGGTTGTCCTTGTTGTAGGCGAGCGGCTGGCCCTTGAGCATCGTCAGCGCCTGCACAAGGTTGCCGATCACGCGTGCGCTCTTGCCTCGGGCGAGTTCGGCGACGTCTGGGTTCTTCTTCTGCGGCATGATGCTGGAGCCGGTGGAGTATCGGTCATCCATCCGCGCGAAACCGAACTCGGCGCTGGTCCAGAGGATGACCTCCTCCGCGAGGCGGGAGAGGTGCACCGCGGTCAGCGCGGCCGCCGAGTGGTAGTCCACGATGAAATCGCGGTCGCTCACCGCGTCCAGCGAGTTCGTCGAGATCGCCTCGAAGCCGAGTTGTTTTGCGACGAACTCGCGGTCGATCGGGTAGGTGACGCCGGCGAGGGCGCCCGCACCGAGGGGCAGCACGTTCGCGCGGGCGCGCGCCTGCACGAAGCGCTCCGTGTCGCGCGTGAACATCGCCTCGTAGGCGAGCAGGTGGTGGGCGAGCAGGATCGGCTGCGCGCGCTGGAGGTGGGTGTAGCCCGGGATGACGGTGCCCGCCTCGCGCTCCGCGAGGTCGATGAGGGCGCGTCGCAGCAACCGGAGCAGCCCGGCGGTCTCGTCGCAGGCGGCGCGGACGAAGAGGCGCGTGTCGGTCGCGACCTGGTCGTTCCTCGACCGGCCCGTG
Organism: Dehalococcoidia bacterium; assembly: GCA_030684635.1. Taxonomy (GTDB): domain Bacteria; phylum Chloroflexota; class Dehalococcoidia; order UBA2979; family UBA2979; genus W-Chloroflexi-9. Next base: position 8,057 of record JAUXUW010000103.1, read on the forward strand.
TGCAGGCGGCGGCCGGCGTCGCCGATGCGCTCGATCAGGACGGCCTCGATGTTGAGGTGGATGTCCTCGCGGTCCAGCCGGAACACGAAGGCGCCGGCGTCGATCTCGGCCTCGATCTGCTGGAGGCCGGCGACGATCGCGTCCCGGTCCGCCTCGGGGATGACGCCCTGGCGCGCGAGCATCGTGGCGTGGGCGATGGAGCCGGCGATGTCCTCGCGGTAGAGGCGTCGGTCGAAGTCGATGGAGGCGTTGAACTGGTCGACGAGCGCGTCTGTCTCGCCGGAGAAGCGCCCGCCCCAGAGCTTGCTCGACCCGCCGTCCGAGGATGTCTGCGTCATGATCGGGAGGTTACCCGAGCGCGGGCGGGAGGGCGACGGCTAGCGAAACGGGTTCTCGATCGTCAGCCCCTCGATGCGCTGTCCGTGCTGCAGGTCCTCCGAGAGGAGTCGGGTGCATCCCGCCTCGAGCGCCGCGGCGACGATGAGCGAGTCGTAGAACGAGTAGCCGTAGCGGTCGCGGAGCGACAGGGCGGATTCATAGAGGGCCGGGGTAGGTGCCCCCCGCCAGAGCGGGAGAAGCATCTCGCGCAGGAAGCGACTGGCTTCCTGCGCCGGCAGGCGAACCCTGGCCTTCCCGGTCAGGACATTCAGCGTCTCCTGGACGACCTGACTGCTGATGACCCCCGTGCGCTGCTCGATCGCCTCGGCCACGAGTCGCCGCGCGGTCGCCTGCTTCGCCGGATCGAGGCTGTCGAACGTGTAGACGAAGACGTTGGTGTCGAGGAAGTCAGCGCTCATTCATCTCTTCACGCGTGAATTTCTGTCCGCCGGTGTCGGTGTAGGCCGCGAACTCTTCGAACAAGGCCAGCGTTTTCGAGGCGGGGCGCCCCCCGCCGGCGTACTCGGCGAGCCACTCGCGGAAGCGCTCGTTGAGGGTGGTGCGCTCGGCCCGGGCGCGCTCACGCGCGGCCTCGATCAGGCGCTCATCAGCGGAGAGGGTGATGTTCTTCATCGCGATCCTCGCGTACACGAGATCAGTGTACGCGAGGATCGTGTGTTGAGCGATCGACGATTGGCTGTCGTACGCTGTGCCGAGCAGGAGGACTACCGATGGAGTCAGAGGCCCGGATCGAGTTGAACCCCGACATTCTCGCCGGCAAGCCGGTCGTCGCGGGTACCCGGTTGTCGGTTGAGCACATCGTCGACCTGCTCGGACATGGCTGGTCGGAGGAGGCGATCCTGGAGAGCTACCCCGGCCTGACGCGCGAGGACATCCGTGCCTGCCTTCGCTATGCGAGCGAACGTCTCCGCTCTGAACGGGTGTATCCGCTGGGGGCGTAAGGGGATCGCGTGCGAATCCTCGCGGATGAAAGCGTGTCTGCGCGCGCCATCACGATGCTTCGTTCCGCCGGACACGACGTGCTCTCCGTCTGGGAGATCATGCGAGGCGCGCATGACCCCGCGGTCCTCGAGCGCTCGCACGCGACGACCGGGTGCTGATCACGCTCGACAAGGACTTCGGTGACCTGGTCTTCAAGGAGCGACGCTCTGGCGATGCCGGTGTCATCCTGATCCGCGCGCGTGCGTCCGGCCCGGAGAGCCTGGGCGCCATCCTGCTGGCCGCGCTGGCGATGCCGGAGCCCTGGCACGATGTCTTCGCGGTCGTCGAGCATGACCGCGTGCGCATCACCCCGCTGCCGCCGCGCTGACGCCTTACTCGGACGGGGCGGCGAGGCGGAGGAGGTCCTGGCCGGGCTCGAGGAGCATCTGGGCCTGGGCCTGCACCTGGGCCTGGAGGCCGTGTAGTTTGATGAATCCCTGCGCGTGCGACTGGTCGAACAGGTCGCCTTCCTTCTCGTAGGTGGCGAGCGACTGCATGTAGAGGCTGCGGTCGGCGCGGCGGCCGATGACGGTGGTGGTGCCGTGCCAGAGCCGCACGCGCACGTCGCCGGTGACGTGGCGCTGCGTGGAGACCACGTATTGGGCCAGGTCGCGGTGGTGGGAGGTGAACCAGAGGCCGTTGTAGACGAGGTCCGCGTACTCCTGCGCGACGAGGTTCTTGAAGCGGACCTGCTGCTTGGTCAGCGTCAGTTGCTCCAGGTTGGCGTGCGCCTCCAGCAGGATCACGGCCGCGGGCGACTCGTAGATTTCGCGCGACTTGATGCCGACCAGGCGGTTTTCGACCATGTCGATGCGGCCGATGCCGTGCTCGCCGCCGAGGTTGGAGAGGCGCTGGACGAGTTCCACCGGCCCGAGGCGTTCGCCATCCAGGGCGACCGGGATGCCCTCCTCGAAGCGGATCTCGACGATGGCGGGCTTCGCCGGGGTCTGGTCCAGCGGCTTCGTCCAGAGGTACACGTCTGCCGGGGGTTCCACCCACGGGTCCTCCAGGATGCCGGCCTCGACCGAGCGGCCCCAGAGGTTCTCGTCCGTGGAGTACGGCGACTCCTTCGACTGGCGGACGTTGATGCCGTTCGCGGCGGCGTACTCCAGGGCCTCCGGGCGGGAGACGGAGTGCTCGCGGGTGGTGCCGACGATCTTGAGGTCGGGCGCCAGCGTCTGGACGCCCACGTCCAGGCGGACCTGGTCGTTGCCCTTGCCGGTGCAGCCGTGGGCCACGGCGGTGGCGCCGATCTCGCGTGCCTTGTCCACGAGCAACTTCGCGATCAGCGGACGGCCGAGGGCGGTGGCGAGCGGGTAGCGGCCCTCGTACACGACGCCGGCCTGCAGGGCCGGGAAGACGAAGTAGCGGAGGAAGTCCTCCTTGCCGTCCACGATGTCCACGGCGGCGGCGCCGGCCTGCTGGCCGCGCTCGCGGATGCCATCGAGGTCCCCGAGGTTGCCGAGGTCGATCGTCAGGCAGTGGACCTCGTAGCCGCGCTGGACGCGGAGCCAGTGCGCTGCGACGGAGGTGTCGAGGCCGCCGGAGTACGCGAGGACGATCTTTTCAGCCATGCGGCGTCTGCTTTCGGTGCGCGAGGGTGTGCTGTGGCGAGGTGGTGGCGCGCCCCCGGGGAGGCGCCGTCACCCGATCATATCCGGCGGCGCGGTAGCGTGAAGGTGAAGGTGCTCCCGGACTCGCCGTCCGAGTCGCACCAGATCCGGCCGCCGTGGAGATCGACGATCGAGCGGGCGATCGTGAGCCCCAGGCCGGTGCCGCCGGTGGTGCGGCGGCCGGTCGAGGTGCGATAGAACTTCTCGAACAGGTGGCGCTGCTCCTCGGTTGGGATGCCGATGCCGTTGTCGCGCACCGAGATGTGCGCGAAGTCGCCCTCCGTCCGCAGCGCGACCTCGATGCGTCCGCCCGGCGGGGTGTACTTCACGGCGTTGCCGATGAGGTTGGCCAGGACCTGCTGCACGCGCTTCTTGTCCGCCCAGACCGCCATGCCCAGCGGGGCCTCCGTGAAGAGCATGTGCTGCTTCGCGCGGGCAGCGGGGAGGGCCTCCTCCACGGCGGCGCGGATCGATTCGCCGATGTCCATGTTCTCCGGGGTGATCTGCATGCGCCCGGAGTCGATGGCGGACATATCCAGGATGTCCGTGATCAGCGTCATCAGCCGGTCGGTGTTGCTGAGGAGCACCTCCACGATCCGCTTCTGCGTCTCGTTGAGCACGCCCGCGTCGCCCTCATGCAGCAGGTCGATGGTGGTGCGGATGAGCGTGAGGGGCGTGCGGAGTTCGTGGCCGACCATGGAGACGAAGTCCTGCTTCACCCGCTCCGCTTCCGCCTCCGCGGACAGGTCGCGGATCAGCACCATCATGCCGCTGCGTTCCGGGTCAGGGTCCACGAACGGGCCGGCGGAGATCGCGAGTTGCCGTCCACGGACCTCCGCGAGGAGGGGTGCGACCGGGCCCCCGGCCGGAGCGTAGGCACGGCGGCGGAGGGTCTCGATGGCGTCCCCGGAGAGCGGCAGGTACTCGTCCGCGTGGTGTCCCACGATCTCCGCACGCGTGCGGTCCAGGAGGCGGGCCGCGGCCGGGTTGCAGACGCGGCAGCGGGCGGCACGGTCGAACACCAGCACGCCGTCCGACATCTCCCGCAGCACGGATTCGGCGATGCGCCGGTTCTCCTCCACCTCGTCCGCGAGTTCACTGCGTTCCAGCATGGCCGCGATCTCGCGGGCGACCGTGCGCATGAGGTCGGCGCGGGGGCGCGAGATCTCGATCGGGCCGTGCGTGGCGAGGACGACGACGCCGAGGACGCCGTCCGGCTGGATCATCGGCTGGGCCGCCAGGCCGCCGATCCCGCGGGCGGGGAGCAGATGGGTCTCGGGCATCGCGGCCGTGTCCGTGACCAGCACGCCGTCCTCCAGCCGCTGGCCGCGGATGCCGCCTTCGATCGTGAGGAGCAACTGCTCGGCGTTGGAGGGCGTGACGCCGGCGGAGGCGCCGAGGGTGATCCGGCCGTGCTCGGAGGCGAGGCCGATCACGGCGATGTCTACCCAGTCGAGATGGGTCAGTTCCTCTGCCACGCCGGGCAGGCCACCCGGCGTCTCGCCGACGAGCGCGGCCAGCACCCGGTGCATGATCGTGAGTTCCTGCGTGGCCTCACCGAGGGAGGCGGCCGAGGCATCGAACCGGGATGACAGGTCGCGGTTGACGCTGAGCATCACCTCACGGCTCTGCCGGATCGCGAGGCGCATGTCGTCCATCGCCTCGGCCAGGTCGCGGACCTCCTGCGGGCCGGTGAGCGGGACGGGGGTCTCCAGGTCGTTCGCCTGGATGGCGAGCGCGGAGTCCAGCAGCGACCGGAGCGGGCGGATGATCACCGTCGAGAGGATCGTGATCAGGACTACCGCCAGCACCGCCCCACCCAGGGTTGCCCGCATTGCGTTGAACCGGACCTCGTTGGCGGCCGCGCTGACGACCTCCGCGTCGATGCCGAGGTAGAAGTCCGCGAGCGGCTGTCCCTGGAAGTCCGTGAGTGGGAGGAGGGCGGCGAGGTACGGCTCGTCCCCCTCCATCAGGGTGCGCACCTGGCCCGCCTCGGAGGCGGCGCGCAGTTCGTCCGTGAGGCTCGCGGGGTCCAGGTCAGAGACAGCCTCCGAGGCGATCACCACGCCGTCGCGCGTGACGATCGCAGCCTCTACGCCCAGCAATTGCGACTGGTCGCGCACGAAGCGCCGGTCCATGCCGGTCAGCGTCTCGATGACCCCGATGACCCTGCCGCTGTCATCGAGCATGGGCGTGATGCCGCTGATGCTCACACCCAGGACCTCGTCGCGGCGGATGACCCCCAGCGCGGACTTGTTCCGGATCACCGCCAGGATCTCCGGCGGGATCGCCTCCTGCCGGCCGTTCAGGGGCGAATGCGCCCGCACCATGAGGTTCCCGGCGGCGTCGTAGATCTGCAGGCCCGGGGCGCCGCGGAGCTGGGTGCCGGTCTGGGAGAAGAACAGCGTGGCCACGCGAAGGGCGGCGCCGACGTCCCCTGCCTGGACGGCGGCCTCCAGCTCGGCCTGCGTCGCGAGGACGCCTGCGCCGGTGACGACCAGGTCGCGGTAGGCGGTGATTTGCTGGCCCAGTTGCCCGCGCGCCAGCAGGAGGCGCTCGCTGACGCGGTCACGCTCGTTCGCGCGGATGATGCCGTCTACCTGCCACACCACGAGCGCACCCACCGCCATGATCAGGATCGTGGTGGCGAGGGTGATCTGTACACCGAGCCGGTTGAGCGGGGCCGGCAGCATGTCTGGCCTCTCCGGCGGTGGTGGTGTTAGGAGCTGGCGATCTCGGCGAGCACCTGTTCGACGATGGCGGCTGCCTGGTCGATCTCGTCCGCGGTGACGGTGAGGGGCGGCATGAACCGCACGGTGTTGGGGCGGACGGGGTTCAGGATCAGGCCGTGTGCGAGGGCCCGCGTCACCACCTCGCCCGCCACGTCCCGGTGCAGCACGAGGGCGCGCAGCAGGCCGGCGCCGCGCTGGCCTGCTGCGAGTTCGCTGCGGTCCTCGATCGCGGCGAGGCGTCGCTCGAGCTGTTCGCCACGGGCGACCGCGTTCTGGAGCACGCCACCCTCGATCACCTGCTGCAGCACGTATGCGCCGGCGGCGGTCGCGAGCGGGTTGCCGCCGAAGGTAGAGCCGTGGTCACCGGGCTCGAAGACCGCGCAGTGGTCCTTGGACAGCACCGCGCCGATCGGGACGCCTCCGCCCAGGCCCTTTGCCAGCGTCATGATGTCCGGCTCAATGCCGGCCTGTTCGTACGCCCAGAGGGTGCCGGTGCGGCCGCAGCCGGTCTGCACCTCGTCCAGGATCAGCAGGATCCCCTGCTCGTCACACCACTGGCGCACGCCTCGGAGGTAGTCCGCGGCGGGCACGTTCACGCCGCCCTCGCCCTGGATCGGCTCCAGGAGCACCGCGCACGTGCGGTCCGTGGTCGCTGCCTTGATCGCGTCGAGGTCGTCGTAGTCGACGAAGACGAAGCCGGGCAGTTGCGGTCCGAACGGCTCGCGGTAGCGGGCGGTGCCGGTGGCGGCCACGGTCGCCAGCGTGCGGCCGTGGAAGCTGTTGTTGGTGGAGATGATCTCGTATGCGCCGTTGCGGTGCTGGATGCCCCACTTCCGCGCGAGCTTGATCGCCCCCTCGTTCGCCTCGGCGCCCGAGTTGCAGAAGAAGACCTGGTCCAGCGCCGAGTGGTCCACGAGGATCTCGGCAAGCGCGACCTGCGGCTCTGAGTAGAACAGGTTGGAGACGTGCATCAGCGTCCGCGCCTGGTGCGCGATGGTGTCCGCGAGCCCGGCGTGGCCGTGCCCGAGCGTGTCGACGGCGATACCGGCGACGAAGTCCAGGTAGGACCGCCCGGTGTCATCCCAGACGCGGGTGCCCTCGCCACGCACCAGGGTCACCGGCAGACGGCGGAACATCTGCATGTGTACCCGTGCTTCGCGTGCGGGGATATCGCCCACGTCCTGCTCCTTCACCGAATCCTGCGGGCCGTGAGGCCCTGCTGCTACTGGTTCTGCTGCTCCAACTCGCGCTGGATTGCCTCTAGCAGCGCGCGAAGGCGGTCGAGTTCCTCCTGCGTGGCCTCTGAGGCCTCGAACGCGTCGGCCAGCAACTGGCTGAGTTCGCCCTGCGGCAGGACGCGGGTTGGCGCCGGCGTCGGCGTCGGGGTGATCGCCGGCACCGGGGTCGGTTCCGCCGAGGGGGCGCCTGCGCCGCCGCCCTGGCCCGGGTCCGTCGTCACGTTCGGCAGCGACGACTCCCGCTTGCCCAACACCACCGCCAGCGCGTCCTCGAGCGTCCGTTCCATCGCCAGCGCGTTGCCGTTGGCGACGACGACACGCACGAGTTCCGGCAGGCGAGAGTTCTCCGCCTGGAGGTAGATCGGCTCCACGAACAGGAAGGACGAGCCCACGGGGATCATGAGCAGGTTCCCGCGGATCACCTCGGAGCCCGACTGGTTCCAGAGGCTGAACTGCTGGGAGATGCCCGGGTTCTGGTCGATGCGCGCCTCGATCTGGGCGGGGCCGTAGACGAGGGTGTCCGTGGGGAACCGGTACGCGCGGAGCGTGCCGTAATGCTCCCCGTCAGAGCGCCCGGCCAGCCAGGCGACCGTGTTCTGCCGCTGCCGCGGTGTGAACGGCATGATCAGGACGAACTCGATGTCCTCTGCTTCCTGCTGGCCCACGATCTCGCCGGGCAGCGTGAGCGAGACGTAGTACGGCTCCACCGGCTGCGAGCGCTGGTTCACCTGCTCGGTCGGGATGTTCCAGACGTCTTCACCGATGAAGAACACGTCCGGGTTGGTGATGTGGTAGCGCAGGTACATCTGCGACTGGAGCGTGAAGAGGTCCTCCGGGTAGCGCAGGTGCGCGCGGACTTCCGGCGGCATCTGGTCATCCGGGGTGAAGAGCGAGGGGAAGATCCTGGCCCACGTCGCCGCCACCGGGTCTTCCGGGGCGATCAGGTAGAACTTCATGTCACCGGTGCGGGCGTCAACCGTGATCTTGACGCTGTCTCGGACGTAGTTCACACCACCCAGCGGCTGGGAGTACGGGAACCGGTCGGAGACCGTGTAGCCCGTCATGAACCAGTGGATCTCGCCGTCCAGGATCACCATGTACGGGTCGGAGTCCACCATCAGGAACGGCGCCACCTGGTGCACGCGCTCGACGATGTTGCGTCGCCACAGGAGGCGTGCGTCGCTGCCGATCTGCCCGGAGATCAGGAGGTTCGTGTCCCCGAGTTCCCACGCCAGCGCGGCGCGCCGGGCGATCGAGTTCAGGCGGATCCCGCGGTCCTCCGCGTACCGGGTCTCGGCGTTGCCCTCGCCCAGCGGGTAGTCGAACTCCGCTTCGACCGAGTTGCCGATGATGTAGTGGTTCGTGATCTCGCCGAAGTAGATGCGTGCGCCGTCAGCGGTGACCGGCAGGACTTCTGACCGTGGCGGGATGTCGGAGGTGATCAGCCGCGGCAGGCCCTCCGGCAGCACCTCGTTGACGGGGGCGGCGACGGCGCCGTAGCCGTGCGTCAACTGGAGACGTTCCCGCGTCCAGTTCCGGTCCTGCGCCAGCGTCACGTCCAATTCGCGCGCGGCCACCATCACCTGCCGCGGCTCGTCGTTGATGAGGTACCGGTCCACGTCGATGTCGGTGAAGCGGTAGAAGGTGCGGATCGCCTGGATCTGGTTGAACGTGTCACGCAGCGGGCGAGGGTCGAGCAGGCGGACGTTCGCGATCGTCTTCGGGTTGGCGGCGATTTCTTCATCCGTGACGATCTGGTTCGCCGGGTACTGCGTCTCCACGATCTCGTCGAGGCCGAACGCGAACCGTGTCGCCTCGATGTTGCGGGCGATGAACTGCTGCTCGCGGACGCGCTCGTTCGGGTCCACCTGGAACGTCTGCACGGTGTTCGGGTAGATGAGGCCGCCGAGGAGGCCCGCGACGACCCAGAGGCCAGCGGCGAAGATCGGGACGCGGAAGCCAGCATTCGTCAGGAACGCATTCGCGATCGTGGAGAGGCCGGTAAAGGCGGCGAGCGCCACGAGGATGTAGGCGACGGGCAGGCGAGCGTTCACGTCCGTGTAACTCGCGCCGTAGATGATCCCGCTCGGCGAGTTCACCAGATCGAAGATGCCCAGGTAGGTGCTGCCCGCGATCAACAGGAACGCGATGCCACCCAGCACGGACAGATGCGTCCGCATGGCGCCTTCGATGTGGATCTCGCCGCGCACGAAGGACATGGAGAGCGCGTAGATGCCGCCGGCCGCGACCGCGGACACGACGGTCAAGCCCAGCAGCCAGGACTGGAGGAACTGGTACGCGGGCAGGTCGAACATGTAGAAGGCGATGTCACGCTGGAACTGCGGGTCCTCGCGCCCGAACTCCACGGCGTTCATCCAGAGCAGGAGGGTCTCCCACCCGCCGGCGGCGATGGCGCCGAACACGACGGACAGGAACAGGGTGGCCGCGATCAGGACGACCAGCAGCACGCGCCGCATCGCTTCGGGATCGATTTCCTCGATCAGCGTCGATTCAAAGCCGGCCGGCGCGAAGCGGCGCGCGATCACGACGTTGAGGCCGATCACCGCGGCAGCCACCACGGCGCCCGCGACGAACAGCAGCACCTTCGCCTTGATCACCGTGCTGTAGATGTCACCGAACTCGACCGAGTCAAACCACAGGGCGTTGACGTAGATCGACTTGAGGACGTTCAGGGCCACATAGGCCAGCACCGCACCGGCAGCCAGCGCGAGCCAGCGCAGCGGGACCGGCGACCGGAACTCTCGTCCCTCGTTGAACCGGAAGGGCTCCGGCGGAGGACCCAGGTTGCCGCGGTCGTCGAAGAATCCCATGCCTACCCCTTAATCCGCGTCCCGACAGATTCGCCGGCAGCGATCCGTCGCAGTGTGCCGGGCGTGGTGCCGTTGGCGATCAGCGCCCGCACACCCACCTCCGCCGCGCGGAAGCAGGCGTCAATCTTCGGGATCATACCCCCTGACAGGGTGCCCTCTGCCCGCAGGGCCGCAGCGCGCGCCGCGTCCACCTCTGGCATCAGTGTCTTCGACGCGTCGAGGAGTCCGTCGACGTCTGTCAGAAACGTCAGCGAGTCCGCATGGATTGCACGCGCCACCTCGCCCGCGACGGTGTCGGCGTTGATGTTGAGCGGCTGGTTGGGCGCCTCGAACCCGATCGGCGCGATCACCGGCACGAAGCCGGCGTCCAGCAGCCCCTCGATGAACGGCCCGTCCACCGAGGTCACCCGGCCAACGTAGCCCAGCCGGTCGTCGTAGCGCTCCGCGCGCACACAGCCGCCGTCCACGCCGCACACGCCGACCGCGCGTCCGCCGAGGGCCACGATCTCGCCGACGAGTTGCGTGTTCACGACGCCGCGGAGGACGCCGACGACGACCTCGAGCGCCGCTTCGTTCGTGGAGCGGAGGCCGTCCACAAACACGGAGTCGATCGCCATCTTCTTCAGCCAGTCGGTGATCATCGCGCCGCCACCGTGGACGACGACGACGCGCTCACCGGCGCGGTGGAGGGCGGCGACATCCTGGAGGGAGGTGTCTTCCGAGCCGAGGGTGGAGCCGCCGATCTTGATGACGGTGGCGCGCTTCGTGGAGT
>JAUXUW010000138.1 GCA_030684635.1 Dehalococcoidia bacterium
TCGGCGGCGGCATCGCCAACACCTTCCTGAAGGCGCAGGGCCTGGACGTGGGGGCGTCACTCGTTGAGAACGACCGCATCGAGGACGCACTCGACATCATGCGCCTCGCCGCGTCGCGGGATGACCTGCGGCTCGTCATGCCGACGGACGTGGTGATCGCGGACGCCGCCGGCGAACACGTCGCCACCGTCTCCGTGAACCGTGTCCCGCCGGGGTTCCGGATCCTGGACCTGGGCCGCCAGACCATCGAGGACATCCGCGAAGCGCTCCGCCCGATGAAGACCGTGGTCTGGAACGGGCCGGTGGGCTTCTTCGAGCGCGAGCCGTTCGACCGCGGGTCGATCGAGGTCGCGAAGATCCTCGCCGACATGGTCGGGTCCGTCACCGTCGTCGGCGGCGGCGAGACCGCCGCCGCCGTCGCGCGCGCTGGCGTGCAGGAGCGCATCTCGCACGTCTCCACGGGCGGCGGCGCATCACTGGAAATGCTCCAAGGCATGACCCTGCCCGGTGTGGAGATTCTGCGCGACCGCTAGCGCACTGAAGGACTGCCCGATGGAGCTCGACCTGATCCGCCGCCTCAGCCAGCCCGCCAGCACCAAGGTGGTGCTGTGCGTGCTGGATGGCCTCGGCGGCCTGCCCGGCCCCCGCGGGCGCACCGAGCTGGAGGAAGCGAACACGCTGAACCTCGACCGGCTCACGGAGGAGGGCTGCCTCGGCCGCACGCTCCCCGTGGGGTACGGCATCACGCCCGGCTCCGGGCCCGGCCACATTGGCCTCTTCGGCTACGACCCGCTGGTCTACGAGATCGGCCGCGGCGCGCTGGAGGGCACGGGCATCGGCTTCGACCTCGGCCCGAACGACATCGCCGCGCGCGGCAACCTCTGCGACCTGGACGCGGGCGGCCTCGTCACCGACCGCCGTGCCGGCCGCCTGCCTACCGCCGAGACGACCGAGGTCTGCGCGCTGCTGCGGCAGATCACCCTGCCCGGCGTGGAACTGTTCGTGGAGCCGGTGCAGGATCAGCGCTTCGTGCTAGTCCTGCGTGGCGAGGGCCTGAGCGATCAACTCACCGAGACCGACCCGCAGCGCGAGGGCGTCCCGCCGATCGTCGCGACGGCGACCGCGCCCGCGGGCGAGCGGACGGCTGGCCTCGTGCGGGAGTGGGTGGAGCGCGCCACGGCGCTGCTCGCGGGCCGCGCCCGCGGCAATGGCGTGCTGCTGCGCGGCTGGTCCGGCCGCCCGGACATGCCGCCGTTCCCCGAGTTGTGGAAGCTGCGCGCGGCTGCCGTGACCGTCTACCCGATGTACCGGGGCGTCGCGAAGCTGTGCGGGATGGACTCGATCGAGGGCGCCCACACGCTGTCCGAGCAGATCGACCTGATGAAGCAGCACTGGGACGAGTACGACTTCTTCTTCCTGCACTACAAGTACACGGACAGCGCCGGCGAGGACGGCGACTTCGCGCGGAAGCAGGACGCGATCGCGCAGTTCGATCAGGCGATCCCCGCGATCCTGGCGCTGAAGCCGAACGTGCTCGTAGTGACAGGCGACCACTCGACACCGGCGTCCATGGCCGCGCACTCCTTCCACCCGGTGCCGCTGCTGCTCTGGGGCGACCTGGTCCGCACCGACCACATGCACCAGTTCTCGGAGCGGAACTGTGCCCACGGCGAGATCGGCACGATCCTGGCGAAGGACGTCATGCCGCTCGCGTTCGCGCACGCCGGCCGGCTCGCGAAGTACGGCGCATGACCTCGCCAGGCACCCGCCGCCTCCCGGTGGTCGGTGGCAACTGGAAGATGAACCTGGACCGCAGCGCCTCGCGGACCCTGCTCATGGGCCTGCGCCAGCGCCTCGACGGCCTCGAGGGTGTCGAGGTGGTGGTGTGCCCGCCGGTGCCGTGGCTCTCGGACGCGCACGACCTGCTGGCCGGCAGCACGCTCCACGTGGGCGCGCAGAACACGCACTGGGAGCCCTCTGGCCCGTACACGGGCGAGGTGAGCGCGCCGATGCTGCGCGGGGTCGCCGAGTACGTCCTGGTGGGCCACTCGGAGCGGCGCTGGGCCGGAGAAACGGGCGCGGAGACAAACCGCAAGATCCGTGCGGCGCTCGCGGCCGGGCTGCGACCGATCCTCGCCGTGGGCGAACGGCTGGAGGAATCCCGCGCTGGGCGCACGGAGAACGTGCTGCACCTGCAGGTGAACCAGGCGCTGCGTGGGTTCACCTCCATACCGCCGGAGATCATCCTGGCGTACGAGCCGGTCTGGGCGATCGGGACGGGCGAAGCGGCGACGCCGGAGATCGCGCAGGCGCGCTGTGTCGCCGTCCGTGGGATGCTCGCTGAACGATTCGGCGAGGCTGCCGCCCAGGCGGTCCGCATCCAGTACGGGGGCTCCGTGACCGCAGACAACATCGCCGGGTACGCCGCGCAGCCGGACATTGACGGCGCGCTGGTGGGGGGCGCGTCGCTGGACGCGGACGCCTTCACCGCCATCTGCCGCGCCGTGGCGGCACGGGCCGGATGACCCACCCCCGCCACCTCGTCGCCCTCGTCGGTCCCACCGCTTCCGGCAAGACCGCCGCCGCGCTCGCCGTCGCCCAGCGCCTGGAGGTCGAGATCGTCTCGGCCGACTCGCGCCAGGTGCGCGCCGGCATGGTCGTCGGCACGGCCGCCCCCACGAAGGCGGAACTCGAGGCCGTCCCGCACCACATCGTCGGCGTCGTCGCGCCGGACGCGCCCTGGAGCATCGTCGACTGGCTGGAGCGCGCGCAGAACGTGATCGAGCGGATCTGGGAGCGCGACCACCTCCCGCTGATCGTCGGCGGCACCGGCCAGTACGTCTGGGCGCTACTGGAAGGCTGGGACATCCCCTCCGTCGCGCCGAACGCGGAATTGCGTGAGCGGCTGGAGCGCCAGGCGAAGGAGCGCGGTTGGAAGGCGCTGCACGACCACCTCGCGCGGCTCGACCCAGCCTCCGCCGAGCGCATCGAGGCGCGCAACGTCCGCCGCGTGATCCGCGCGCTCGAGATCATCGAGGCGATCGGCGGGCCGGTGCCGCCGCTCACGCCTCGCGACCCCGGGTTCACCTGGAACGTGGTCGGGATGCGCTGGGACCGCGAGCGGCTGTACGAGCGCGCGGACGCCCGCGTATCGGAGATGTTCCACGGCGGCCTGCTGGGCGAGACGCGCTCCCTCGTGCGGAAGTACGGGCGAGACTTCGAGGCGCTCCGCTCCATCGGTTACCAGGAAGCGCTCGCCGTGATCGACGGGGAGCTGTCGGAGGCGCAGGCGATCGAGCGGACGCGCCTCGCCACCCACCGGTTCATCCGCCACCAGAACAACTGGTTCGCCCCGGACGACGCCCGCATCCAGTGGGTCGACGGTTCGAGGCTGGAGAC
>JAUXUW010000128.1 GCA_030684635.1 Dehalococcoidia bacterium
CCGGCCAGCGGCGGTGGAACTCCTCCACGAGCGCGAGCGAGTGCGGCACCGCGTTGAGGAAGTCCGGATCGCCGAAGGTGATGTGGCGCGCACCCGCCTCGATCTGCTGGGCGGCGTCCGCGAGCACCGTGTCGCGGGGGACCAGGCGCAGCGCGCCGCCGTACACCGGGGTGATCGGGCAGTGCGTGCAGCGGTGGGCGCACCCACGGGTGGCCTCCAGGTATCCGGTCAGGTGCTCGCCATCGCGCAGGCGAACCTTCGCGTAGGCGTCGAGCGGCGGGAGGCCGCGGCGGTCCGGGACGGGGTGCGCCCGCCGCGCCAGCGAAGGCATGGCGCCCGCGCCTTCTACATCCAGGTTCGCGTCACCCGTGGCGATCCGGCCGGCCAGCGCCACCAGGCCGTCTTCGTACTCCCCGCCGATGACCACGTCGCCCAAGCCATCCGTGACCAGTTGCGCGGCCAGGGGTGACGCGTAAAGGCCGTAGAACGCGATCCGCGCTGCGGGGGTGACCCGCCGTGCCGCGCGTGCCACCTCCACGCCGATGCGCGCTGCGGTGTGCATGGGCACGGAGATCGCGACCAGGTCCACGTTCCGGAACGCACCGGCATCGAGCGTCTCGACGGCGACATCGAGCGTGCGGACGTCATGCCCGGCCGCGCGCAACGCCGCCGCCGGCCAGGCCAGTCCCAGGGGCTGGTGGCCGAGTTCGTAGGTGGAGACCAGCAGGATGCGGATGCCCGCGCCCGTCGGGGTGACGACCGGGCGGCCGGGCAGGGTCTCGAACGTGATCGGTGCGGGCTGGGTCATCGGGGACGCCTCGGGGGATACGTAGGGATCGTACCAGCGGGATGACGCTCCGCCGCCCCCGATTATGTGTTGTCGGACACGGTGATCCACGCGCGTGGCGTCTGACGGACGCTACGATTGCCGTGGCGCAACAGGCGGCGCGCCTCCAGAGGGTGCTTGTCAGGAACTGGGTGTGGCGATGAGGCGACTTCCAATCCGAGGAGTGATGGTGGGGGCGCTCGCTGCGCTCATGCTGGTGTCCGTGGCCTGCCGCTCAAGCGACGACGCGTCTCCCGGGGCAGAGACCCCCACGGGGACGACCGGAACGGCGACCCCCGTGCTGGCGACGCCGGACGCGGTGCAGGTGCTCCGGGTGAATCTCCCGGGCGAGCCCCAGACCCTGGACCCCCAGCGCGCGACAGACTCCGTCTCCAACACGATCCTTCAGAACATCTACTCGGGCCTGCTTCGCATCAGTCCCGACCTGACCGTTGAGGCCGATCTCGCGACCGAAGTGCCAACCGTGGAAAACGGCGGCATTTCTGGGGACGGGCTCACCTACACCTTCCACCTGCGTGACGGGCTGAAATGGTCGGACGGGTCGCCGCTGGTGGCCGAGGCCTTCGTGGACGCGGCCAGGCGGCTGTTTGAACCGGGCGCTGCAAGCTACTACGCGGACTTCTACCGGGTGCTGGCCGCGCCGGGTCCGGACGGTGACGCGAACCTCGGAGTGCGCGTGGCACGCCGCGAGGGTGTGACGGGCGAGGACCTGCTGGCGCGCGAGGCGCTGGTGGGCCCTGCGCTGCGCGTGGAGGCCCCGGACGCCCGCACCGTGGTCTTCCACCTGAACACGCGGACGCCGGTGTTCCTGCAGTTAGTCAGCCTCTGGCCGATGTACCCGGTCCGGCAGGACGTGATCGACGCGAACGGGGCACTCTGGACGGAAGCCGGGACGCACATCTCCAACGGGCCGTTCCGTCTGCAGACATGGGACCACGGCCAGCGCGTCGAGATCGTGCGGAACGAGCACTGGCACGGCGCCCCGCCGACCCTCACCTCCGTGCAGTTCTCCATGATCGGTGACGCCGCGGTGACCTTCCTGGCGTACCGCAACGGCGAACTGGACATCACCACGCTGGGCGCGGCGGAACTGGTGCAGGTCCGCGACGACATCCCGCTGCGGGAAGAGTTCATCGCCTATGCGCAGTTGAGCACGGTGGGTATCTACTTCAACCTTGCCGACCCCATGCTGGAGGATGTCCGCGTGCGCCAGGCGCTTGCGGGTGGCTTCGACCGGCAGGAGTACGCGGAGATCGTGCGCGAGGGCGCCGTGCTACCGGCGTATGGGTGGGTGCCGCCGGGGATGCCCGGCCACGACCCGGAGGTCGGGGCGCGCTACCGCGACGCCGTGGAGGCATCGCGGAAGTTGCTCGAGGACGCCGGGTTTCCGGGCGGTGCGGGCCTCACGGTGACGATCCTCTCCGTTGACACGACCACCTCCAACGTGTCTACGCAGTGGCTGCAGCAGCAGTGGGAGCGGAACCTGGGGATCACGGTGAACGTGGCGAACCGGGACACGGCCACGTATGTCGCGGAACGGGCGGCCGGGAAGTACTCCGTCGTCCTCGGCGGCTGGGGTGCCGACTACCCCGACCCGCAGAACTGGCTGCACCTGTTCCAGGCCGGCGGTGCGTTCAACTCCGGCGCCTACCGGAGCGACGCCTTCGACCGACTGGTTGACGCGGCGGCGCTGGAACTCGACAACGACCGGCGTATCCAGCTGTACATGGAGGCGCAGCGTGTCCTGATCGACGACGCGCCGTTCACGCCCCTCTACTACGGGCGCCGCAACGCACTGGTGAAGTCGTGGGTGAAGGGGCTGGTCCCGTCCTCGATGGAGGGAGAGATCCCCGGCGACCTCTACTTCGACCGGGTGGTCATCTCCGGGCGGCCGTAGCAGGTCTGAGGCCTGCCCCCGGACCGGCGCCGCGCGCCGGTCCGGGGGTAGGCTCCCCGTATGGCGATCTACCTCGCACGGCGGCTGACCTGGACGGTGGTGACGCTGCTGGCGCTCGCCGCGGTCACCTTTCTCCTCATGCACCGCGTGCCCGGCGGCCCGTTCGACGCGGCGACGGTGGACCGCCCCGTTCCTGCTGCGGTGATCGAGGCGCAACATGCGTTCTACGGTCTGGACGACCCGATCCCGCGACAGTTCGTCCGCTACATGGGGCACCTCGCGCGGGGCGACCTGGGCATCTCGTTCTCCCAGCAGGGGCAGCCCGTCACGGACCTGATGCTGGACAAGGCCGTGCCCTCGTTCATCCTCGGCGTGATGGCGTTCGGGTTCGTGGTTGCCGGCGGAGTACCGCTGGGCGTGCTCGCCGCGTCGCGCCGGGGGAGCGTGGTGGATGCAGGTGCGCTGACGGTGGCGACGGCGCTGGCGGCCGTCCCGGGCTTCGTGCTCGCGTTCGGCCTGTTGCTGGTGTTCTCCGTGTGGCTCGGGTGGACGGAGATCCTCGCAGGCGCCCGGTTCGGTGAGAGCCTCGGCTCGCTGCGCGCCGGGATCCTGCCGGCGGTCGCCCTGGGCGCGCCCGGCATGGCGATCGTCTCGAGGATTACGCGCGCCTCCATGCTGGATGTGCTGGAGCAAGACTACATCCGCACGGCTCGCTCGAAGGGGCTGGGGTGGCGGGCGGTCTACCTGCGCCACGCGCTGCGGAACGCGCTGCTACCGATCGTGACGATCCTCGGCCCGGTGTTTGCCAGCCTGATCACGGGCTCGATCATCATCGAGGCGATCTTCGGGGTGCCGGGCATCGGGTCGATGTTCATCACGTCCGTGGCGACGCGCGACTACGGCATCATCATGGGCACCACACTGTTTTACGGCGTGGTGATCATGCTCGCGAACCTTGCCGTTGACCTCGTCTACCCGCTCATCGACCCACGGGTCACGCTGCGATGAGCCGGGCGGCGGGCGTGGCGCCGGCCGCCGTGGCGCCCTCGGGCGGCGGGGGCGGACAGGCCTGGGCGCGGTTCCGGCGCAGCCGCCCGGCGGTGGTGGCCGCGGTGGTGCTCGTCGCGCTGATCATGATCGCAGTCTTCGCGCCGATGATCGCCACACACGACCCAAACCAGCAGTTCCTGACGCCGCCGACTGGCGGGGTGCTGGACCCCATGGCGCCACGCGAGACCGGCAAGTTCCTGGCGCCGACTCCGGAGCACCTGTTCGGGACCGACCATCTCGCGCGGGACATCTTCAGCCGGACCGTCGTCGGTCTTCGTGTCTCCCTGGCCGCTGCCGCCTTTGCGATCGTGGTCGCCGGGTCGATCGGCATCACCATCGGGGTGTTCGCCGCGAGTGGCCCGAGGTGGCTCGACTCCTTCCTGATGCGCGCGACGGACATCGGCTACGCGTTCCCCGACCTGCTGCTGATCATCATGCTGCGCGCCGCCCTGGGGGATTCGCTCTTCGGTGCGCGCGAGGTGTTCGGACTCGAAGCCAGCGTCCTGCTGCTGTTCGTGGCGATCGGGCTGACGGCGTGGCCGACGATGGCGAGGCTGGTGCGTGGGCAGTTGCTGGCGGTGCGCGAGACGGAGTTCTCGCTCGCCGCGGTCTCGCTCGGCGCGTCGCCGGCGAGGATCGCCGTGCGCCACTGGTTCCCGCACACGGCGGGCCCAGTGATCGTGGAGGCGACGTTCATGGCACCCCGCGCGATCTTCGCGGAGGCGGCGCTGTCGTTCATCGGCCTGGGGGTGATGGCGCCGGGCGCGAGCCTGGGGGTCCTGATCAACGACCACTTCGCGTTCGTGATGCTGCGCTGGACGGCGCTCGCGTTCCCGGTGGGGGTGCTGGCGCTCCTGTTCCTGTGCTCGCAGTACCTGGGCGATGGTCTTCGCGATGCGCTCGATCCGAGGGCGCGCCGATGACCGTGAGGGCCGGCCGCGGCCGGGGCGCGTAGGATGTCACCGTTGCAGGACGCGCGTGGGCCGGAGGCGCTGGTATGAACTTCCTCGTCGCGTATGACGGGTCAGAGGGCTCCCGGGCCGCGTTGCGCGAAGCGGCGACGCTGGCCACCGCGTCGCAGGCCACGGTTGAGGTGGTCCGGCTGCTCGATCCTCGGGCGGACGCGACTCACGTCGTCGCCGATACGACGACGGCCGCGGTCGCCCAGGTTGTCCGGGAGTGGACGGCGGAACTCGAACGTGACCTCGCCGGCCTCGGGGTGCAGGCGACCGGCTCCGTGGTGGTGATCGAGCGCGGTGAGGATATCCCGGACGCGATCGTCCGGGTGGCACGGGAGCGTGGCGCGCAGATCATTGTGATTAGCAGCCGCCGCGCCTCCGGGTTCCGCGGGCTCGTGCTGGGCAGCGTCACGCAGCATGTGCTGCGCCTGGCGCCGTGCCCAGTGCTGGTGGTGCAGCCGCCTGAGTAGCGCGCGACGCGTGTCCGACCGGGGTTAGTCTCCGGGCGTGGTCACGGATGCCGGCACGGTGCCGGTCTGGTCATCCTCGTGCGTATAGATCGCCGATGGGTTCGTGAACGCGAGCCGCGCCGTGATGACAGCGGCGCGCACCTGCTCGCGATTCCGGACCAGGATGATCAGCGCCAGGATGACGTACACCACGGCCAGCGCCAGCCGCACCTCCTGGGCCGGGAAGACGAACTGGATCGCGAACAGCGAGGCCAGAGCGATCGCCTCCTTCGCGGACAGCGACAGGCTCACCAGCACCGCGACGGCGAACAGTGACTGTGCCGCCGTCAGGAACAACTCCTCGTCCTGGCGCGCGTCCAGAGGGAGGCCGTGGATGCTCAGCGCGCCGCTGGAGGCGGCGTAGGCGATCGGCAGGCCGCCGATGAGCAACGTCCACTGGTTCACCTTTGAGGACAGCAGCGCCCCCATGCCGACGCCCGCGCGCCCGCGCCATGCAAGGATGCCCGCAACCAGGAACTCCGGCGCCTCCGAGGCGAACGGGGCGAGCCACTGGACGAGCAGGAACTCATCGATCCCCAGCTCGATGCCGGTGTGGATCAGGCCCTCGGCGAACGGCTCCGCCGAGGCGAAGATCGAGCCGGCCGCGGCGAGGAACAGCAGCGTGATGGCGGTGCGACGCTGGCGGCGGGGTAGCGTTCCGATGATCTTCGCCGGCCCCACGAGTTCCGGCTCCTCCGCCGGCGCCCGCGAGATCACGAACACGTACCCGACGAAGATCGAGGTCAGGATGACCGTGTCGATGAGCGAGATGCTTCCCTTCAGCGGGATCGTGAACGAGTACAGCGTGGCGACCGCAAGGGCGACGATCTCCACCGAGTAGGACCGCTCCAGGTGGAGCACCGGTCGCTTCGTCCGGATCCAGAAGAGCAGGAAGATCATCGGCCAGGCCGCACCAATGAGCAGGCGGTTGCCGCCGGTCATGTTGGCGATTGCATAGGGGGCGTACTCGGGGTCGATGCCCGCCTTCCACGCGAAGGTCATATCCACCGCGTACTCCGGCAGCACCGCGATCAGCGCGATGAACGCGACCGCAAGGCCCTGCGCGATGTCGACCTCGGCGGCCTCAGCGGCCCACGAGAGCAGGAACGCCGAGGAGACGATCGACAGTCCGAAGAGCGAGGTGTCGGCGACGGTGCCGAAGCGAGTGCCGGTGAGCCAGAGTAGCGGGCCGGGCGTCGCGCAGAGGAACGCGACCAAAATGCTCGAACGAGTTGCGTTCAAGAACGGGCCCCCCTCGGAAGCCCCCTGATGATGCGCCTGTGGACGGGCCGCCGCTAGTGGGGCGCCCGGGCGGAGGCGCTGGAGGCACCGGCTCGGCCGCTCAGGCGGGCGGCCTCCTCGCGGGTGATCTTGCCTTCGGCGACCAGTCTGGCGGCCTGCGCCGGCGACATCTCGGCATCCTCGAGGTTTGTGATCTGCAGGTTCCGGACGCTGGGGCTGAACACGACCGTGGCGATGACCACGGCGAGGCCGATCAACTGGGCGACAACCACGGCGATCGGCGCGCCCCAGGCGTCGGCGGCGAAGGTGAGCGGCAGGACGCCCAGCGGCATGGTGCCGAAGGACATCATCAGGACGGCCATCACCCGGCCCCGGTACTCGTCCGGGACCTGGGACTGAATCACGGCGTTGTTCGTGACCTGGAAGATCATCGAACCCACGTTGCCGAGCGCCAGGAACACCAACGCCGGCAGGAACGCCGGCGAGAGCGCGAAGGCGATGAAGCCCAGGAGCATTGACGCCGCGCCCCCGATCTGGAGCCAGCCCTTGTGGGGGTAGTCCGAGATCCCGGCCGCGAAGAGCGCCCCGACGAGCCCGCCGATGCCAGAGACGGACATCAGGATGCCCAGGGAGGCCGGACCGCGCTTGAAGACGTCCTCCGCGAAGACCGGCAGGATCTGGTTCACCGGGAAGGCGAACAGCGGCATCACCAGCGCCATGATCATCAGGATCCGGTAGAGCGGCGTGCCCCACACGAAGGTGAACCCGCCCGCCAGTTCGCTGAAGACCTTGCCGCCGCTCCCTGCCTGGATTGAGACCATCCCGTGCTTGGGCAGCGGGAACATGGTGAGCACAGACAGCAGGAACAGCGCCACGGTCACGAGGTAGACGTTGCCGACGCCCATCGGCGCGATCAGCAGTCCGGCCACCGCGGGGCCCACGATCCTGGTGAGGTTCTGCCCGCTCATCTGGAGCGAGATCGCGTTCATCATCAACTGCTGCGGGACGAGCTGAGGCACCATCGCCTGGCGTGCCGGGGTGATGACGGCGAAGAAGAGGCCCATCACGGTGGCGGCGGCGGCGAGGTGCCAGAACTGTACGTGGCCGGTGAGGATGAGCGCAGCCATCACTGCGTTGTTTCCCGCCACGCCGACCTGCACCACGATCAGCAGCGTGCGTTTGTTCACACGGTCCGAGATCACCCCACCGAACGGTCCCGCGAACAGCATCGGCAGTGCGAGCGACAGTGCGAGGATGCCGAGCGCGGACGCGGCGCCGGTCAGCTCGTAGGCCAGGTAGCCTCGGAGCGTGAAGTTCATCTGCATCGCGAGGAAGAAGGCGGCGTTGCCGGCCGAGAACCACGCGTAGTCGCGGACGCGCAGCGAGGCGAAGGTGCGCGACAGCACACTCTCTCGCGCGATATCCGACGATCCTCCGGCGGGCACGAATGCCTCCTGCGTGTGGTGAGAGCAATGAGACCGGGGCCGCGCTCGGGGCGACCGTCTTACCTTACGTTATCCGGGCGACACGCGCGTTTCAGGGATCTATAGCCCAGGCGCGTTCTTCTGGCGTTCCATCACCTGGATGAGCGCCGCCAGGCCGCGCAACAGCGACAGCCGGTCTTCGTCTGAGAGTTCGCTCAGGTCGCGGGCGAGCGCATCACGGCCGGAGAGCGCGATCTCGCGAACGAGCGCGCGGCCGTCCTGCGTGAGCTCCACCACCGTCGCACGTCCATCGTCCGGGTCCGGCGAACGGCGCAGCAGGCCGCGCTCCTCGAGCCGGTCGAGGACGGAGGTGACGTTGGGCGGCGCCATGTGGCTGCGCTCCGCAATCACACCGGCACGGACGCCGCCGCGCGAGTTGGCGGCAAAGAGGACGCGGAACTGGGGGACGGTGAGTCCGGCCTGAAGCAGCGGGTGCGCCTCATCCAGCCGGAGTTCCGCGCGTCGGAGCATCAACCGCATGATGTTCCGGATCTGCTCGTCGCGTGGGCTCACTGGTTCCTGGGTCACTGGATCGTCCGCCCGTTCACCTGTCGATCCCTATGATCGGCCCTGCACGCTGGAAAGGCTCAGCCCGTGTCCGCGGATGGTAAATGGAACGTCACGTTGAGCACACCAATTGGATCCCGCGAGGGAACCTTCCTCTTTCGCAGCGCGCAGGGGGCTCTGGCAGGCACCTGGACCGGCCCGCTGGCCTCGCAGGAGTTCGAGGGCGGCACGGTGCAGCGTCGCGGTATGACGGACGTGCTGGCCTGGGCCATGCCGCTGCAGACGCCTGCGGGCGATATCCCGCTCACGTTCACCGCCGAGGTGACGGGCGACGCGATCTCCGGACAGGTGGTGTTCGGTGTGTTCGGGAGCGGGACGCTGACGGGGACGCGGGCGTCCTGAGGCTCAGCCGGCCATCCGCCGCGGGGGCGTGCCGTGGCGGCTCGTGGTGGCCTCGCGGAACCAGCGGATCTCCGCCATCAGCCCCTCGCGGCCATCGACCGCTGTCAGCAGCGGGTGCTCCTCCATCGCCGGGTCGCGCTGATCCGGCCGGTGCACGCCGTCGCCGATGCCGAGTCCGCCGATGATCGAGCGAGCCTGGGTGAGTGTGAGCGAGAACGGATCACCTGCACCGCTGTGGTGCAGGCCGACGACCGCCGTTACTTCCGGGGGCAGTTGCCAGCGCTCACAAATGCGCGCGCCAAAGGTGGCGTGGTCGATGCCGAAGAGCGACCGCTCCGCCGTGATGGCGTCGGTCCCGGACTGCGCCGCGTCCACTACCTGGCGATAGCGGCTGGGCGACTGCACCGCCATGACGAGACGGCCGATGTTGTGGAGCATGCCGGCCAGGAAGGCCGCCTCGGACGCGATGCCGGCGGGCGCGCCCGCCTCGCACAGGACGGCGGAGCCCAGGAGGTGCCGCCACAGTTCATCCGCATCGATCCCCGCGCCGTCCACGCGGTCGAACTCGGAGCGCAGGACGGCGGTGGTGACGATCTGTCGGACCTGGGCCAGGCCCAGGCGGATGACGGCCTCGCGGGCGCTCCGCACGGGCTGGAGCGGCCAGGAGGCCACGGAGTTGGCGGCGCGCAGGACGCTGAGCGTGAGCGACGGGTCGCCCTCCACGATGGCGATGTAGCCATCCAGCGGGGCGTCCGGGTTCATCAGCAGGACCAGCGCACGGGCGCGCGGCGCCGGCAGGATGGGCAGATCGGGCGGAACCGGCAACGTCATGGGGCGTCCTCCGGCGAGGGTGTGGGGAGAAATCGCCGTACTCGGACTATCGGCGGCGAGGACGCCGGACTTGAGGGCGGGAATCTGACGCCTTCGTCAGCCGCGGGCCGCCTATCAGTGCGCCGGGGCGAGTGCCGCGACCACCTGCTGCTGGACCGCCGGCGGCACCTCGGCGTAGTGATCGAAGGCGACTTCGAGGCGTCCACGTCCGTGTGCGATGGCACGCACCTGCGGCGCCAGGCGCTGCACCTCCGCCAGCGGCGCGAGCGCGTTGACCACCGTCTCCGCCCCGGCGGGCTCCACCCCCAGCACCTGCCCGCGGCGGCCGGAGATCTCGCCCGTGAGGTCGCCCAGGCGGTCTGAGGGCACCTCCACGGTCAGGCGCATGACCGGCTCCAGCAGGACCGGGTGGGCCTGCAGGACGGCCTCGTGGAGGGCCATCGCTGCGGCGGTCTTGAAGGCCATCTCGGAGGAGTCCACCGGGTGACTCGATCCGTCGGTCAGCACCACGCGCAGGTCGACCAGGCGCGCCTTTGCAAGCGGTCCGGCCACGAGGGCCTCCTCGATGCCGTGCTGGACCGCGGGGATGAACTGGCGCGGCACCGCGCCGCCCACGACCTCCTCCGCGAACTCGAAGCCGGCACCGCGCGGCAACGGCTCGACACGGATGACGACGTGCCCGAACTGGCCCCGGCCGCCGGTCTGCTTCTTGTGCCGGTGCTCAGCCTGCACCGTGGTGGAGACGGTCTCGCGGTAGGGGACGCGCGGCTCGGAGACATCCACGCTCACGCCGAACTCCCGCGCGAGGCGCGCCACGGCGATGCCGGCGTGCACGTCACCCAGTGACAGCAGCACCGTCTCGCCGGTGTCGGCGTCCCGCTCTACGCGGAGCGTGCGGTCCTGCTCCAGCAGCCGAGCCAGTCCCTGCGACATGCGGTCAACATCGTCGCGGCTGTGCGGCGCCAGGGCGCTGCGGTAGGTGGGCACGGGAAAGGGGAGCGGTTCGATCGCCGGGGGGGTGCTGCCGGGTGCAGCGAGCAGGTCGCCCGTATGGGTGTGCGCCAGCCGCGGGATCGCGCCGATCGACCCGGCCGTCAGCGCGGGCACCTCGATCTGCTCCTTGCCGCGCAGCAGGAACAGATGCGCCGCGCGCTCCTCCGCGTGGCGCTCCGGGTTCGCGAGCTGGTCGCCGTGCGTGACACAACCGCCCAGCACCTTCACGAACGAGAGGTGCCCCACGTACGGGTCGGCGGTGGTGCGGAAGACGCGTGCGAGGGCCGGGCCATCCTCGGTCACAGTGGGCGGGGGCGCGTGCGCGACCAGCGCGTCGACGAGTTCGCGGACGCCGATGCCCCCCGTCGCGCAGAGCGGGAGCACCGGCACCACCGCGCCGCTGGCGACGGCCGCAGCCAGGGCGGCGCGCAGCGTGGGCGCGTCGATCTCCTCGCCTTCCAGGTACCGCTCCAGCAGCGCGTCGTCCGATTCGGCCACCGCCTCGATCAGCGCGTCGCGTGCGTCGTGCGCGCGTTCGTCCTCGTGCGCGGGATCGACGGCGACGAGGTCGATGAGGCCCCCGAGGCCACTCGCGCCGGCGGCGGGCAGGGCAATGGGGACGGTATGTTCGCCGAAGCGTGCCTGGAGCGCCGCGACGACGCGGCCGAAGTCGGCGTGCTCACGGTCCAGGCGGGAGACGACGAAGAACCGTGCCGGTACACCGGCCCGGTCCAGATGCTCGCACGCGGCTTCCACGCCGCCCTCGATGCCCGCGACGGCGTCGACGAGCACCACGCCGGCCTCCACCGCGGCTGCGGCGGAGACGGCTTCGCCCTCGAAGTCTGGAAAGCCGGGGGTATCGAGGAGATGGAGGCGGTGGCCGTCCCAGTCGAGGGTGACGACGGAGGTCGTGACCGAGTAGCCGTGCTCGTGTTCCTCGGGGGTGTAGTCGGAGACGGTGTTGCCGTCTTCCACGCGCCCGGCCCGCGACACCAGCCCGGCGGTGTGGAGGATCGCCTCAACCAGCGTGGTCTTCCCGGACTTCGGGTGTCCGAGGAACGCGACGTTGCGAATCTGTGCCGGCCGAACCTGCTCCATCTCACACCCCCAGCCCTGGAGCGGCTGAGCCCATCCTAGGGCGACGATAACGTTTGTAAAGTCCGACGAGGGACAGTGCGTCGCGCGGACTATGCTCGGGACGGCGGCGCTCGGGAACCGCGAGGCGGCTCCCATCGTCTATGCAGCAGACGCGGCGGATCTGGCCGGGTCTTCGTGCGCGGGCAGGCAAGACGTGACGCGGACGCAGGTGAGTGGACGCCGGTCATGGTGGCCGCACGGGGCTGCCGAGTGGGTCGCTGTGCCTGCGGGTGTGGCGCTCGCCCTCGTCGCCTTCGCGCTGTCTGCGCCGCTCGGCCCGATCGAGGCGTACCTCGTCACACCGGGCAGCGTGATCCTGGACGCCTCCGGTGGGGTGATTGAGCGCGATGTTGTCTCCGGCACGCGCATCCCCGTCACCCTCGACCGGGTCGCACCGATGATGGTGGCTGCGACGATCGCCGCCGAGGATCAGCGCTTTCGCTCCCATCCCGGCATCGACCCGCTGGCGATCGCGCGCGCAGCCGTGAACGTGCGCCGCAACCCGTCCGGCGCCTCCACGATCACCCAGCAACTCGTGCGCGCTACCTACCTCGCGGACATCGACCTGCCGCTGCCGCTCCGCAAGGCGCGCGAAGCCGTGCTCGCCATTCGCCTTGAAGCCTCCACTTCGAAGGACGAAGTGGTCGAGGCCTATCTGAACGAGATCTACTACGGCCGGGGCGCGTACGGCGTGGAGGCGGGGGCACGCGCTTACTTCGGCGTGGCCGCCGCCGACCTCGATCTTGCGCAGGCGGCGTTCCTGGCCGGGCTGCCGCGGTCGCCGTCCACCTACGATTCGCCGGAGGGCGCCGCGGACGCGCGTGCGCGGCAGGCCTACGTCCTCGACCGCATGGTTGCGACGGGCGTGACGACGACTGCACAGGCGGCAGCGGCCGGCGCGCTGGATCTGCGCGTGGCGCCTGCTGCCGCGCCGCTCGCGCCGCACCTCGCCGGCTTCGTCTACGACGAACTCCGCCGCGTGTTGCCGCCCGAGGTCATCGCGGGTGGCGGCCTGGTCGTGGAAACCACGGTCGATGCCGGCGTCCAGCGCGAAGCGGAGGCCTCGGTCGTGCGCCGCCTGGACGACCTGCGCGATCACCGTGCCGGGTCGGCGGCGGTAGTGGTGCTCGACCCGCGCGACGGGCGGCTGCTGGCGCTGGTCGGCAGCGCGGACTACTCGGCGTCCACCGGGCAGATCAACATGGCGCTAGAGCCGCGCCAGCCGGGTTCCGTGCTGAAGCCGTTGCTTTACGCCGCGGCACTGGAGCGCGGGTACACGGCGGCCTCCCCACTGCTCGATGTGCCCTCCACGTTCGTGACATCGACCGGGCCGTACTCGCCCGTGAACTACGACCTGCGCTACCGCGGGCCGGTACCGCTGCGCGTGGCGCTGGCCTCATCGCTGAACGTGCCCGCGGTGCGCACGCTGGAGGATCTGGGCGTGGACGCGCTGCTGCAGATCGCGCATCGCGCCGGTCTCTCCTCGCTCGACGCGGCGGAGGCGTACGGGCTGGCGCTCACCCTTGGCGGTGGGGGCGTGCGGCTGCTCGACCTGGCGGCGGCATACGGTGCGTTCGCGGACGGCGGCCAGCGGTATCAGCCCTGGGTGGTCGCGCGCGTGCGCGACCACACCGGGCGGGTCCTCTATGAACAAGCCGCCGCGCCCGGCATCACCGTCACTTCCCCACAGATCGCCTACCTGGTTGCCGACATGCTGGCGGATGCGGACGCGCGCATCCCCGGCTTCGGCGCGCGCACGATGCTCGATACCTCCTTCAACGCCTCGGTAAAGACGGGGACCAGCAGCGAGTTCCGCGACAACTGGACGATCGGCTTCACGGCGGAGCGGGTGGTGGGCGTCTGGGTCGGGAACGCCGACCAGCAGCCGATGCGGAACGTCTCCGGCGTGACCGGCGCGGCGCCGATCTGGCGCGACGTGATCACCGCCGCGTTGGAGGGCACCTCGCGCGCCCGCATTCAGCGGCCGGCGGGCCTGGTGCGCGCCTCGGTCTGTGCGCCCACGGGCCTGCTGCCGGGGATGGACTGTCCGGCGACCGTCGACGAGTGGTTCGTCGCCGGCACGGAGCCGCGCGTGGCGGAGCGCTACTACCACCGCATGCAGGGCGGTGCGCTCGCCATCGATCCGCCCGCGGAGGCGCGGGCGTGGGCAGTGGATGCCGGCTGGCGGCTATGGGACGGGGCGGGCAGCCTCCAACCGAGCGCCGCCAGCGTGCGCGTCGTGCAGCCGGTGACGGGGGCGGTGCTATACCAGACCGGCGATGTGAGCGGCACGCTGCTACTGCGCGCGTCCGCACCGGCATCGAGTGAGCGTGTGGAGTTTTACGTGGATGGCGTCCATGCCGGAAGCGCCTCCGCGCCGGCACCGTCGGTGGTCTGGCGCCTGGAACCCGGTGAGCACGAGATCCTCGTCGTCGCGCACCTCGCGGATGGCCGCGAGGTGCACGCGACATCGTCATACAAGGTGGTGAGTCCATGACCAACGAGCCATCCGAGGCGAACCAGCCGGAGCAGCCGGCCGAGCCCACCGAGATCACCGAGCCGGTAGAGGCGTCGCCCGCCTCGTCGCTGGTCGACCGGCTGCGTGCGCATCCGCGCCTGCTCACGCTCGGTGGCGCGGTCGCCGTGCTGGTGGTGGCGATCATCGCGGCGGTGCTGGTCGCGGGGCGGGGTGGCCCGGTGGCCGGACAGGCCGTGGAGATCTCCCCGGTCGGACCGGAAGTGCCGCGCCTCGGGCCCGTCGTCGTGACGTTTCGGGAGCGCCCGCGCTCTGACGACGCGAGCCGGCTGATCGCGCTGGAGCCGTCCGTGCAGGGCGACTACGCCTGGCTGGACGACCGCACGCTGATCTTCCAGCCGGCGTTCCCCGGCTTCGCGCGTGGTGCCGACTACACGATCCGCGTCGATGGCGGCTCGGCCGGTCTCGAACAGGATGTGGTGCAGGCGTTCACCGTCGAGGGCAAACTGACGGTGCAGGGCGTAATCCCCGGGCCGAACGACGGCGGTGTGCCGACCGAGTCGCAGATCTACGTGCAGTTCAGCCGCTCCGTCGCGCCGTTGACCACGCTGGAGGGCCAGCGCAGCGACCCGGTGATCGTGGTCGACCCGCCGCTGCAGGGGCAGGGCGAGTGGCTGAACACCTCGCTGTACCGCTTCATCCCCACCGACTTGAAGCCCAGCACCACCTACCGCGTGCGCGTCCCGGCCGGCCTGACTGCGATCACGGACGGGGTGCTGGAGGCCGACTACGAGTGGTCCTTCACGACCTTCTCGCCCGCCCTCGCCCGGTCGACCCCGGCGGAGGGCGCGCTGTTCTTCGGGCGCAACGCGCCGATCACCCTCCAGTTCAACCAGCCGATGGACCGCGAGTCCGTCGCGGCCGCCATCGTGCTGCGCGTGCAGGGCGGCGACGTCGTCCCGACGGAGGCGTCCTGGGATCAGTCCGGCGTGACGCTGACGCTCGATCCCGTGAGCGCGCTCCCGCTGAGCACGGGGTACGAGATCGTGCTGCCGGCGGGCCTCAAGGGCGCCACGACCGGCGCCTCGGAGAAGGAGCGCATCGTGCGCTTCAACACCTCCGACCCGCCGCGGCTGCTGGCCTCCTCGCCCGCGGACGGCGAGACGAACGCCGGCCGGTATGGCATCACGCTGGAGTTCAACAACCCGATCGACATCGAGTCGCTGGAGGCGCGCCTGAGCGTCAGCGGCGTGCCGGCGACGGCGTGGGAACTCTTCTCGTGGGATGAGCGGAGCGTGCAGTTGAACCTGCCGCTCGACCCCTCCACGACCTACGTCGTGCGGACCACGGGCGGGGTGCTCGACCGCGAAGGGCTGCCGCTCGACCCGATCTCGATCACGTTCACCACGGGCGCGCTGGAGCCTACCGTCTCATACGCCGTGCCTTCCCAGCTGGGGACGTACGCCGCGAGCATCGACCAACTCCTCTACTACTACGCCACGAACGTTGCGTCCGTGGAGTTCGAGCTCTACGCGCTGGGCGACGCCGACCTGATGCGCATCCTGGAACAGGGATCGCTGCCACAGGGCACCGGCAACCAGTCGTGGGCGCCCTCGGGCGCGCCGCTGCGTCGCTGGACCGAGGCGGTGGAGGGCGCGCGTAACGTGCCGGTGCAGGGTGTGACCTCGCTGGGTGACGGCGAACCCCTGGCGGCGGGGCACTACTACGTGCGGACGCCCGGCATGCCGTGGGGGGGCGCGCTGGCGTTCTCCGTGGTGGACACCGCGATCACCACGAAGTTGTCGAACGACGAGTTGCTGATCTGGGTGCTGGACCACGACTCCGGCACTCCGGTGGGCAACCTTGAACTGGCGGTGTCCGGGCGGGGCGTGCAGGGCATGTCCGTGAGGACGGACGCGCAGGGCTTCGCCTCGGTCGCGGTGCCGCGCCCGCGCGATGTCAAGGACACCTGGCGCATGTACGTCGTGAGGACGGACGGCGCTCGCACCGGCCTCGCGAGGAGCGACTGGTCGCAGGGCATGGACCTCTGGCAGATCGGCGTGCCCGTGGAGTACACGGACCGCGATTACGTGGGCTACGCCTTCACCGACCGCCCGATCTATCGGTCGGGCGAGACGGTCTACTACAAGGCGGTGATCCGCCAGGACGACGACGCCCGATACAGCGTGCCCGCGGGTGACCTCCCGCTCCGCCTCGCGGTGTACGACGCCGTCGGCGAGGAGATCGTCACCCGGCCCGTGCAGTTGAACGAGTTCGGCACCCTCGCGGGCGACTTCGAACTGCCAGAGGAGGCGACGACCGGCTTCTACACGATCGCGATCGTGGACGCGAACCTGGAATGGTTCTGGGTGGCCGGGGCCTCCTTCCAGGTCGCGGAGTTCCGCCGGCCGGAGTTCCGCGTGGAGGTGACGCCGGAGCGCGGCGACTACGTTGACGGCGAGACCATTCAGGCGGAGGCCGCTGCCTCCTTCTTCTTCGGCGGCGCTCTGGCGGGTGCGGAGGTGTCGTGGACGGCGCTCGGCTACCCGAGCGGCGTCTTCTTCCCCGACTACGACCGCTACTCGTTCAGCGACTTCGACTTCTTCACCTCGTCCTTCTCGGACGAGCCCCTGCGTGGCAGCGGGAAGACCATCACGGACGAAGACGGCATCGCACGCATCCGTGTGCCCGCCGCGCTTCGCGCTGGTGAGAGCACCACGCTCTACGACCTGAGCGTGACCGTCCTCGATCAGACGGGCCAGGCGATCGCCTCGACGGCGTCTGTGACGGTGCACCCGGCAGAGGCGTATGTGGGGGTGGATGCCAGCGCGTACGTTGCGACGGTCGGCGAGCCGGTGACGATCGACCTCGTGACCGTGAACACCGTGGGCGAGCCGCTGGGCGGGCGGGCGGTGACGGTGGAGGTCTACGAGCGCGAGTGGATCACGGTCAAGGAGCAGACGGACAGCGGCTCGCGCCGCTACCGCTCCGAGCCACGCGACACGCTGGTCGCGACGCTCCAGGGTGCGACGGGGCCGGACGGCCTCGGTGAGGTCGCATACACCCCGGCGAACACGGGGCAACTGCGGATCGTCGCGCGGACGCGGGACGCGGCCGGGCGCGAGGCGCGTGCGGCCCGCTACCTGTGGGTGAGCGGCGACGGCGTGGCTACGTGGGAATTCCGCAATGACAGTGTGCTCTCGCTAGTCGCGGACCGCGCACTCTACCGGCCCGGTGACACGGCGGAGGTGCTGGTGCCCGCGCCGTTCGCCGGCGCCCGGGCGCTGGTGACCACGGAGCGCGGCCGCATCCTGGAGCATTCGACGCGGGTGTTCGAGGGCAACAGCGAGGTGCTGCGCATCCCGGTCACTGCGGAGATGCTGCCCAACGTGTTCATTGGCGTGGTGCTGTACCGCCCGCCGACTGAGGAGGATCCGGTCCCGCGCTTCCATGTGGGCTACGCGGAGTTGCGCGTGACGACCGATTCGCGCGAACTCACCATCGACCTGCAGCGCGACCTGGAGACGGCGAAGCCGGGCGAGACCGTGACCTACGACATCGTGGTCACCAACTCGGACGGCCAGGGTGTCGAGGCAGAACTGTCGATCGCGATGGTGGACGCCGCGGTGCTCTCGCTCGCGGGCGAGGGCTTCACCCCGACGGGGCTGCAGGCGTTCTGGTTCAACCGCGGGCTGGCCGTGCAGACCGGTTCCTCGTTGGCGATGTCCATCGACCGGCTGAACGATGCGGTTTCCGCGCCGGAACTGGGTGGCAAGGGCGGCGGCGCCGATGAGAGCGGGACGCGCTCGGACTTCCAGAACACGGCGTACTGGACGGGCCAGTTGAAGACGGATGCATCCGGCCGCGCGAGGGTGAAGATCACGCTGCCGGACAACCTCACAACCTGGCGCACGACCGTGCGTGCGATCACCGTGGACACGAAGGTGGGCGAGGCCGTGGACGACCTCGTTGCCACGCAACCGCTGCTGGTGCGGCCCGCGCTGCCGCGCTTCCTGCGTGTCGGCGACCAGGTGACGCTCCGCACCCTGGTGCGGAACGCCACCGACACGCCGCAGCAGGTGCGCGTGAGCATCGAGGCGACGGGCGTGGCCCTGGACGCCTCGGACGCGTTTGACCGAGAGATCGCGCCGGGCGAGTCGGCCGAGTTCGCGTGGCG
>JAUXUW010000131.1 GCA_030684635.1 Dehalococcoidia bacterium
GAAGAACGCGAGCAGGCCGAAGCCGATCACCAGCGCCGTCAGGATCAGCGCCTGCGGCACCGGGTCGGAAGCGCCGGGCGCCGGCGCCGCCTCGCCCGCCCGCGCCAGCGGTGCGATCCCCTCGCCGAGGCCGGCCGCGACGAAGATGAAGAGGTTTGCCGCGCTCGAGAGCAGCGCGAGGCCGATGATCGCCTGTCCGCGCGACCGCTGGAGTAGCAGGTAGGTCGCGCAGCCGAACAGGATGCCGATGACCGGGGCGAAGAGCGCTTCCATCACCGCTCCTCCAGCAGCGCCGTGGCGAGCGCGCTCGCGACACCCAGCACCACCAGGAGCACACCCAAGTCGAACAGCAGCGGCGTCCCGAGTTTCACCTCGGTGCTGCCGATCGTGGCGTAGCCCCACAGCGCGGTGAACGCCGGTTCGCCGGTGAGGACGGAGGCGACCGCGGCGGCGAGCGCGACCAGCAGTCCGCCCCCGATCAGCGTCGCTGGGGAGACCCGTAGCAGCCTTCGGGCGGTGGGCGCGTCGTAGGCGAGCGCGTAGAGGGCGATCGCGGCGGCCGCGACCAGCCCCGCGACGAACCCGCCGCCCGGCGCGTCATGGCCGCGCCAGAACAGGAAGAGCGCAAACAGGATCAGCACCGGGAACGTCGCCTGCACCGCGGATCGGAGCACCCGCCCGGAGGATGTCGCGTCCCAGGAGGACTCGACCGGCCGCCCCGCCATCTTCAGCAGGGCGAGGATCCCGAGGGCGGCAACGGCCAGCACCGTGATCTCGCCCATCGTGTCCAGGGCACGGAAATCCACCAGGATCGTGTTCACCACGTTCCGCCCCTTGGCCTCCGGGACGGCGGCTGCCTCGAAGAACTCGCGGAGCACCGGCGGCGCAGGCGTGCTGCCGGCGGCGAGCGAGATCGCGGTCATCCCCACGGCCCCCACGCCGGCGACCGCGATCGAGGCTCGGCGCCACGCCGTCCTCGGCTCCGGCGGCCGCACCGGCAGGAATCGGAACGCGAAGATGAACAGGATGACGGTGAGCGTCTCCACCAGGATCTGCGTCATCGCCAGGTCGGGTGCGCCGAAGCGCATGAAGGTCCATGTCATGCCGAACCCCGTCGCGCCCAGCGCCGCGACCGCGCGCAGCCGCGAGGTCGAGGTCGCGGCTGCGATCGCGCCAGCGGCGATCAGGGCCGCCCCAGCCAGCGCCGGGGGGTCGGCCCGCACCGCAAGGTCCGCGTCCGCGACCGCGGCGATCCCCAGCACGGCCATCGGCACGCTCACCAGCAGCATCGTCGTCGCGATGTGGCCGGGGAGGGAGTCGTGCTGCACCACGGCCGTGAGCCGCGCGGCGCCTCTCGCGAGGCCATCGAGGGCGGCGCCGGTGAGTCGTTCGGAGCGCAGGGGGAGCCACGGCACGCGCACGGCGGCGCGGTGCCGGGTGGCAAGGATCGCGCCGGCCCCGATCGCCACCAGGCTCATCGCCAGCACGCGGTCGAGCCCGGCCCACAGGTGCAGGGACACCTGCACCGGCGCGCCGTAGGCGGCGCTGACGGCCGGCTGCAGCGCGTCGCCCAGCCAGCCGGTGGCGAGCGGCCCTGCCGCCAGCCCGGCAACCGCGAGGAGTGCCGGGGGCCCCCACAGCGACAGCGACCCCTCGTGCGGTGACTTCAGCGTCTCCTGCCGCGTGCCGGTGAACGGTGCGACGCCGGCCGCGAACGCGGCCACGAGCGTGAGGGCGCCGGCGGTGGTCACCACCGCGACCAGCAGCCACGAGCCGCCATCGGCGAACCCGGCCGCCAACGCCGTCTCCTTCGCGAGGAAGCCGATCGCCGGTGGCAGTCCCGCCATCGAGAACGCGGCCAGGCCGGCGGCAACGCCGAGCCGCGGCATCGTCGAGAACAACCCGCCGAGGCGGAGCCGGTCGCGCGTGCCGGTCTCATGGTCGATCGCCCCGGCGACCATGAACAGCGCCGCCTTGTAGCAGGCGTGCGCGACGATCGTGACGACGAGCGCCTTCATCGCCGCGCTCGTCCCGACGCCGGCGAGCAGCACCATGCTGCCCAGCGCGCTCACCGTGCTGTACGCCAGCACGCGCTTGAGGTCCGTCTCACGCACGGCCAGCACCGCGCCGAGCAGCAGCGTGACGCCGCCGGCGACCGGCAGCACGAGGCCCCACGCGGCGACATCGCCCAGGGCGGGGTGGAGCCGCGCGAGCAGGTACACGCCGAGTTTCACCATCGTCGCGGAGTGGAGGTAGGCGGAGATCGGCGTCGGCGCGGCCATCGCGCCGGGGAGCCATCCGTGGAACGGGAATTGCGCGGACTTGGTGAGCGCCCCGAGGAGCACGAGGACGGTCGCGACCGTAACCAGCCCGCCGTCCGCCGCCGCGACCGCCTCGGCGGAGAGGGCGGAGAGGCGCGTCTCGCCGGTCAGGGAGGCGAGCAGGATCAGCCCGCCCAGCATCGCTAGGCCGCCGCCGCCGGTAATAACGAGGGCCTGCCGCGCCGCCTCGCGCGCGTCGGCGCGGTCGTGCGCGTACCCGATCAGCAGGAAGGAGGCGACGCTGGTGATCTCCCAGCCGACGAACAGCAGCACGATGTCGTCCGCGAGCACGGCGATGAGCATGCCCGCCTGGAACAGCAGCAGCGGCGTGAACAGTCTCGCCAGCCGCGCCTCTGCGCCGAAGTAGCCGAGCGAGTACCACGCGATCAGCGCGCCGATGCCTGTGATCAGCAGAGCGAAGAGGAGCCCGAGGCCGTCTGCACGCAGGGCGACCTCCCACCCCAGCGCTGGTATCCAGTCCGCGGACCACACCGGGACGCGGCCGTCCATCACCCCCGGCACCCGCGATGCAAGCCAGGCAAAGGCGGCCGCGGAGACGCCGAGCATCGTGAGCGCCGGCGCACGACGCACGCCGGCCAGTGCCGGGATGGCGGCGGCGGCCAGCAGGGGCACACAGACGATCAGGGCCAGCATGGGGGTCCCGTCGAGAGTTCAGTGGTAAGGCAGGAGGGTGTGCGGAAGCGGCTCAGCGTGCGTCGGGAGGACGTCGCATCCGGAACGCGCCCAGGCGCGATCGGCGTCGTTGCGCCGGGGCGGTGTAGGTGTGGTGGGTCATCGCCATTGCCTGAACAAGGTACACGACCCGGCCCCGGGTCAGCCGATCGTCCTCATCACGCGCCGCATGCCTCCGAACGTCCCCGTCGAGGGGTGACGGGCGACCCTGCGCAGGATGCGCGGGCGACGTGCATCATGCCCGCATGGCCCACACCGACGTTTCGCCAGCCCCCTGGTCGCCCGGTCGCATCCGCCTCCGCTGGGCGGCGGCGATGGTGGCCGGCGAGATCATCGGCCTCGGCGGTGCGGGGCTCCTCGCGCTCGGCGCTACGGCGCTCATCGGCGACGCGCCAGCCACGCCGGTCGTCGTCGTCATGTTCGTGGCGATGCTGGCGGCGGGCGCCGGCGAGGGCGCGGTCGTCGGCGGCATGCAGTCGCTCGTGCTGGCGCGTGTCCTGCCGAGGGTGCCCCGCCGACCGTGGGTGATCGCAACCGCGTTCGGCGCGCTGCTTGCGTGGCTGATCGGTGCTGGCGTCGTGATGTCGCTCCCCGAGAACCAGGCGTTCGAGGACTCGCTCCCGCTGTTCATGGCGCTCGGGCCGGTGCTGGGCGCGCTCCTCGGCGGGTGCCAGTGGGCCGTGCTCCGCCACCATGTGCCGCGCGCTGGCTGGTGGGTCGCGGCGAACGCCGCCGGCTGGGGGATCGGCCTGCTCGTCGGCTTCGGTATCCCGATGAGCATCTCCGAGGACACCCCGACCGCCCTCGCCGCCGCGCTCGCGCTGCTCACCGGCGCCGGCACCGGCCTCGCCCCCGGCCTCGTCACCGCCGAGGCCCTCGTCCGGCTGCTGCGCCGAGGGCGCTAGCCCCCGCCCCGAGGGCGCGTGGGCGGCTGCGTCCGCATGGACGGGCCGATCGGTACTTCCCGCGCGTCGAAGCCGGTCTGTCAGGCCGCAGCGGCCCTTCGGGCCGCTGCGGCCCCACACGACGCCATCGAGCGTCTCGCTCGCATCGCACCGAGACGCGCCGCGCCGCTCGCCGCCCCGCACACGCAGACGGGGCGCCCGAAGGCGCCCCGTCTCGTCATCGAACTCACCGCCGCCGGCGTCAGGCCAGCCCGCGCTCCTTGAGCACGCGCTGCATCGTGCTGCCGATGTCGCCCGGGTTCTCCACCACGGCCGCGCCCCCCTCGCGGAGGGCCGCCTGCTTCGCGGCAGCCGTCCCCGCCGCGCCGGCGATGATCGCGCCCGCGTGGCCCATCCGGCGGCCGGGAGGCGCCGTCGCGCCGGCGATGAAGGCCACCACCGGCTTCGACATCGTCTTGATGTACTCCGCCGCCTCCTGCTCGGCCGTGCCGCCGATCTCGCCGATCAGCACCACCGCCGCCGTGTCCGGGTCCGCCTCGAACATCTCCAGCGCCTGGCGCTGCGAGGTGCCGATGATCGGGTCGCCGCCGACACCGACGGAACCCGACTGGCCAATGCCGAGGCGGGTCAGCTGGTCCACCGTCTCGTAGACCAGCGTGCCGGAGCGCGAGATCACGCCCACGTTGCCCGGCAGGTACACGTCCACCGGCATGATGCCGGCGCGCGAGTTGTACATGGGGCTGATCACGCCCGGGCAGTTCGGCCCGATCAGGATCGACTTCTTCGTGGAGAGGGCGCGCTTTACGCGCACCATGTCCAGGACCGGCACGCCCTCCGTGATGCAGATGATCACGGGGATGCCCGCGTCCGCGGCTTCGAGGATCGCGTCCGCCGCGCCCGGCGCCGGCACGAAGATCAGCGAGACGTTCGCGCCGAACTCCGCCACCGCCTCGCGGACGGTGTTGCGCATCGGGAAGCCCTCAATGTCCTGGCCCCCGCGGCCCGGCGTCACGCCGCAGACCACCTGCGTGCCGTACGCCTTGCTCGTCTTCGCCTCGCGCTGCCCGGCGGCGCCGAAGCCCTGGATGACCACGCGGCTGTTGCTGTCCATCAGGACGGCCATGGCTGCTGCCTTTCTGCTTCCGGTGTCGCCCGGGCTACTTCGCGGCCGCGACCGACTTGTTGGCGGCCTCCGCGAACCCGTCTGCGCGGATGAGGTCGTTGATACCGGACTCGTCGAGGATCTTGAGGCCCAGGTCCACGTTCGTCCCGGCCAGCCGCACCACCGTCGGCTGCTTCACGTGGCCGCCCTTGATCGCCTGCACCACGCCCTCGGCGATGATGTCGGTGCGGGCGAGGCCGCCGAAGATGTTCACCAGCACGGCCTTCACGTCCGGGTCCGAGCCGATGATCTTCAGGGCCGCGACCACCGCCTCCGGGTTGTTCGCGGTGCCGATGTCCAGGAAGTTCGCCGGGTTGCCCCCCGCGAACTTGATCGCGTCCATCGTCGCCATCGCCAGGCCGGCGCCGTTCACCAGGCAGCCGATGTTGCCGTCCAGCTTCACGTA
Source organism: Dehalococcoidia bacterium (assembly GCA_030684635.1). Lineage (GTDB taxonomy): Bacteria > Chloroflexota > Dehalococcoidia > UBA2979 > UBA2979 > W-Chloroflexi-9. The sequence goes on from JAUXUW010000131.1 coordinate 5,488, forward strand.
GTTCTGGATGCCGGCGTCGTGCGCCTCGAGCTCCTTCTCCGCCTCCTGCGAGCGGTCCCGCAGACCGGCGAGCGACTTCTGCCGGTAGTCGGCGTTGTCGTCGATGGAGAACTTCGCGTCGGCGGCCAGCAGGCGGCCGTCCTTCGTCACCACGAGCGGGTTGATCTCCACGATCGAGCCGTCGCTCTCCATGAAGGCGCGGGCGACGTTGCCGATGAGCGTGGCGGCCGCCGCGAGGTGCTCCCCGCCGAGGCCGACCGCGTACGCCAGTTGGCGGCCCTGGAACGGCTGGAAGCCGCAGGCCGGGTCCAGCCACGCCTTGTGGATCGCCTCCGGCGTCTTCGCCGCGACCTCCTCGATGTCCATGCCGCCTTGCGCCGAGGCGATCAGGACGGGCATGCCCGGCGAGTTGTCGATGGCGGCCGAGAGGTAGATCTCCCGGTCGATGTCGATCGCTTCCTCCACCAGCACGGAGTGCACCGGCAGGCCCAGCGGGCCGGTCTGGTGGGTGACCAGGGTCATGCCGATGATGGCGGCGGCGTGGGCCTTCGCCTCCTCCGGGGTGGCCGCCACCTTCACGCCGCCGGCCTTGCCGCGCGCGCCGGTGTGGGCCTGGGCCTTGATGACCACCTTGCCGCCCAGTTCGCGGGCGATCGCCTCCGCCTCTTCGGGCGTGTTGGCCACGCGCCCCTTCGGCACCGGCACGCCGAAGCGGGCCAGCAGCTCCTTGGCCTGGTACTCGTGCAGTTTCATGACGCCTCGATCCCCTCGGGGTGCGTGGATCCTCAGTCGGTAGGACGTGGAACGGGCCGCCGATGGCGGCCCGACGGGATGGTACTACGAAGGCGGCTGGGGGCTAGGACGTGAGCGTGCGAAGTGCTCTGAGGCGAAATGCGACCCATACTAGGAGTGCCGAGGTCGAGAGCGTCAGGATGGCTGCGACTGTGAGGTTGAGGGCCGGGCGCTCTCCCATCGAGGGTGAGTGGGTCCCACTCAGCAGGGCGACGGTGAGCGCCGACGCTGCTGTCAGTCCGGCGACGGGAGCGAACTTGAGATCAAACCGCACATGTCGCCAGATGCGCGTGGCCTCGATGTAGTCGAGGAGCGAGTTGCGCGCTCGCTCCACTTGGTGGGTGAGGGGACGCCAGTAGTCCTCAAATTCGAGCTGGTTTTTCGCTTCGTGTGCCGCTCCGGCACTCTTCGGGCTCCGCCTTGCCATCTCCGCAGCGTGTTCGGCGCGAACGGCATTGAGACCTTCGGCATACTGCTTGATTGCATCAAGAACGGGGGTCAGCACGTCCTCGATCCTGGCCGAGTCCCTCAGGTCGGTGTTGCTCCACGCCGAGACCAGTCTGCCAATCACCTCCTCATCGAATGTGCCATCGACCATCTTGTTTTCAACCGATGGCGGCGGGGATACCAATCGTTCGAGCCCGATCGAAACCGACGCGAGAACATCAGATGTCGCGGTTGTTCGAAGGCTCGCCCACGTCTGTAATGCCATCGCAGTAGCTGCCATCCACAGGCCAAGGAAGACTGCAGGAATCGCGGCGATTGCGATCGCAAAGGACTGCAGAGTCTCAGAAGTCATGACAGCACTCCAAGTCGAGCAACCAGCGTTAGCTAAGCATCGGCTATTCTCTCCCCCCATGACACACCCACACTCCCTCCGCCTCCTGCTCGCCGCCCTCGGGCTGCTGATCGCTGCGTGTGGGGGCGGGGCGACCGAGGGCGGGCCGGCGGGCGAGGACACGACCACACCGGTGGCCCCGGCGATCCCGTCGCCGACCCCGGAGGTTGTCAGCGGGACGCCGGCCACGGGGACGCCTTCGGCGCCGGGTGGGCCGCCCGCGATGCCGCCGGCGCCGTTCGCGGTCACCTCCGCGGCGTTCGAGCCGGGCGGGCCGATCCCGGTGGAGTTCTCCTGCGATGGCGCCGGGACCAGCATCCCGCTGGAGTTCACGCGCTTCGACGAGCGCACGAAGACCCTCGCGCTCATCTTCGAGGACCCGGACGCGCCACGAGGCACCTTCATCCACTGGATCGCCTGGAACATCCCCCCGGGGAACATCGAGGCAGGCGCGCTGCCCCGGGGCTCGGTCGAGGGCGTGAACGATGCGGGCGAGACCGGCTACCAGGGCCCGTGCCCGCCGGAGGGCCAGTCGCACCGCTACATCGTCACCGCGTACGAGGTCGACACCACGATCGCCCTCGGTGAGTTCGCGATCGTCGACGAGTTGCGGAAGGCGCTCGCGGGCCACGTCATCGGCCAGGCGGCCTACCAGGGCGTCTACCCCGGCCCGTAGGCGCACCACCCGCCGCGCATCGACCGAGCGGGGCCGCGACGGCCCCGGCCCCTTCTCTACGCCCCTTCTCGCAATCTCAACCCTCCTCCACTCTCCCCGGCATCGAGCGCCCCGCGGCGCCACCGCATCCTCATAGAGGTCGCACGAGGGGTGGCGACCGCAGGGTGCAAGCCCGAGGAGGCAACGTGAGCATGGGATGGGTGGGCCGATCGCTCCGCGCGACGGCATTCGGACTGGTGGCGCTGGTCGCCGCCGTGGGGTTGACCTCCACGCAAACGGCAGACGCAGCCGCGACTTCCGTGAACCTGCTGGCCGGACAGAACACGGTCGCCGGCACCGTCTCCACGGAGGTGGTTGGCGACAACCTCGTGGTGACCTACACGGCCGCGCCCGGTTGGTCGTTCACCGAGACGCACCTCTGGGTGGGGTCCTCGCTGAGCACGCTGCCGACGAACAAGGCCGGCAACCCGCAGATCGGGCAGTTCCCGTACGTCAGCGGCAACATCAGCGGGGCGACGACCTCCGTGGTCACGGTCTCGCTGGCGTCGCTGGGCGCGTCCTGTGGGGACACGCTGCTGGCCGCCTCGCACGCCGCGATGACGCTGCGTGGCGCGGACGGCTCGGTCGTCCGCACGGAGACCGGCTGGGGCGCTGGCACCCGGATCACCGCGAAGGGCTCGTGGGCGACCTCCTTCGCCTTCACGGTGAACTGCCCCCCGCCGCCCCCGCCGTCCGTGGTCGCGGACGCGTGTGAGACTGCCTGGGCGCTCGGCGACGACACCTTCGCTTCGCTCGATATCGCCACCCGCTGGGGCTGGGTGCTGACGGTGGACGGCCCGGTGACGGCGCCGATCTACGCCGCCGCCGGCGGCAACAACCTGGAGGCCGGGACGCTGGTGGGCTCACTCACCGTGACCCCGGGCGCAACCTCGACGCAGGTGACGTTCACGATGCTGCCGGGCTTCTCGATGGACGAGACGCACCTGTACGTGGGCACCACGCTGCCGGAGACGGCCGCTCCGGGGCAACTGGGCAACCTGCACGACCTCACGTCCGCCTCCGGTGACACCTACACGGTGAGCATCACCGGCTCCACGCTGTACGTGGCCGCGCACGCGGTGGTCTGCGGCCAGTACCGCTAGACCGCGCCCGCCGGGTTCGACAGAGATGGCCCGCCACCCGGCGGGCCATCTCCGCGTTCGTCCCGGGGCCGCTAGACTCGCGCCCATGATCCGTGTGCCACGCGCCTGCCTCCTGCTCCCGACCGCCCTCGCCGGGCTCGCGCTGCTGCTCGGCGCCTGCGGCGGCGACGAGGGCGGCCTCTCCGACGACGAGGCGGAGGCGATCCGCGTCACCATCGACCCGGTCGCCTGGGCGCTCACGCTGGTGCTGCCGGATGCCGACACCGTCGAGGTGCAGACCGGCATCCGCCCGGCGGCCTTCCACACGCTGGAGTACGACCCCGCGGGCCGCCTCGTGGTCGCTGCCGTCGACGGGGACGCCGCAACCATCGCCACGTTCAACCTGGTCTTCGGCGAGGCCGATGCGATCCGGGCGACCGGCGCGCGCATCCTCGGACGGTTCGCCGTCACGACGAGGGTGGCGGCCGGCGACCTGCCGGAGGCGAAGGCGAGCGCGCTGGACCTGGCGGCGCTGGTGAACGCGCAGCGCGTCATCGACCTCGACTACACGCCGCCCGGCACCCCGTCCTCCCTGGAGGTCGGCCTGAACCTCGTCGATGCGTTCGAGGCTGCCGGGCGCGAGTGGCTGACGGCCCTCGAGGCCGGGAACGCCGCCCTCACCCCGCGCGTCCTGGCGACGTGCGAGGAGACGCGCGACATCGAACGGAGCCTCTGGATGTTCATCGCACGGCCGTGCGTCGACTACGGCCACGCCGCCGCGCTGGCCGCCGCGGGCGACCTCCCCGCCGCCATCGAGGCCACCCGCGCCGCCCTCGACCGCACCGCCGCGGTCACCGCGGCGATGCGCGCGGGCATCGAGTAGCGGGACGGGGCGCTCGCGCCTGAGCGAATTCCCGTGTCACACTGCCCGCCTATGGCGCGCATCGTGGTCGTCGGCGACACGCATGTCCGGTACTGGGAGGAGATCCCGCCGGCCCTCCGCGCGCTCATGCGCGAGGCGGACATCGCCGTGCACTGCGGCGACTGGGTCGGCATCGACGCCGTCGAGGGCTTTCTGCGCGAGCACCCGGACGGGTACGCGGTGCATGGCAACTCAGACCCGGTGGAGATCCGCAAGATGCTGCCGTATCGCCAGCTCTTTGAGGTGGACGGCGTCCGCATTGGCGTGACGCACCCGGCCTGGGGCCGAGAGGAGCCGCCGCCCTCCGCGCTGCTGCCGGACTTCCCGGAGGAGCAGGTGGGCCTGCTCGACATCCTCTGCTACGGCCACATCCACGTCCCCATGAACGAGGACCACGATGGCGTCCGCTTCGTGAACGGCGGCCAGGGCTACCCCTCGTTCCGGGTGCCGGGCACCTACGCCGTCATCGAGACGCGCCCGGGCGGGCTGTTCGAGGTCTCGATCGAGATGTTCGCGCCGGGCCGCTAGTCGCGCCCGACCTCCTCGGCGCGCCGCGCCATCGCCCTGGTCATCCGACCGAAGAGGGCGCCGTGGACGGGGATCAGCGGGATCCAGTAGAGCAGCCCGAAGACGCCCGCCGGGTGGAAGTACCCCGTGGTCTTCAGCCGCGAGCCGCCCTCCGGCCGCTCGCTCACCTCGAACTCCAGGACGGCGGAGCCAGGCAGTTTCATCTCCGCGACGAGCGACAGCCGGCGCCCCGGTTCCACGCCCGCCACGCGCCACCAGTCGATCGCGTCGCCCACACGCACCTCGGTCGGGTGTCGTCGGCCGCGCCGCATCCCCGTGCCGCCCAGCGCGCGGTCCAGGATGCCGCGCAGCCGCCAGAGGGTGTTGAAGGCGTACCAGCCGTTCTTGCCGCCCACGCCCGCGACCACGTTCCACAGCGCCTCCGGCGTTGCCGTCGAGTCGGCGGAGGCAGTCGCGCGCTTGGAGTGGAAGGCGACGTCCGTCCGGCCGGCGCGGTAGCGCAGGGCGCCCTCCGTCCAGCGCGCGGGGACGGCCTGCGTGCGTTCCGCCTCGATCGCCGCGGTCACCGCCTGGCGGTAGGTGTGCAGCGGGATCGGGATCAGCGCGCGGATCGAGGTGTCGTCGGCGAGCAGGTCGTGCTTCAGCCCGTCGATCAGCGGCTTCGCGACGTTCCTCGGCACCGCCGTCACCAGGTCCAGCCAGTAGGAGGAGATGCGCGGGCTCAGGATCGGCAGCGGGATGATCGTGACCTTGCGCCCGTTCACCTCCGCGAACTGGCGCATCATCGCCTCGTAACTCAGCACCTCTGGCCCACCCACGTCGTAGGTCTGGCCGGCGGTGGCGGGCGTCTCGACCAACCGCACGAGGTAGGTAAGCAGGTCGTCCAGCGCGATCGGCTGCGTGCGTGAGCGCACCCACCGGGGCGTGGTCATCACGCGCAGGTGCAGCGCCAGGTCACGAATGACCTCGAACGCCGCGCTCCCCGCACCGACGATGATGCCGGCGCGGATCTCCGTCACGGGGATCACGCCGTCGCGCAGGATGTCGCCAGTCTCCGCGCGCGACGAGAGGTGCTCGGAGCGCTCACCCCCCGGCTGCAGGCCACCGAGGTAGATGATCCGCTCCGCACCGGCGTTCGCCGCCGCGCGCCGAAAGTGCCGCGCCGCGTCGCGGTCCAGCCGCGCGAAGTCCTCGCCCGCGGCCATGGAGTGGACGAGGTAGTACGCCACTTCGATGCCCTCGAGCGCGGCGTCCAGCGAGGCCTCGTCGTGTGCGTCGGCGGCGACGACCTCCACCCCCGGCCACGCGCGGGCGCGCAGCACGTCCGCGTTGCGGCTGCTCGCGCGCACCTGGTGTCCGGCCGCCGTGAGGCGCGGGACGAGGTGGGTGCCGATGTATCCGCTGGCTCCGAAGACGAGGACGTGCATGGGTCTCCCTGGTGCGCCCTCAGCGTAGCGGGACGGCTCCCGGGAGGTAGCCTGGAGCGGGAGCGCGCGGCCTAGCGGTTGCCGCCCGCGGCGTTCTCGATGAAGGCGGCGACCTTCTGGAGGATGCCGTCCAGCCCGCCGCTCTGCGCGAGCGCGGGCCCGACCGGCGGCTCAGTCCACTCACGGCCGGCACGGTCGCGGGTCAGGCGGTCCTCGTAGCCGTCGGTGATGCCGGAGGCGCGCGCGAACAGCCGCGCGCGGATGACCTGCGCCGTCACGCTTTTCGGGTCGGGGAGGTGGTGGACGTCCAGGTGGTGCCCCGCCACGGCCTCCGCCAGGTTGGTGGGGAAGTTCCAGTGGAGGGCGAGTGCGCCGCCGAGTTCCGCGTCCGTGAATCCGAGCACGGCCCGTTGCGCCTCCGGGATGGTGATCCCGCGCTGCGCTGCGAGCACGCGGGCGGCGGCTAGTTCGCGCGGGCGCTGCTGGTCCAGCGCGAGCCGCCCGATGTTGTGGATGACGCCGGCGGTGAACGCCTCATCCTGGTGAAGCCGGGTGGCGCGCGCCATGACCTCCGCGAGCAGGCCCACGGTCACCGAGAACCGCCACGCCTCCACCGGGTCCAGTACCTCGCCGCCCGGCAGCGTGTCGATCACGCATGAGGCGAGCGTCGCCGAGCGCACGGCGCGGAAGCCCAGCAGGACCACCGCGTCTCGCACGGTGCTGATGCGCCGGGGGAAGCCGTAGTACGCGCTGTTGGAGAGTCGGAGCACCTTGGAGGTGAGCGCCTGGTCGGTGGCGATGGTCTGGGCGAGTTCGTGCGCGGAAAAGCGCTCCCCCTCGGAGATCTCCAGGACGCGCACGGCGACCATCGGCAGCGGCCGCAACTCCGCCACCTCCGCGATCACCATATCCAGGGCGGGGTTTGGCTCCACCGAGGGCACTCCCATGCTCTACCCAGCGCGCGCTGAGGGCTCATCCCGATCATCGGGTGGCGTGTCGCGCGTCTGATGGGGGAAACCCTGACGTTTTATGGTCGATTTCATCCGTCCGAAACCGGCCGGTCACCGTGCCGTCATTCACGCCCGGCATCCTCCAGGCGAGAGGATGGAAGAGATGACCCGCGTGCTGTACCGAACTTGCGAGGATTGCGATGGGGCATCGGAGCCGGCCGGGCCGGCCGCCTCGTCCACCCGTTGTTCGCACGGGCGATGGCTGCGCATCACGGTGAGGCTGGAGCAACCCCGCACCCGTTAGCGCGCGGTGCTGGCGTCCTGCCTCGCCCGGCCCGATGATCGGCGCCTCCGGTGACCGGTCGGGGCGGCGCGACCGCCCGAGGGCGGGTGACACGTGGCCTGGGAAGACCTGGTGCTCGCGGCGGGTGGGTTCATCATCTCGATCGGGATCATCCCGACGATCCGCGGGCCGCTGAAGCCGCCGCTGATCACCACGCTCACGTTCGTGGGCGTGCTCTCCGCCTCGTTCGTCGCATTCGTGTCGCTCGGGCTGTGGCTGACCGCGGCGGGCATCGGCGCGCAGGCGATCCTGTGGGCCGTGATCATGGCGCAGACGCTGATCATCCGCCGCGACGCGCAGGCCCTCGTCCACACGACGGTGGTGACGCCGGACCTGGGGTTCGAGGAGTACCGGCCCGCGGACTAGCGAACGCCTCGCGACGGCGGTCGTGGCGGAGGGGGTGGGATTCGAACCCACGGGCCTCTCGCGAGGCCGGTCGTTTTCAAGACGACTGCGTTCAACCGCTCCGCCACCCCTCCGAGGGCCGGCGTCCAGACTACGTCAGGCGTCGCGGCTGGTCATCGGGTCAGGACGCGGGTGCGTCCTTCGCGGCAGCCTGGAAGACGGCGAGCTGCTTGCGCAGTTCGCGCAGTTCGTTGAACGCCTCGGACGCGTCGCGCAGCACGGCCACAGCGGTCAGGCCGTGCTCCGGGTGCTGGACCATCTGCAGGGTGAACTCCACGGACATACGCGTGCCGTCTTTGCGGAGTGCGGGCACCTTCAGCATCTCGCGCCGGCCGTAGCGGGACGGCTCGCCCTTCACCATCACCCGGTCGTAGCCCTCCCAGTGACGGGCGCGCAGGTTCTCCGGGATGATCAGGTCCAGGCTCTGGCCGAGCGCCTCGTCCCGGGTGAAGCCGAACATCTCCTCGGCGCCCTGGTTCCAGTACCGGATCATGCCGTCTGCGCCGGCCCACACGGTGGCCTCCGGCGACCCGTCCATGATCGTGCGGTAGATCTCGTCGTGTTCCATGGGGCGTCCCCTCGCTGCGCGGCCCAGCCTACGCCTTCGGGCCAGCGCTGCGGGAGGTCACACGGCGCGGTCCGAGCTGCACCCGCCGGACCTCGCGCGGCGTCACAGCCTGGGGAGTTCGTCCGAGACGTCGAACCCGCGCGTCAGGCCGGGCCGCACGAGGCGGTCGTACGCTGCGCCACCAAGGAGCCCGCCGACGAGCGGGCCGGCGATGTAGACCCAGAAGCCCCCTTGAGGTCCCGGGATCGCGATCTCGCCCCAGCCGGCGGCGAACGCCACCAGGCGCGGGCCCAGGTCGCGCGCCGGGTTCCAACCGGCCTGGGTCGCGGGCGCGAACAGGCTGATGAGCACGGCGACCGTGAAGCCGATGAAGAACGGTGCGAGCCAGGCCGGCCGCGCGCCGTTTCGGGGTTCGGTCAGCGCGAAGATCATGAACACCAGGATCGCCGTCCCGAACGCTTCGATGCCGACCGCCTGGAGCGGGGAGATCAGTGCCTCCGCCTCGCTGCCCGTCCCGAACATCGCCGGGTTCGGAAAGTATTCGCCGAAGACCATCGCGGACGCCTCGGAGCCGGCCGCGCCGCGATCAATCCCGTGCGCCGCCTCGAACCGGTCGAGGAATGGCGAGAAGGTCACGAGCACCGCCACCCCGGCGAGGACCGCGCCGGTCAGTTGCGCCCCCCAGTACGGGAGGATGCGCGCGGCCGGGAACGCCTCGCGCCGTAGCACCGCCACGGCGAGCGTCACCGCCGGGTTCAGGTGCGCGCCGGAGACGGCGGCGGTCGCGTAGATCGCGAGGGTCACGCCGAAGCCCCACACCACCGCGACCTGCCAGACTCCGACCTGCGCGTCGGTCAGCACCGCCGCCGCGACCGAGCCCGTCCCGAAGAGGACCATCAGGAACGTCCCGACCGCCTCCGCGACGCAGGCGCGTGCGAGTGATGGTTCGCTCACGGGCGCGCCGGCGCGGCGCTGTCACGAACGGGGACGCCGAGCTCGTCGAGCAGCCGCGTGACGCGGCCGCGGATGTCCTCCCGGATCGCCAGCACCACCTCCAGGTGCTGCGCCGCCGGGTCGGCGACCTCCCAGTCCAGGTAGCGCTTGCCGGGATAGATGGTGCAGGCGTCGCCGCAGCCCATCGTGATCACCACGTCCGCCGCCTGCACCAGTTCATCGGTCAGCGGCTTCGGGAACTCCTGGTCCAGCGTGAACCCGGCCTCGCTCATCGCCTCGCGGACGACGGGGTTGATCTCCCAGGCGGGCGCAGAGCCGGCAGAACGGACGTGTACGCGGTCGCCGCCGAGGGCTGCCGTCATCACGGCGGCCATCTGCGAGCGGCCCGCGTTATGGACGCAGACAAAGAGGATCTCCGGTACGTCCTTCGTGACCGTGCCGGAGGCCTGGGCGAGCGCCTGCAACCGCTCCCGCGCCGTGCGCCGTGCGAACAGCGGTACGTAGGTGTCGATGCGGGCCTGTGCGAAGTGCGACGTCGCCTGCTCCATGAAGCGGAGCACCGTCTCGCGGCTCACGAGTCCCGCGAACTCCTCCGCGAGCAGTTCCGCCTCGTGGGCGAGCCGGATGTCATGGTTAGTCATGTCATGACGCCTTTCGGGCTCGCGTCGACCGGACGAGGGTAGCGACGCGCGTCTCAAGTTCTTGCAGGGCGCGGTCGAAGTCCCGCGGCGTACCGCCCGTCGCCGGGTCGGGCACGGACCAGTGCAGGTCGCCCGCGCCCTCGCGTTCCTCGTGCGCCTGGTCGCAGACCGTCACCACCAGGTCGCCCGGCCGCTGGACGGCGGCGACGTGAGTGGGGACGTGCGCTAGCCGCAGGCCCGCCCGCGTCGCCGCCTCCCGGGCGAGGGGATGGATCGCCGCCGCCGGGTGGGTACCGGCGCTCGCCGCCTCGATCCCCGGCACCGCGCGGCGCCAGAGCGCCTCCGCCAGCGGCGAGCGCGCGGAGTTCGCGCTGCAGACGAAGAGCACGCGGGCCGCCTCCAGCCTGGCGGGGAGGTCGAGCGCGTCGCGGCGGGCCGGCGTGAGGTGGAGATAGCGGCGGCGCCGGTCGCCGCTGGAGACAGTGCGCTCCAGGATGCCGGCGGCTTCCAGGATGCGGAGGTGATGGGCGAGGAGGTTGGAGGGCACCTCGAACGCCGCTTCGAGTTCGGAGGGGGTGCGGTCGGACAGCGCCAGCGCGTCCACGATCGCCAGTCGGAGCGGGTCGCCCAGGGCGTGGTGTACGGCAGCACGGTGCAGAAGTGCGGGGTCGTCGAGGGGCATGGTCGGGAGAGTATGGCTCAACAAATACTGAGTCAATATCTCCGAGGCGGAGAGGCCTGCTGCGCTGCCCGTGCCGGGTGAATAGACCTCCGCGATGACTCTCGGTAGGATCGCGGCGGACTCTGCCCCGACGGCCCAGCCGGTTCGCGCGGAAAGGCTCAGCGCGTGGCGTTCGTCATTACCGAGACCTGCATCGATACGCAGGATCAGGCGTGTGTGGACGTGTGCCCGGTGGATTGCATCCACTTCGAAGAGGGCAAAGACCGCATGCTCTACATCAACCCGGCGGAATGCATCGACTGCGGTGCATGCCAGCCGGCGTGTCCGGTGACCGCGATTTTCCCGGAGGGGGATGTCCCGGCCGCCATGGCGCGGTTCACCGAGATCAACTCGCTCTGGTACGAGGACCCGGACGCGGCCCGCGCCAAGGTCGGCGGTGGTGGTGGCGCGGCCCCGGCGCGTGAGGCGGCTGCTCCGGCCGCCGCCGAAGCCTCGGCCGAAGCACCAGCCACGGAGGCCGCAGCGGCGCCGGTGGCTGCGGCCGCCGCGCCTGCACCGGCGACAGCCGCGAAGGCGGCCCCGGTCGCCGCGGTGAGGCAAATCCCGGCGGTGCCGGAACACGGTGGCGGCGGTGTTTCCGCGTACCGGCTCCCACAGGCCGGCAATGTGATCATGCTGGCGGTCCTCGGCGCGGCCTTCTTCGCGATGTTCGTCTTCCCCGGGCCCACCTGGATCAAACTGGACTGGGCGGCGGGCGCCTTTAAGGCAATCGGGATCGACAACGGCGGCGGCGTCGGCATCACGGTGGCGCTGTTGGCGCCGCTCTTCCCGCTGCTGCTCATCATCCAGATCGCCCTGCAGTTCCGCGACTTCGGCCGCTTCTCCGCCCGCCACGAGCGCACCCGCGCGAAGTGGCGCGCCCGCAGCGCTGAGTGGCGGCGCAACGAGGAGTCCCGGCGCTACGAACTCACCGAGACGGTGCAGGCGATCGCCCGCGACCGCTTCGAGTACACCCCGGAGACCGAGCTCCGCACCTACGTGAACCTCCCGGAGCCGCGCATGGGCGTGGAGGTCCGTGGCACGGGCGACAAGGTCTTCCCGGACATCGTCACGGTGGCGCCGGGCAACCGGCCGGTCGCCATCGTGCAGGTGGAGTCGAAGGAGACGGTCACGCGCGACCAGGCGATGTACGTCTGGGCCACGCTGGAGAACCGCTCCTGCCCGCTCTACGTGTATGTCCCCGCCGGCCTGCTCGGCAGCGCGAAGGACTACGCGACCTCCGTCGGCCTGAGGAACGTGAAGTTCCGCACCTGGCGCTGGAGCCCCAACGGAATGGTCGTGAAGGAGGTCTAGCCTCCCGACCGCCCGAGGATCCTCGGACACTCGCAAACGGCCCCGGCAATCGCCGGGGCCGTTTCGTTGGAGGGCTGCTCGAAGCGCTACGGGATCGCGTCGATGCGGCCGGACTTCAGGACGTTCTTGAGCGCCTCGCGCTTGCTGAGCGGGCTCAGGCGGTCCGCGTTCGCCGTCACGTACCGCACCACCTCGTCCGGGTCGGTCCACGCGTACTGCCGCAGCGCCCAGCCGATCGCCTTGCGGATGAAGAACTCGCGGTCACCCAGGTTCGGTTCGATGCAGTCGTAGAGCAGGCGCAGGTCGGTCGCCTGCTTGTGCCGCAACTGGCAGATGATCGAGGCGCGCCGCTTCCACATCTCCGGCGCGGTGCTCCACTCGCGCATGCGCGCCGCCATCCAGTCCGGGTCCTGCTGGTGCAGCTCGTCGAGCAGGTTCCCGGCGGTCTCGTCGACCAGGTCCCACCACGCCCCGGTGACCACGAACTCCTCGTACATCGGGAACGCCGCGCGCGTCCGGTGCGCGCGGTAGCGGCGGTGCTCCGCTACCGCGAGCGCGCCGTACCGCTCCTCGCGGTGCGTCGCCTCCCGCCACAGCGCGAGCGTGGTGTCGTGCCATGCCTCGAGCCCATCGAGGGGATGCGCGGCGATCGCATCGCGAAAGATGCGTCTCGCCTGCGGCGTCTGAACCCCGTAGTAGGGCATGGCTGACTTCATGTACGCCTGCATCCGTGGCGCTTTCGCCGGGTCGGCTGCGGCGCGTAGCCCGGCGCGGATCGCCTCGATCAGCGCGCGCTCGGCGGCCACCAGGCGGCTGTCACGCTGAGGGCGCGGCATGCGCTCGGATCACCTCGGCCAGCACCGAGCGGTGGCTGGCGTCGTCCTCGGTGGCCTCGCCGAGCAGCACCACGCCGGTGCCGTTCGCCATCCGCGCGGCCCACGCGACGAGGTTCGCCCGCGCCGCCAGTTCCTCCCGATAGCGGGCCTCGAACGTAGCGGCGTCCAGCGCGCCGCTCGCACGCGCTTCCAGCAGATCGAGGCTCGGGGCGAGGTCCGGCTCCCACTGGTCGATCACACGGCGGTCGACGCCGGCGGGCCAGCCGCGGGTGACGAGCAGGCGCGGCCACTCGACCTCCGGGAGCGCGTGCACGCTGCCGAGCGCGATCTTCGGGGCCGGTGGCTCGCTCATCGCGTCGCCTCGAGCGTGTACGCGAGCGCACCCGGCAGGGAGAGGTCGGCGCCGCCGGACAGCGAGGCGATCGACTGCAGTTCGCCCGCGTGCGAGAAGAGGTGCGCCGCGCTCCTCGCCACCTGCACGCCGATCGGGCTCTCCGTCCGCCCCGCGGCGATCGGGGTCGCGAGCGCGGCGGCGTCGAGGCCGGCGAGCCACGAGGAGGCGCGGGCCGTGGCGGCCTCGAACGACGCGGCGACCGTATCGAGGGGGAACGGGTGCGCCGGCGCGCGGCCGTCATACGTCGCGAGCAGTGGGTCCGGTTCGTATCCCTGTGCCCTGACGTTCCAGAACCTGTCCTCGCGCGCGAGGGCGTGCACGACGATGTACGAACCGGGGTTGAGCGTGGCGATCTCGCCCCGTGCGGACGGCAACGGCAGCGCTTGGAAGGCGCGCCCGAGTTCGACGTACGCATCGCGCAGCAGCGCGCCCACCATCGGCGCGGAGGCGTCGTCCTCCTCCAGCCCCTCGTGGGTGCGGCTGAGCGCGCCGGGCAGCCCGAGGTCGCCCGCCCCCGCGAGCGACGCGATCACGGTCAGGTCGCCCGCATGCACGAACGCGTGCGCGATGCTCCTGGCGACCTGGTAACCGACCGTCGCCCGGCTGCCTGCCCACTCCGTACCGGCCAGGTTCGCCAGCACGCGCAGCCGCGCCGGGTCGAGGTCGTCGAGGAATCTGAACGCGCGCTTTCGGACGCGGCGGAACGCATCCAGTGCGTCTTCGATCGGGGTGACTAACTGGCCGTAGGGGATCTCCGTGCGCTGGCGCGCGGTCCAGGCGTCGCACCACTCGTCCGGCGCGCCGTCCGCGCCCGCGAAGGTGAGCCAGCGGTCCTGGATGGCGGTGACGTGGCCGACGATCCAGCCGCTGGTGCTCAGCGGGCCCAGCGCGCCGCCTCGGCCGGGGGCAGGGACGTGCGCCGACGCCCGCTCGAACTCATCGAGGGCGTCCCGGAGCAGGCGGGCGAGCAGCAATTCGTGGGCCACGCGTGGCAGTCTAGCGGGCCGCCTCCGGCCCCGGTGCAGGCCGGGCGCATGCTAGGCGGCGTGGCGTCCGAAGGTGACATACGGACGCTTCGACGGGGCCAGGCGAGGGAACTCGGCGGGCCGCAGCGGCTCCCGCACGTACGTGTGACTCACGAGGTCGCCCTGCAGCCACTGCCGCACGAGCGCCGTCCCGGCCACCCCAACGATCACCCCGAGCATGATTGTGAGCATCATCTGGCACCCCCGTCCGCACGAGAGACGCCCGGGTTGTCATCAGAACGGGCGTTCGTTCGGAACGAAGGAAAGATAGAACGACCGTTCTATCGTGTCAAGCACCCCCGTGGCACCCCCGGCAGGCCGGATGCCCTCACCAGAGGTCGCCTTCGCGGAGGTCGAGGTACACGTCCGCTTCGTCGAAGTCGGAGCGGTGCGCCTGCGCGGCGGGGGAGAAGAAGCCCATCAGCGTCGCCTTCCCGAGCGTGTCCGCGCGGAACGGCTGGGCCCTCGTCCCACCAACCACGACGGTGGCCGGCATGTGCGCCCACCCGCACGCCTGATACAGGGAGATGAGCGGCGGGTCGCATGTGAACACGCCGAGGTCCGCGTCGCTCGCCTCGATCCACTCGCGTGCGGAGGTCACCAGGCGGGCGGCGTGGCCCTGGCGCAGGTGGTGCGGGTGCGTCGACACCGCGCTCAGCCCGGACACGCGGTATGTCCGGCCGGCGTGCTCGATCGTCGTGGACAGGATCGCGAGGTAGGCCAGCACCTGCTCGCCCTCCACCAGCAGCATGCACACCGGATTGGTGCGCGGGTCGTGGAGGCGGCGGTTGAGGCGTTCCTCGACGCTGCGACCGCCAGGGAAGGCGGCGGCGAGGACCTCCAGCGCCTGCCGCTTCAGGTGCAGCGGCAGGTCGTCCTGGGGGCAGGTTAGTACGGTCGCCAGTCGCGACTCCTCGGTCAGTCCATCAACCCGGGCATGACCTCGCTCGCGAAGTAGCCGAGCGATCGCGTTGCCTCCTCGTGGGTGAGGTTCCCCCACTGGAACGAGCCGACGAAGTAGTTGGCGCCGCTCTCCGCGCAGTACCGCTCCACGTACTCGCGGATCGTCCGAGGCGACCCGACGAGCAGCGCCTCCGCATCGATCGCCTGCTCGGGCGTGATGCGCATCGTCAGCACCGTGTTGGGCCGCGCGCCCTGCGGCACCTCGCCGCCCTGTTGCTTCTGGAACCACTCGGACTGGCGCACGCGCTCGTTAAACGCGCCGGCCGCGCCCGTCGTCGCGTCCCCGCCCTCCGGTGCGGGCTTCGCGAAGTGGGAGAGGTAGGAGTGATACGCGGCGATCCCGCGCTCGCGCGCCTCCTCGTCGGTTGGGGCGATGTAGATGCGTCGCGTGCCGCCGTACAGCGGCTGCGCGGGGCGGTAGATCTCCGGACCGTCCGTGGCGCGGGCGCGCTCCCACGCCTCGCGGTAGATCTTCGTCACGGTCGCGACCTGTGCGATCGAGCCGTTGGCGATGAAGTTCGCCCCGCGCTGCGCGGCGGACTCCGGGTTGCCGGCCCACCACAGTGGTGGGTGTGGCTTCTGGAACGGCCGCAGTTCCATCCACAGGTCGGTCACATCCATGAACTTCCCGTGGTACGTGAAGAACTCCGACTGGAGGCCCCGCCGGAGCATGTCCAGCGCCTCCTCGAACCGCTCGTGGTTGTCGTCCGGGTTCTCGCCCCACATCGCCAGTTCGGTGCCGCCGCCCGTCCCCGGCCCAACGCCGAGGTCGAGGCGGCCGCCGCTCAACTGGTCGACCATGCAGATCTCTTCGATCAGGCGGATCGGGTGGTGCAGCGGCAGCACGAACACGAGCGGCCCGAAGCGCATCCGCTTCGTGCGCTGCGCTGCCGCCGCCAGCAGCACCGACTGGTTCGGCGCCAGGCAGAGCGGCGAATGATGGTGCTGGGCGACGTGGTACGAGTAGATCCCCGCCTCGTCCGCCTGCGCCATCAGTTGCAGGCGCTCCTCGTACTGCTGGGCGATGCCGGCATCGTCGCGCCGCTCGATGTGGTCGAAGATGCCGAACTTCATCGCGCTGCTCCTTCTGCCGGGGCGGGCTGTCCGAACAGCACCGCCTGCGGCACGTCGAACCGGGCCGGGTCCACCATCGAGCGCTGGAGGAACAGCGCCACGTCCGCCATGCAGAGCTGCATGACGCCGTCCATGCGAACGAACTCGTGGCGCAGGCCGTCATAGAGCCGGAGGTCGGCGCGCACCCCTGCCGCGCGCAGCGCGTCGAAGAAGGTCGTCGAGGATCGGTAGGCGATCACCTCGTCCGCCGTGCCGTGCAGCAGCAGCGTAGGCGGGTACGCTGGCCCCACGTGCGTGATCGGGCTCGCGAGCCGCAGATCCTTCTCCGAGAGACCGAGGCCGATCGAGTCGCCGGCGCTGGCCGGTACGCCTTCGTTCGTGCGCTCGGCGCCGGGGACGAAGCGGATCGGCGGGAAGAAGCCGACGACCGCGTTTACCACCTCGGACGTCTCGGGGTGGCCACCATCGCCGCTGAACGTGGGGTGGCCCGGGGTACCGGCGGCGAGGAGTGCGAGCTGGGCGCCCGCAGAGAAGCCGATGAGCGCGATCTGGTCGCGGTGCACGCCCAACTCCGCCGCGTTCGCGCGCATCCAGCGGAGGACGGCCTTCGCGTCGTGGATGTGGGCGGGCCACGGGGCCTCGCCCGTCAGCCGGTACTCGGCGGCGACGACCACGACGCCGTACGCCGCGAGTTCCATCGCACGCTCGCGCAGCGTGGTGCGGCTGCCCCGCTGCCATCCGCCGCCGTGGAACATGACCGCCGCCGGTCGAGGTGTCCCGGACGGCTCCGGCGCGTACACGTCGCAGAGCAGGTCACGCCCGCCGCCGTGGCCGTAGACCACGTCGGCGCGCGCCGTCACGTTCACTGCCGCCATGGGTGCCCTCGGTGCCGCTCATCACGATCGTGCTGGCCGCACGATAGCCACCGTGGAGCGCGCGTCAACCGCGGGGAGGGCTACCGGCTGGGCAGCAGCGCCGCCTGGCCGCCGAGGTACGGGCGCAGCACGGGGGGCACCTCGATGCTGTCGTCCTCCAGGCGGCCGGACTCCATCAGCGCGGCAACGGTGCGCGGGAGGGCGACGCCGGAGCCGTTCAGGGTGTGCAGGTGGCGGACCTTGCCGTCGTCCCCGCGGTAGCGCAGGTTGGCGCGGCGCGCCTGGAAGTCCAGGAAGTTGGAGACCGATGAGACCTCCAGCCACTCGCCCGCGCCCGGCGCCCAGACCTCGATGTCGTAGGTCATGGCGGAGGCGAAGGTGAGGTCGCCGGAGGCGAGCCGGATCACGCGGTAGCGCAGCCCCAGCGCGCGGACCACCGCCAGCGCATCCTCCAGCAGCTGCTCGTGCGCGCGCCAGGAGTCGTCCTCGTCCGTGAAGAGGACCATCTCCACCTTGTCGAACTGCCAGCCGCGCTTGATGCCGCGCACCTCGCGGCCGGCGCTGAACTGTTCGTGGCGGAAGCACGGGGTGTAGGCGGTGTGGCGGATCGGGAGCGTGGCGCCGTCCATGATCTCGTCGCGGTACATATTCGTCACCGGCACCTCGGCGGTGGGGACCAGCCAGAGGTCGGTCCCTTCCGCGTGGAACATGGTGTCCGCGAACTTCGGCAACTGCCCGGTGCCCACGAGCATCGCCTCGCGCACGAGGAACGGCGTGTAGACCTCCGTGTAGCCCTGCTCGCGGTGCAGGTCCAGCATCCACGCGATCAGGGCGCGCTGCAGCCGCGCACCGTCACCTTTGAGGATGTAGAAGGACGAGCCTGACAGCTTCGTGCCGCGCTCGAAGTCGATGAGGCCGGAGCGCTCCCCGATCTCCCAGTGCGGGAGGCGCGTCGGGTCGGTC
This sequence comes from Dehalococcoidia bacterium, assembly GCA_030684635.1. Taxonomy (GTDB): domain Bacteria; phylum Chloroflexota; class Dehalococcoidia; order UBA2979; family UBA2979; genus W-Chloroflexi-9. Next base: position 23,818 of record JAUXUW010000131.1, read on the forward strand.
TCGGGCAGTGGGGCGTTTTTCACCGGCAGCGGCACGTCCAGGTGACGCTCCCACCCGGCCGTCCCGTCACCTTCGATGATGATGACTGCGTCCTCCTCGCCGCCGAGCGGGACGTCGGCGTGCGGGATGTTCGGCATCTGCAAGAGCAGCGCCTCGAGCGCGCCATCGAGATCCTTGAGGTCGGCCTCCAGCCGGTCGAGTTCGCCGGCGACGGCGCGCTGCGCCTCGATTAGTTGCGTGCGCTCCTCGGGCGACTTTGCCGCGCCGATGCGCTTGCCGGCGTCGTTGCGCTCGGCGCGCCCACGCTCCACCTGGACCAGGAGCGCGCGGCGCCGATCGTCCGTGTCGAGGATCGCGTCGAGCGGCGCCGAGGTGCGGCGCTCGGACAGCATGCGTCGCACGTCATCCGTGCGTTCCCGGATCGTCTGGATCGAGAGCACCCGCGTCCTCCGCCTATGCCCGCACCGAGGCTGCACGTCGCGCCGCCTCGATGGCGGCCAGCCCCTGTTCCCGCACATCGTCTGCGATCCGAGCCGTGGGCGCGCCCCCCGGTGGGGTGGGGGCCGCGCCGCCTCGCAGCGTCGCCTCGTCCACCCAGGTCCAGGCGAGGCCATCATCCGGGAGCACCGGCGCGTCCGAGGTCGGCCGCGTGAAGTAGATCAGGTCAAGGTGCTGATGCGGCTCGTCCAGCGTGCCGTCTCGTTCGATGTCGTAGACGCCGATGGTGACGGGTGCGGCCAGTTGCTGCGGGTGGGTGTACGCGAAGGGCCGGGCGGCGATGATCTCCACCTCCAGCCCGGTCTCCTCCAGCACCTCGCGCAGGACGGCCTGCACTGGGTCCTCGTCCGCCTCGATGTGCCCGCCCGGCGGCAGCCACATCCCGAAGCGGTGCCAGTGCAGCGCCGTGCGGCCCGCGTGGGAGACGTAGCCGGTGACGGTGAAGTGGCGGTGCAGGGCAGGCGCTCCGGGGCTATGCGACCGAGGACGGGCGACCGTGGACGGGTGAGGGCGGGAGCGTAACAAGCGCCGCGTCCTGCGCCTACCGCGCGCCTTACCGGGGCGGCCGCTCCAGCCAGCCGAAGTCGAACGTGTGGAGGCCCTCGATGATGGCGTGGGCGCACTCCTGTGGAGGGGCGGGGGCGACGCCGTGGCGCACCTGCACGGCGGTGAAGCCGGCGGCGTGCGCCGCCTCCAGCCCGTGCGCGGAGTCCTCGATCGCCAGGCACCGCTCCGGTGGCACACCGATGCGCGCGGCGGCGTGGAGGTAGATGTCCGGCGCCGGCTTCGGGCGGGCCACCTCGCTCGCGGTTACGAAGAACTCGAACGCTGGCAGCAGTCCGATCCGTGTGAGTGTGCGCTCCACCCACCGAGGGGAGGACTGGGAAGCGACGGCGACCGGAAGGCCGCGCCCGCGCAGCCCCTCGATCAGGTCGACGGCCCCTTCCATCGCGGCGAGGTCGATCGACTCGATCATCTCGTTCACGGCATCGCTGATCATGCGCGCCAGCACGTCCGGGGGCTCCGGGCGCCCGTACGTCGTGCGGATCCACTCGGTCGTGAACGCCGAGGAAGAGCCGACGAGGTGCTCGTTCTGCTCCCAGGTGAACGGGGCCGGCGCGAGCATCGCCCGAATCGCCTCGAACCAGACGATCTCGGTGTCGGCGAGTACGCCGTCGAGGTCGAAGATGACCGCGTCGATGGCGCGCGAGGTGGGGGCCACGGTCACGCCTGCGCGGCGTCCGCCGGGACGCGGCGGTCGGCTTCGACCCGCTGCTTGAAGTTCCAGAGCGAGTCGCGCAGCGCCTGCAGCCGGTGTGGCCGGTGCACGAGCGGTTCGAGGACGCCCGCGATCCCACCGGCGGCGCGGTAGGCGAGTTCCACGGTCACGTGGACCTCCGTCGCGCCCTCCACGTGGAGCGCCCAGGTGAGCGACTCCACTGCGCTGTCGCCGTCTCGGACATACCCGACGAGGTACACGTCCGTTAGCGGCTGGCGGCGCAGCCGCACCGGCTCGGTGCGGCCCGGGATGGCGAGGGCGAACTGCATGCCCTCCGTGTCGGCGCTGAAGTCGCGGACGTGCGGCGCGAGCCACTCGTCGTAGGTGGTCGGGTCAGCCAGGCGGGCGCGCACCTCGGCCGGGGCGGCGTGGATGTGGATGTCGTCGCGTAGCCGCTGCAGGCCATCGCGGATCGCCTTCGGCGTGTCGTAGCCGGGCAGGTGGTTTGTCATTCGTCGCCCCGGTCGCGCATCGTCGGGAACAGGATTACCTCGCGCAGGGAGTGCTCCCCCATGATCAACTGCACGAGGCGGTCCATGCCGATGCCCAGGCCGCCCGCGGGCGGCATGCCATGCTCGATCGCGACCAGGAAGTCCTCGTCCGCGACCTCCGCCTCCTCGTCGCCCTCGGTCTGCTTCGCGGACTGCGCTTCCATGCGCTCGCGCTGGTCGACCGGGTCGTTCAGTTCGCTGTAGGCATTCGCGATCTCGTAGCCGAGCGCGAACAACTCGAAGCGTTCCACCGTGTCCTCGTCGTCCACCTTCTTCTTCGCCAGCGGCGAGAGCGCCGTGGGGTAGTCGAAGATGAACGTTGGCTGGATCAACTTCGGCTCCACGAACGTGGACATGAGCGCGTCCAGGATCGTCGCCCAGGAGGCGCCGTCTGCGACCGGCACGTTCCGGGAACGCGCCACCTCGCGCAGCGCCTCGGTCGTCGGGTACTGCCGGTAGTCGATGCCGGTGTGTTCGAGGAGCGCGCCGTGGTAGGTCGTGCGTGCGAAGGGCGCCTTCAGCGACAGTTCGACCTCGCCGTGGTGGAACTCGGTCGTCCCGTGGGCCTGCACGGCGACGAAGCCCAGCAACTCCTCCACCATCGCGGCGACATCGTGGTAGTCGGCGTATGCCTCGTACGACTCGAGCAGCGTGAACTCCGGGTTGTGGCGATACGACACGCCCTCGTTGCGGAATACGCGCCCGATCTCGAAGACCTTCTCAAAGCCGCCCACCAGCAGCCGCTTCAGGTGCAACTCCAGGGAGATGCGCAGGAAGAGGTCGCGGTCCAGCGCGTTGTGGTGGGTGGTGAACGGCCGGGCGGCGGCGCCGCCGGCGTGCTCCTGCAGGACCGGCGTCTCCACCTCCAGGAACCCGCGGTTCAGGAAGAACTGGCGGACGGCGGAGACAATGATCGAGCGCGCCCGGGCGACCTCGCGCGAGCGTTCGTTCGCGATCAGGTCTAGGTAGCGCTGGCGGTAGCGCGCCTCCGTGTCCGTGAGGCCGTGCCACTTCTCCGGGAGCGGGCGCAGCGCCTTGGTGATGACGCGCCACGAGGTCACCGCGACCGTGACCTCGCCGGTGCGCGTCCGGAAAACGCTGCCGCTGACCTCCAGGAAGTCGCCGAGGTCGACGAGGTCGAGGTTGTCATAATCCGGGAGTACGTCGCGGCGGAAGTGCAACTGGATGCGGCCGCTGCCGTCCCGCAGGTCGAGGAAGGCGGCCTTCCCCATCACGCGCTGCGCGGTCACCCGCCCGACCACCGTGACCGTGACGGCGTTGTCCACGCCCCCGGCCGCCTCAAACACCCCCAGGGCTTCCAGGGCGGTGTGGGTGCGCTGGACGCGCGCAGGGTAGGGGTCAGCGAGGCGCAGCAGGCGTTCGCGCTTCTCGAGGCGCTGCTGGATCAGTTCGTGCTCGGACGGCATCGATCCTCCGCAGGCTGTGCGTGACGGGCTCCACGTTCGCATATCTGCGCGATACGTGCGCCGCCCCGGAAACGCGGACGGGGCCGTTCAAGCGGCCCCGTCCGTGAATGTCGTCGGGGTGGGGCTACGAGATCGAGGTGACCGTCAGGCTCGTCTCACCACGGGGGGTCTGGATGACCACCTCGTCGCCGCGCTTCTTGCCCAGCAGGGAGCGTCCGACCGGCGACTTGTGCGAGATGCGGCCCTGCGTGGGGTCCGCCTCGGTCGGGCCGACCAGCTGGTACTTCCGGCTCTTGCCGTCCGCGCCCTTCACGGTCACGGAGGAGCCGACCTGCACGGTCTTGGACTTGTGCGCGGCTTCCTCGTCGATCAGGACGGCGTTCTCCAGCGAGCGCTCGATCTCGGCGATGCGGCCTTCCAGGAACGCCTGCTGGTTCTTGGCGTCCTCGTACTGCGCGTCCAACTGGTCCGGGCCCAGTTCCTGGGCGTCGCGGATGAGCGCGGCCACCTCGGCGCGCTTGACGGTCTTCAACTCGTGGAGTTCGTCCACGAGCCGCTGATAGCCGCCCTTGGTCAGGAGTACCGGCTCCTCGGGCATGGTCAGTTCCCTCGTACGTTTCGGCCGGCCTCTGATGGGCCGGCCTGCGATGAACGGTCGATAGATCAATAACGCGGACCCGCCAATGGCGGCCCCGCTTTCAAGCGAACAGCATACCCCGCGGCAGGCGGCGTCCGCAAACCCTGCCGGAACATGCGTTCGCCCCGGCATCGGTGGCCCGGTGTAAACTCGTCGCGGCGGGTCGCGAGCCTCGGGAGGCTCACCGGGAGCGTCTGTATCACCTCGAGTACGCCCCTCCGTGTTGCCCTGATCGGCGCGTTCGTACTGGCGGTCGCCTTCGGCGGCGGCGTGGCCGGCGCGCTCGTATCTACGAGGCTGGACGACGACTCGGCACCGGCGCCCACGGCGGCCGCCACGGCGGCGGCAGCGGCCACCCTCACTCCCGAGGAGGGGCTGCGCGCCGGCATCCAGACCGTCCTCCCCTCGGTCGTCACCGTGTTCGCACAGGAGACCGGCAGTTACGGCTCCGGCGTCGTCGTTGGCGCTGGCATCGTGATGACGAACTATCACGTGGTGGAGGGCGCCGGGGCGGTCACGGTGATCCTCGCGACCGGCGAGGAGCGCCCGGCAACCGCGCTGGCTGACGACTCCCCGTTCCAGGACGTGGCGCTGCTCCGCATCGATGGCACGGGCCTGCGGGTCGCCCGCCTCGGGTCCCCGGAGGGCATGCTCCCGGGTGACCCGGTGGCCGTGGTCTCCGGCGGGGTCTTCGACTTCACGAACCAGGTGAAGGTCGGCGTGCTCTCCGCGGCTGGCCTGGACTTCCCGAAGGACGGCGTGGTGCTGCGCCAGATGCTGCAGACGGACGCCACCGTGAACCACGGCGACTCGGGCGGGCCGATGATCAACGCCCGCGGCGAGGTGGTCGGGCTGGTGAGCAGCGTCATCCGGCGCGTCGGGACCGACCAGGCCGTGACCGGGGTGTCGCTGGCGCAGTCGATGGACGCGCTGCGTCCATTCGTGGAGGCTGTATTGACCACGGGCGTGAACCCGCGGCCCCGGATCGGCATCGAACGTGTCGGCCGGCATCACATCCCGATCGACGACGAGCGGGCGAGTGCGATGGGGCTGCCTGTTACGCGCGGGGCAGCGATTATTGCGGTGGAAGCGAACAGCCCAGCTGCGGAAGCCGGGATCGCTGCCGGTGACATCGTGCTGGCCGTCAACGGCGAGCCGATCGATGTGGAACGGCCATTCGTGAATCTCCTCGCCGCCGTGCCGACCGGCAGCGAGGCCCAACTGACCATCCTCCGGGGCGAACAAGCCCTGGAGGTCACCGTCCGCCCACGGTTCGCCGTTCCCGGCGCGCCCTGAGCGAAAGGATCGGCATGAACAACAACGACGAGCGCCGCCCGAACCCCGTGCGGCCGGACCCGCCGCTCTTTGCGCCCGTGGTCTTCGGTGACGACGACGACCAGCCCCCCGGCCGCGGCTTGCGCCCGGTTGGCGGCGGCAACGGCGGCTACGACAGCGACGCCGGGCTGCTGCGCGTGCTGGCGGTCATCGTGGTGCTCGGCCTCGTGATCATCGCGCTTGTGCTGCCGTGGTCGCCCATCCGGGTGATCGGTGGCGGCGGTGACGACGATGCGATCACGGCGCGCGAACGGGGCGAGGCGCCCTCCGTGCCGGAAGGCATGGCCGCGCTCAGCAAGCTGTACGAGATCAACGTCCCCGCAGACTCGCCGGGCCCCCTCTCCGTCGAGGTGAAACTCACCTCCGTGGACGTGGAGGTCGGGAGCCTTGCGTACTACGCCTGGGACGGCCAGACCTGGTCGCGGCTGAGCCCGGTGGACCTGGGCCCGGACGGCACCACGGTGACCGGCTCCATCCCGGCGACCTCTGTGTCACTCGCGGTGCTGCGCCGGACGGCGCTGGCGGGGTCGCTGGCCCTGATCGTGGAGTCGGGCGCGACACCTGACCCGCGTGCCGGCGCCGCTTCGATCGTCGCGGTGGTGGCGGCGCGTCCCGCGCCTGCCGGCACGGATGGCGTGAGTGGCGAGATCGTGGCCGCGGACGACGCGCTGGCGCCCACCGTCGCCGTCGCCGGCGACGCGCGCGTCCTCTTCGGTGTCACGGACGCGGGGGAGACCGCGCTGATCCAGGGCATCCTGGGCTCTCCGGAGGCGACGACCGGGCACATCGCAGCGCTGGTGGAGGCCGCGCGCACCCAGGGCGCCGGTGGCGTCTACGTGGACTACGCCACGCTTCCTGCAGCCGACCGCGACCGCTACACGGCATTCGTGACCGCGCTGGCGACACGCACGAAGGCGGAGGGCATGGCGCTGGTGCTGGCCGTGCCCGCTCCGGCGTCCGCCGACACCGGCGCGTACGACTGGGCCGCCCTGCTGGCGCAGGCCGACGCGCTCTGGCTCCGCGTGCCCGCCGACCCCGTGCTGGTCTTCCCGCAACTGGAAGCCGGCCTGGCCGCCCAGGACGGGGCGCTCCTGTCGCGCGTCAGCCTGATCGTTGACCGCCGGTCCACGGAACTGTCCGCCGGCCGCTTCACGGCGATGAGCACGCGTGACGCGCTGGCGGTGGCCAGCACCATCGACCGTCGCGTGGAGGCGATCGGGCCGGGCAGCCCGGTCACGCTCCGCGCCGCCAGCCTGGGTGATGCCGCCTCGGGCGGTGTGCTCACCTGGGACGAGACCGCCCGCTCCGTCTCCTTCCGCGTCACCGGTTCGACGACGGACCGCACCGTCTGGGTGACGAACCGCTACTCGGTCGCGTTCCGCCTGGACCTGGCGAGCCGCATGGGCCTCGGCGGCGTCGCGATCGAGGCGGGCAGCAACGACGAGGCGCTGGCGGACATCTGGGAGCCGGTCGCCGAGTACCTCGGAGAGGGCGTGGTCACGTTGATGCGCCCGTTCGGCGCGTACCTCGTGCCGTGCTGGCAGGCGGAGGGCGGCACGCTGGAGGGTCAGGGTGCCTGCTTCACCTCGGAAGCGGCACCCGGTACGGTCGTCTGGCGTGCGCCCGGCGAGCCAGGGGCCTACACGATTCGCCTGGTGGTCTCCGACGGTGTGATGTTCATCGCGCAGGAACTGGCCCTCCGCGTGGGCGACGAAGCGGCGCCGACCGCGACCCCGACGCCATCGGCGACGGAGGCTCCCACGGCCGAGCCGACCGCGGCGCCGACGGCCGAGCCGACAGCCGAACCGACGGCGGCGCCCACCGCCGCGCCCACGGTCGCCCCCACGGC
>JAUXUW010000140.1 GCA_030684635.1 Dehalococcoidia bacterium
GTGATGCGCGCGGCGGCCGGGCGCGAGGGCAATGGTGCGGGGGGCGGGACCAGGGTTGGGCGGGTGGGCGCGACCGGCTGCGCATCGCCCTGAGTGGGGAGCGCCCGTGGCGCCGGACGCACGGCTGGCTGTGAGGGTGTCACGTCCGGCGCGGCGGTCGGGACGGACTCGGTGGCGGGGCGGAACACGCGGAAGCGCGGGCGCGGCGGCAGCAGCGTGTCGTCGCGGCGCTCGTCCGGGCGCATCAGGGACGGCTGGACGCTTTCGGCCACCGGGGCGGGCGCGAGAGCGCCGGCTGCCGCGATGGACAACACGATCGCCTCCACGGAGTCCGGGGCCACGCTCACCTGGATCGTGTAGCCGGGGAGTGAGACCACCGCGGCGGCCAGCGTCTCGACGCTCGCGGCGCGCGCGGCGAACCACGCCTCGTTGCCCTCGACGCGGGTGAGGGCGATGTCCGCGAGGCCGGTGATGCTGTCCAGCGCACCCGCGAACCGGAGCAGGTCGCGCTGGTCCGGCATCCCGACGACGTGCAGCACGATGAGGGCGCTGGCCGTGCGACGAAACGGGATTGGCGCGCGCGGGTCGGGCGTTGCTGGCGGGGCGACCGGCGCAACGTGAGCGACCTGGGCGACCGGTGAGGCGACTTGCAACGCCGGAGCGGCAGATCCACCTCGGGCCGTCACGGGGGTAGGTTGTGCGGGTTCCGCCTGGTAGGTGCAGACACACGGACCGCCGGCCACGCACCCGTGGCAGCAAAACGGGTCACCGTCGAAGTAGACGGGGACACCGCTGATCGGCTCTTCGCAGTTAACGCAACGCTCTGCCGTGTTCATGACGTCATAAGAATGGCGCGTGCACGGGGGACGGGTCAGTGGAGCGACCGTTGAGATCGGGTAAAGAGGCCGCTCAGGAGCCCGCGGTCCAGCGGTTTTCCATCACGTAGTCCTCCAGCGGCGGCCTGCGGTTCGGCCCGAACGGACGTGCGGGCCAGCCCAGCGGGATGATCGCGGCGATCTCCCAGCCCTCCGGAATCGCGAGCAGTTCGTAGATCGCGTCCTTCTTCAGCCGCCAGAGCGTGGTCATCACCGATCCGAGGCCCAGCGCGCGGGCCGCGAGCATCAGGTTCTGGCAGGCCGGGTACACGGAGGCGCCCGTCATCATGCTCGTGCGCCCGTTCGGGGCGGGGGTGCAGACGGCGATGAGTACCGGTGTGGCGGTCCACGGTTCGCGGCCGGCGGCGCGGTCGGGCTCACCTGTGCCGTACACCTGCGCGTAGCACTCCTCGTAGAGACTGGAGAGCGGGTCCTTCACCTCCGGGTCGCGGATCACGATGAACCGCCACGGGAGGCCGTTCTGGGAGGAGGGCGCGTGCATGGCCGCCTCCAGTACCTGGCGCAGGGTCTCATCGTCCACCGGGCGGTCGGAGAAGGCACGTACCGCGCGCTGGTGGGCAAAGAGTGACATCGCGTCCGAGATGGGCTGCATGAGGGTCCCCGCTTCCGTGCTGGTCAGCCTACCGCCCTCCCGCCGGGCAGCCTACAACTCCTGCAGGTAGACGATCGTGACGCCCTCGCCACCCTCGGCCGGCAGCGCGGTCTCGAAACTGGTCACGAGCGGGTGGCGGTCCAGGCGGTCGCGCACCGCCCGCCGCAGCGTCCCCGTGCCCTTGCCGTGGATCAGCCGGACGCGGGCGCGCCCCGTCCGCGACACCTGATCCAGGTAGGACTCCACGCGCGGCATCGCCTCGTCCGTCGTCTGCCCGCGCAGGTCGAGCGTGTCGCCGGTGTCCTCCGGCATCGCGACTGTGACACGGCCCAGGGAGACGCGGTGGCCCGGCGGCGGCTCGGCGCGCGTGATCTGCGCCAGGCGCGCGCGCGTCCGGAGCGATCCCAGCTGCACCTCCACCTCGCCGTCCTCGTCCGGGACGTCGATCGCCTCGCCCGGCGTGTCCATCCCGCGCAGCCAGATGCGGCTACCCGGCACGATCTCATCCAGGCTGATCCCCGGGCCGAGGGGCTCCGGTTCCACCTCCGGAGCGGCCGGCATCGCCTCCACGAGTTCGCGCGCGCGTGCCACATCCACGCGGGCCTGCTCGATGCGCGCCGCTTCCACCTCGCGCCGGGCGCGGTCCAGTGCGCGCTCCGTGGCGCGGAAGTCCCGGGCGATGCGCGCGCGGATCTCCTGGCGCAACCGCGCCTCGTCCGCGACGAGTTCTGCGCGCCGCCGTTCGAGGTCAATGCGGACCGCCTCCGCCGCGGCGGCGTCACGCGCGGCTCGCTCCACCTGCTCTTCGGCATCGGCCAGTTGCGCGCGCAGGTCGCCCAGCAGCGCGCCCAGGTCTCGCTCCTCGCGCGACAACCCGGCGCGCGCGCGCGCGATCACGTCCGAGGGCATCCCGAGGTTTGCGGCGATCGCCAGCGCGTTCGACTGCCCGGGCAGGCCAATGGTGAGGCGGTAGGTCGGGCGCAGCGTCTTGAGGTCGAACTCGACCGAGGCGTTGCGGACACCCGGCGTCTGGTGCGCGTAGACCTTCAACTCGCTGTGGTGCGTGGTCGCGATCAGCGCCGCCCCCGCCTCGATCAGCCGGTCGACGATGGCGATGCCCAGCGCCGCTCCCTCCGTCGGGTCCGTGCCGGCGCCAACCTCGTCCAGCAGCACAAGCGAGCGTGGCCCAGCGCGCTCGATGATGCCGATGATCGAGGTGATGTGGCCGGAGAACGTGGAGAGCGACTGCTCGATCGACTGCTCGTCGCCGATGTCCGCGAAGATCGAATCGAACACCGGGATCTGCGACCCGACGCGCGCGGGCACGGGCAGCCCGGCCATCGCCATGAGGCAGAGCAGCCCTGCCGTCTTGATCGCGACGGTCTTGCCGCCCGTGTTCGGTCCGGTGATGAGCAGCGCTCGCGTCTCCCCGCCGACGTGCAGCGAGGTGGGCACGACGTGTCCGTGCAGCAGCGGGTGGCGCGCCTCGACCAGTCGCAGTTCCGCCGGCGCCTCCACCAGCCACGGCACGCGCGGCCCGGGGACGTGCAGGTCGAGCGCCCCGAGCGCCCCCGCCAGGTGCCCCTTCGCCTGCGATACGTCGATCTCCGCCAGCCGGTCGACCGCGTCGATGAGGTCGAACGAGGCCTCGCCGACGGCGATCGAGATGTCGCGCAGCACACGCTCCACCTCGTGGCGCTCATGCACCTGCAACTCACGCCAGGCGTTCGCCAGGTCGACGACGGCGAGCGGTTCGATGTAGATCGTCGCGCCGGAGGCGGAGGTGTCGTGCACCACGCCGCGCACGGAGCCGCGGAAGTCCGCCTTCACCGGCAGGACGTAGCGCCCGTCCCGCATCACCACGATCGGCTCCTGCAGCGCGTTGCGGATGCCGGCGCTGGCGATGAGCGACTGCAGCCGCTGCTGGAGACGCAGGTGCGCTTCCCCCAGTTCGCGGCGGATCTGCGCGAGGTCGGCAGAGGCGGTGTCACGCACCTCGCCACGCTCGTCGATGGAGTCGTCGATCAGGACGCGCAGCGGACCGAGGTCGCCGAAGCCGCTACCGAGGTTTGCGAGCAGTGGGGCGTCCTCGGCGACGCGGACCAGCGTGCGAGCGGCCTGCTGTGCGGCGCGGCAGAGCGACTCGATCTCCAGCAGGTCGGTCGGGGCGAGCATCTGACCGCGCGCGGCCGCGGCGGCCAGTGGGCGCACATCGCGTGCGCCCCCCATCGGCACCGCCGTGCCCACCCGGTGCAGCGCGACCGCCTCCGCCGTCTCGCGCTGGCGGCGGCGCACCGTTTCGATGTCCACGGTGGGGCGGATGGCGAGTGCGCGCTCGCGGCCGGCCGAGAACGCGGTGAACCCGGCCAGCCGGTCGAGGATCGCCGGGAATTCCAGGACTGCGAGCGTGTGGTCGTCCAGCGGGGACGCTCCTCGCCGCGACTCAGTCCGCGGCCAACTCCGGGAGGGGCCGGCCGCAGAGACGGGCCAGCGTGATCTCGACGTGCAGGTCTTCCGCAGGGTCGACGGTGCGCGGGTCCAGCAGCACCCGGCCGTCTTCGATGCGCGCGATGATGGCCGGGGAGGCCTCCCGCAGACGCGCCGCGAAGGCGCTGGCGTGGCCGTCCGGCGGCGTCACCGCGCATACGACCGTATCCAACTCCTCGCCGGGGAGCGAGCCGCCCCCCACCGTCGAGCGCCCCGCCTCGGCGACCGCGTGCTCGCCGCAGGCGCGCGACCAGCGCCGCGCCCGCCGCCCCAGGGTGTCGGTGTCGAGGGCGATCATGCGCCAGACCGGGATCTCGGTGACCGCGTCGCCGCGGCGGTAGTGCTCCAGCGTGGCGGACAGCGCGGCGATGCTGCCCTTGTCCATCCGCACGGCGCGCGCCAGCGGGTGGCG
>JAUXUW010000146.1 GCA_030684635.1 Dehalococcoidia bacterium
CGCCACCAGCCACACCGGTCCGACCGACACCGGCAGCGCAGGCGCGACGACGGTCGCCCCGAGCAGCCTTGATGCCTCATCCGCCGGGAGCGACGAGGCCGCGTCGACGCTCGGCGCCGGCACCCGCGCCGCGATCCGCCCGTCGGCCTCCACGCGCAGCGGCACCAGGCCCGCGATGCACTCCTGCACGAGCGCGCCACCGCGAGGCGTCACCAGCCCCGCCTCGATCACCGCGTGCGCGGAACCGACTGTCGGGTGGCCGGCGAAGGGCAACTCGCTGCCCGGCGTGAAGATGCGGAGCCGGTAGTCCGCGCGGGTCGAGGGCAGGACGAAGGTGGTCTCCGAGAGGTTGGTCCAGCGCGCGATTCGCGCCATCTCCTCGTCGGTGAGCCCCTCCGCCTCAAGGATCACCGCAACCGGGTTGCCGAGGAACGGCCGTTCCGTGAACACGTCCACCTGCTTGAAGCGCACCACGTCCACGCCGGCCTCCTTCGTGCGGCCACACCGTACGACGCCACGCGCGACGGGACACCGGCCAATCACGTGCCGCGGGGAAGCCGCCCGCTGTGCGTCGGGTTACTCACTGGTCGCGTGACTGGGGGTCGTGCGGGCCGGAATCGTGCGAGCGCACCTCGCGCAGAAGGCGCTCCGCGGCGAGCACCGCGTCCCGCCGCGCGGAGGCCTCGGCGCGTTTCACGGCCAGGCCGGAGGCGCCGCGCCACAGCCGGAACGCAAGGGCGAAGCCGCCCACGAGGCCGAGCGAAAGGCCCACCCAGAACACACCCCACCAGCCAACGGCGCGCAACAGCCCGGTGCTGCCGTCACCGAAGCCGCCCGCCTGCGCGATCATCCAGAGCCAGCCGACGAACACGAGGCCCACAATGCCGCCGGTGACGGCACCCAGGCCCACCGCCAACCACACAGCCGGGCGACTGTTGGTCTGGTGCTCCATCGCGTTACCCCGCGGCCTCGGCGTTCGCGGGCAGCCCGAAAGCGTCCGCGATCAGTTCGTAGGAGCTGACGCGGTCTGCGAAGTCGTAGGTGATCGTCAGCAGCACCACCTCGTCCGCCGTGAGTTGCTCCGCCGTCGCCTCGATCTTCGCGCGCACCTGCTCCGGCGTGCCGATCGCCGCGAGCGGGCGCGAATATTCGATATAAGCGAGTTCGGCGTCCGAGTACTGGAACTCCATGGCAGTCTCCACCGTGGGGATACCACCTCGGCGGAAGCGCCAGCAATAACGGCTCCATGACAGACGGATCGCCTCCTCCTCCGTCGGGGCGGCGATCGCGGAGATGCCCACGGAGACCTTCGGCTCTGGACACCACGCGGAGGGGCGGAATCGCTCGCGGTACAGCTTCACCGCGCGCGGCCCCGCCTCCGGGTTGATGAACTGCGCGAAGGAGAACGGTAGCCCCACCTGCGCGGCGATCAGCGCGCTGTCCAGCGACGACCCCAGGCACCACACCTGCGGGATGCTCTCCACGATCGGCGTCGCCTGCATGCCGTGGAAGCGGTGGCCCTCCGGTAGCGCGTCAGACAGGTACAGCACCAGGTCGTGCACCTGTTCCGGGTAGTGGTCCAGCGGCAACGCACCCGGGCCATGCGCGAGCGCCGCCGAGGCGAGTTGCGAGCCGCCGGGCGCGCGTCCGATGCCCAGGTCGATACGGCCGGGGTGGAACGCCTCCAGCGTGCGGAACTGCTCCGCGACCTTCAGGCTGGAATAGTGCGAGAGCATCACCCCGCCGGAGCCCACGCGGATGCGCCGCGTGGCCGCCGCGATCTCGCCGATCAGGATCTCCGGCGCCGCCGAGGCCAGCCCGCCGCTGCCGTGGTGTTCCGCCACCCAGAAGCGGGTGTAGCCCAGCCGGTCAGCCGCCTGCGCCAGCGCCACGGTCTCCCGCAGCGCCTGCGCGGCCGTGCCGCCTTCGCGGATCGGCGATTGGTCCAGGACGCTCAGTTGCAGCACAGTCACCCCCTCGGCATCCACGATTCTACCCCGTGGCCGGTGCCGGGTATCCTCGAACGCAGGGGCATCGGAGAGGACACGCCGTGGTCGGGCATCGCATCGAGCGCACCGAGGACGACATCATCAAGGAGGCGATGCACGAGATGCCGTACGGCATCTACGTCATCGGCACCACCGCGGACGGTCGCCCGAACGCGATGATCGCGGACTGGGTGATGCAGGTCTCCTTCTCGCCCCGCCTGGTCATGGTCGCCTTCGAGCGCGACTCCTCCTCGCTCGGCCGGCTGCGGGCGCACGGCTACTTCACCGTGAACCTGCTCAACCAGGAGGGGAACGGGATGGCGCTGGCCGCCAAGTTCGTGCAGCCCTCCAACCCGGTGAAGGTGAAGGGCCGTACCGGCGACGCCTCCGTCCGGCCGCCCGTCGACAAGCTCGCCGGCATCGACACCCACCCGTCCGAGCGCGCCCCGGGCTGCCCGATCCTGGACGACGCGCTCGCCTACCTCGAGTGCCAGGCGGAGCAGATCCTGGAGGTCGGCGACCACGTGGTCGTGGTCGGCCGCGTCCTGTACGGCGAGGTGCAGCACAGCGGCGAACCGCTCACCTCCACCTACACCGGCTGGAGTTACTCGGGTTAGCGCGATGCCGGACGAGGACGAGCGCGAGGTCGCGCGGGTGTTGGCCGCGAACGAGGCGTTCTACCACGCCTTCAACGCGCACGACGCTGAGGCGATCGACGCGCTCTGGGCGCGCCGCCAGCCGGTCTCCTGCGTCCACCCGAACTGGCACCCCATCACCACGCGTCTGCAGGTGATGGACTCGTTCCGGTTGATCCTGCGCAGCCCTCGGCAACCGCGACTCGTCGTGGGCCTGGCGGAGGCGCGCATCACCGGGGACGTCGCGGTCGTGTTGTGCCGCGAACTCGCGGCGGGGGCGCCGCTGGCGGTCACGAACGTCTTCGCGCTGGAGGATGGCAACTGGCGCCTGATCCACCGTCACGCGAGCCAGGTGAGCGTGAAGTGGTCGGAGGGCCTCCCGACCGACTGACCCCGCCCGCGCTGAAGTCAGCGCGCGGCGAGTTCCCGCAGCGAACCCGCCAGTGCGTCCGCCGCCCGGCGCACCGTCACCGCCTCGGGCGAGGTCACCTGCAGCAGCACCAGCCCGTGCGCCAGCGCCAGCAGCGGCTCCGCGAGGAGCGCGGGGTCCAGGTCGGGGCGCAGCTCCCCGGCGCGGATGCCCAGCCCCACCAGTTCCTCCACCTCGCGCCGCTGCGCCTCCATGCGAGCCTGCTGGCGCGCGCGGAGGTCAGGGTCACGCGTGGCCTGCGCGGTCGCCTCCACCCAGAAGCGCCACCACGCTCGGCGCTCCTCGTCCTCCAGCACGAACGTGGACAGCAGCGCCTCGATCCGCCCGAGGGCGCTGGAGGTGTCGCTGACCGACGGGGAGATGCCCGCGCCGTCGATCGCCGCCAGCACCAGTCCGCGCTTGTTCCGGAAGTGGTAGTTGACCGTGCCGGTGCTCACGCCGGAAGCCTCCGCCACCTGGCGCATGGTCATGCCGTCCACACCGCGCTCACCGATGAGGCGCGTGGCCGCGCGCAGCACCGCCGC
>JAUXUW010000149.1 GCA_030684635.1 Dehalococcoidia bacterium
ACTCAGAGGCATCACCCGGACCGAACGACACAGAGTTCCTGTTCGACCGGTTCATGACCAGCGTGCGATCCTTGCGCGAGTCCGCTCGCGGTGGACGCTAGGGAGACGGAGTCAGCCATGCCAGGGATCGTCCGCAAGGCCACCAAGGCCGATGCGCCCCAGATCGCGGAGATCATTGCGGAGTTGGTCCGCGAACCTCACCAGGGCGGCTTCCAGCGGGAGTGGACCGTTGCCGAGGTTGAGCAGTGGATGGACCGCCAGGGCGAGGACGGCGCCTTCTTCGTCGTGGAGGACCGCCACATCCTCGCCTTTGCCACGGTCGACTTCTCGTCCGACGAGCCGGACGCCGCCTCGTTCGGAGCGTACGTGCGCGCGCAGAACCGGCGGCAGGGCCACGGTGCGGCGCTGGCCGATAAGTGCATGGCGTTCGCCCGGCAGCGCGGCTACAAGCGCATCAAGGGGCGCCTCCCGGCGAACAACGAGCCGGCGCTCTCCTACCTCTCCTCGGTGGGTGCGCTCGTGCCGCTGACCAACCCGGGGTCCAGCTTCGAGTTGCCGATCTACCAGGACAGTGAGCGAGGGAACGCCTGATGCCCACCGTGGACACCACCGCCGTCACCGAGGCCTACCGCGAACAGCGCGAGCGCGAGTGGAACGCATTCGCGACCTCCCGTGAGCCGCTGCCGGACTACTGGGCCCGCTGGGATGAGCGCTCCTTCGGCTGGCGGGTGCCGGTCGAGTTCATCCAGCCGGTCGGACTGGAGGCGCCGGATGTCCTCGCCAAGCTCGAGCCGCTGATGGATCAGCTCCGCGCGATGCCCGAGGTGGAAGTCGCCCCGATCCCGTGGCTGCACATCTCCTGGGTGCGCGTCGGCTTCCTGATGTCCACGGACATCATGTGGTCGCAGGTGGAGACGTTCTATGTGAACGCCGCCCCGCGGCTCCGCCGCGTGGAGCCGTTCACGCTCAAACTGAGCGGCATCTCCGTGGTGGACAGCGAACGCATCTACCTCGGCGCGGACGACGGCGGCATCTACCGTGACGCGCGCAAGCACGCCAAGCTGGGTGTCCCGAAGGTGGGCGAGGTGCTGAAGCACGACCCGCTCATCACGCCGGAGGGCGACCACTACATGCCGCGCGTTGAGTTCGGCTTCTTCACCGGCCGCGGCAGCCGTGAGCGTGTGATCGAGGCACTGGAGCCGTACCGCGACCTCGTCGTGGGCGAGGTCCCGCTGACCCACCTGAAGATGGCGCGCCTGCCGATCCAGCCGCACAGTCACTTTGAAGACCTGGACGTCGTCGCGGAGATCCCGATGCTGGGCGCGGCACACCGCGGGGGGTACCACAACTGAGCACTGACACCGGCCCCACCGCCGCCGAATCGGCGGCGGATTCGTCGCGCCCGCTGAAGCCCCGGTCCGTCCTGATCATCGGGAGCGGACCGATCATCATTGGCCAGGCGGCGGAGTTCGATTACGCCGGCACGCAGGCCTGCAAGGCGATGCGGGAGGAGGGGATCCGCTCCATCCTCGTGAACTCCAACCCGGCCACGATCATGACGGACGAGGAGGTGGCGGACGTCACCTACATCGAGCCGCTGACCGTGGAGGTGCTGGAGCGCATCATCGCGCGCGAGCGGCCGGAGGCGCTGCTGCCCACGCTGGGCGGCCAGACCGGGTTGAACCTCGCCGTCGAACTGCACGAGGCCGGCATCCTGGACAGGTACAACGTTCGCCTGCTCGGCAGCAGCGTGCGCACGATCAAGCTGGCGGAGGACCGCCAGTTGTTCCGCGACCTGCTCACCGAGATCGGCGAGCCGACGCCCGCCTCCATGATCGTGGAGTCCTGGGAGCAGGCGCAGGCCGCGCTCGACCTTGTCGGCCTGCCCGCGGTCGTCCGGCCGGCGTACACCCTTGGCGGCACCGGTGGCGGCATCGCCCACAACCTGGAGGACTACGAGCGCATCACGAAGAGCGGCCTGGCCGCCTCGCCCATTAGCCAGGTGCTGGTGGAGCAGTCGTTGCTCGGGTGGAAAGAGCTCGAGTACGAGGTGATGCGGGACGGAAACGACACCTGCATCACCATCTGCAACATGGAGAACCTGGACCCCATGGGCGTCCACACCGGGGACTCCATCGTCGTCGCGCCGTCGCAGACGCTCTCCGACCGCGAGTACCACATGCTCCGGAACAGCGCGCTGAAGATCATCCGCGCGCTGGGTATCGAAGGCGGCTGCAACGTGCAGTTCGCGCTCGCCCCGCGGCCAGACGTGGTCGGCTGGGCCGGCTCGGATGAGGCGGAGTGCCTGCCGTATCACGTGATCGAGGTCAACCCCCGCGTCTCCCGCTCCTCGGCGCTGGCGTCGAAGGCGACCGGCTACCCGATCGCGCGCGTCGCCGCAAAGATCGCGGTCGGCAAGCGGCTGCACGAGGTGGAGAACGCCGTCACGCGCCGCACGACCGCGGCCTTCGAGCCCGCCCTGGACTACGTGGTGGTCAAGATCCCGCGCTGGCCGTTCGACAAGTTCGGCACCGGCGACCGCACGCTC
>JAUXUW010000153.1 GCA_030684635.1 Dehalococcoidia bacterium
GACGACCGATGAGCGCTCGCAGGCGATCACCGTGCAGCCGAGCAGCGCCGCGACCACGCTGTCCCGCCCGAGGCCTGCCGTCGCGTCCAGCACGCGCGCACCGGGGTGCTGGCGCAGGCCGATCGCCTTCGCCAGCCGCTCCTCCAGCCCGACGCCCCGGCGCAGCCGCTGGCCGAAGGCGCCGGCGACGAGGTCGCAGCGCACCGCCCCAGGCGCGCCGGGCGCCGGGTCGACCAGCGCCCAGCCGCGCGCATCCCAGACGAGCGCCAGGTCGCCTTCGGACGGGTCGACGGCGAGCGGCAGGCCGAGGGCGTCCGCCGCGGCGCGACCACGCACTTCTTCGCCGCCCGGGACGACGATAACGACGCGGGGCGCGGAGGGAGGGGCGGGTGGGTTCACCGACGGATCGTATGCGGACGGGTCTCCCGCGCCCTGCCGGGTCTACACTTGACGCATGATGGCCGACCTCCCAGACGGCTCCGGGCACCCCGACCTCGACGGCGTCGACGTACCCGCCGAGGCCGGCGACGGCGTCCTCATCGACCGCCTCGGACGGCCGCTGCGCGACCTCCGCATCTCGGTCACCGACCGCTGCAACTTCCGCTGTCGCTACTGCATGCCGCGCGAGGTGTTCGGGCCGGACTTCGCGTTCCTGCCGCGCACGGAGATCCTCGCGTTCGAGGAGATCGAACGGCTCGCGCGGCTGTTCGCGGTACGAGGCGTCCGCAAGTTCCGCCTCACCGGTGGCGAGCCGACGCTGCGCGCCGACCTGCCCGTGCTGATCCGGATGCTGAAGGCGATCCCCGGCTCAGAGGTGGCGATGACCACGAACGGGACGCTGCTGAAGTCGCAGGCCCCCGCGCTCGCCGCCGCCGGCCTGGACCGCGTCACGGTGAGCCTCGACTCCCTCGACGACGCGACCTTCCGCGCGATGAACGACATGGACTTCCCCGTCGCGCTCGTGCTCGAAGGGATCGAGGCGGCGACCGCGGCCGGCCTGGGGCCGGTGAAGATCAATGCGGTTGTCAGGAGAGGCGTGAACGACCACACCACGCTCGAACTCGCGCGGCACTTCCGCGGCACGCCGCACACACTCCGCTTCATCGAGTTCATGGACGTGGGCAACAGCAACGGCTGGAAGATGGACGAGGTGCTGCCGGCGGCCGACCTGGCGCGGGCGATCGACGCGGAGTGGCCGCTGGAGCCGGTCGACCCGGCCTACCTCGGCGAGGTCGCCCAGCGCTACCGCTACCGTGACGGCGCGGGCGAGGTGGGGTTCATCACCTCCGTCACCCAGCCGTTCTGCGGCACCTGTACCCGCGCGCGCCTCTCCGCGGAGGGCTCCGTCTACACCTGCCTGTTCGCCTCGGACGGCGTCGACCTGCGCGGGGCGCTCCGCCGCGGCGACACGGACGGGGCGATCGGCGCGCTGATCGACGCGACGTGGCGCGCCCGCGAGGACCGCTACTCCGAACTCCGCACCGCGGGCACGGCCGGCCTCAAGAAGGTCGAGATGTCGTACATCGGCGGGTAGCCCCCTCCGCAGCGCAGGAGCACGCATGGCCGAGCAGCCGACCCTCTCGCACCTGGATGAGCGCGGTCATGCGCGGATGGTGGACGTCTCCGCGAAGGACGTGACGGCGCGCGAGGCGACTGCGCGGGGGCGCGTGGTCATGGAGCCCTCGACGCTGGCGCTGATCGTGGCGGGGCAGATGCCGAAGGGCGACGTGTTCGCGACCGCCCGCGTCGCCGGGATCATGGCGGCGAAGCGCACGCACGAACTGATCCCCCTGTGCCATCCGCTGCCGATCAGCGGCGTCGCGGTGGACCTCGCCCCGTCCGCTGCCGGCGACGCCGTGGAGATCGAGGCGACGGTGCGCGTGAGCGGCCAGACCGGGGTGGAGATGGAGGCGCTGACCGCCGTCAGCGTCGCCGCGCTCACCGTCTACGACATGTGCAAGGCCGTGGAGCGCGGAATGCGCATCGAGGACGTGCGTCTCGTCGCGAAGTCGGGCGGCGCCTCCGGCGACTACCGCGCGGAGTAGCGCGCGAGGGCAGGCGGGCCGCTACCCGAGCACGGCCACGGCGATCGCGAAGTAGAGCGCGATCGAGACGAGATCCTGCAGCACCGTCGCCAACGGGCCGCTCCCGAACGCGGGGTCGAACCCGAACCGGCTGAACGCCCACGGCAGCATCACCGCCACCACCGTCGCCGTGGAGCAGGCGCCGAACAGCGTGAGCCCCAGCACCGTCGCCACCTCGCGGTCGCCCCAGATCATCAGCACCATCGCGAACGAGACGATGGAGAGGGTGATCCCGATGAGCAGGCCGGTCAGCGCCTCGCCCCGCACCACGCGCCGGACCGGCACGCCCAGCGAGAGCCCACGAACCACCAGCGTCTCCGTCTGCGTGCCGACCGCGTCCGCCATGTAGACGACCGCCGGGACGAAGAAGGCGAGGATGACGTTCCGCTCCAGCGACTGCTCGAATCGGCCGATGACGCCGGCCGACAGCAACGCACCCGCCAGGCCCACCAGCAGCCACGGCAGCCGGTGCTGATAGCGACGGCTCACCCGCTCCTCGGTGGCCATCCGCCCCGCCGCGGCCCCGCGCACGACGCCGGCGGCGCGCGCCAGGTCCTCCTCATGCTCGTGCAGGAGCACCCCCAGCAGCCGCCGCGGCGGAATTACGCCGAGGAACTTCCCATCGCGGTCGACCACGGCCAGGCTCACCTCGCCGTGCTCGATCGCGCGCCACGCGGCCTCCTCCTGGCCGGTGTGCTCCGACACGAGCGGGGGCGAGGTGTCCATGAGCGACCCGGCGGTCGCGTCCTCCGCCGCCGCGAGGAGGTCGGTCAGCGGCACCAGCCCGAGCAGCCGGTCGCCGTCGAGCACGGCCACGTCCGCGATCGCACCGAAGCGGTGGCCAATGAGGGCGCGCCGGATGTCACCCGCCGTCTGTTCCGGCCGTGCGACCGGGACCTCCCGTGCGTACTCGCCGGCACGTTCTTCCGGCACGGCTAGCCGGCGTTCCGGCGCTGTTCCAGCACCTCGGTCGCGGCCACCACCGCGCGGTACGCCCAGCCGATGAACTCCGCGGGGGGCAGCTCCAGTCTTACGAGTTCCTCGTTACGGGACGACATCGCGTCGGCGCCCTGCGCCAGCTGGGTCTGATCGAGCCCCAGTTGCAGCTCGTAGAGCACGCCGTCGTCGCCGAGCACGACGCAGCCGATGTCCTCCACCGCGCCAGCCGGCGGCTCGACCTCGATGCCGTACGCGAAGACAGCGCCAGGGAACGGCGGGAACGGGTCGAGACGAGAGGCGACCTGCTTGAGGTGATCGCGCATCTGGTCGGCGGCGCGTTGGACGATGGCGTCCGCCACGGCGCGCAGCGTCATCGGGTCATCGGACGGGGCGGTCATCGGGGCTCCACTCACCTCGGTCGCAACACGGTCGCTGGATACCGCACGCGACGGCACGGGTATCATAGGAACACGGTCGCCTCACCACCGGATGCGGCTCACGGCGAAAGTGGACCATGCAGGCTACGAGACAGCAGATCCTCGACTTCTTACGCCAGCACGGCTCCGCCGGCGTCCGCGCCTTGGGCGAGTTCCTGGAACTCACACCGACCGGTGTCCGCCAGCACCTGACGATCCTCGAACGTGAAGGCCTGGTCGCCACCCGCGAGATCCGCGGGCGCGTCGGCCGCCCCTCGCTCGCCTATCGCCTCACCCCGGCGGCCGAGGCCCTCTACCCGCGCTCGCACGACCGCCTGACCGGTGCGCTACTGGACACGCTGCAACGACGCCTGGGCGAGGCGGAGACGCGCGCCGTCCTGGCGGAGACCGCCGAGGCGCTCGCCCGGCCGCACCGCGAGCAGTTCGCACACGCCAGCGCGGCCGAACGCCTCGCAGCGGCGTGCGAGGTGCTGCGGACACAGCATGTGGTAGTGGACTGGGAGCGGGACGGCGAGGGCTTCGTCCTCCGCGAGCACACCTGCCCGTACGCCGGCATCGAGGGGACGCACCCCGCTTACTGCGAACTGGACACCGCCTACCTGGGCGCGCTCACCGGCATGCACTTCGACCTGCTCACGTCGCAGGCGCGCGGCGACCAGGCCTGCACCTTCAGGGTGACGGCACGGACGGTGAGACACGTCTCCGGCTGACGCCGGGGGCAGGCACGTTTCCGGCTAACGCCGGTGGCGCCACATCTCCGGCCGACTCAGTGATCGCTGCGCAGCGGTCGCGCGAGGCGCAGACCTAGCTCGCCCAGTAGTTCCCATCCTGCATGAAGTCGACGACACGCTTCCACGCGTCCTCCGCGGCCTCCGGGTGCTCCTCCCAGCGGCGGTCGAAGAAAGAGTGGGGCGCGCCCGGGTAGGTCACGAGCTTGTGTTCGACCCCCGCGGCCGTCAGCGCCTCGTCAAACTTCGCGATGTCCTCCGCGGTGATGCCCTGGTCGGCGCCGCCGAGCAGGCCGAGCAGCGGCACACGGAAGTCCTGCACGCGCGCGATCACGGGCTCGGAGCCGTCGCGCTGCGGGCGCGTCGGGTTGCCGTACAGGCCGACCACGCCGGCCAGGCCGTTCACGGTCTGCGCCATGATCCAGGAGTTGGAGCCGCCGAAGCAGAAGCCCATCGTGAACACCAGGCGGGACTCCTGTCCCGCGCGCGAGCGCAGCCGGTCGACGCACGCCTGCACATCCGCCGAGACCCCGGCGACGGTGCACTGCGCGACGTGCGGCATGAACTCAAAGCCCTCCGGCCGCTTCGCAACCCCAGCGGTGCGCCCGAAGTAGTCGAAGGCGATCGCGTCGAACCCGACGTTCGCGAACCGCAGCGCCAGTTCCTCATAGAACGGGTGCAGCCCGCGCACGTCCGGCAGGATCACGATGGCCGGACCGGCCGGCTCGGAGGCGGTGGCGGCGAACGCCGCGAAGCGGTTGCCGTCCGAGGCGGTGAGCACCAGGTCTTCGTGCGCCACGGCGCCGCCGGAGATGCGGATGGGCTCGCTCATTCGTCTGTCCTCTCAGCACGCGCCGGCAGGGGGCACCGTCCGGGGGCCGCTTCGCGCGGGCCGGGTGCGTATCCTACGACCTCGTGTCACGCGGCGTGGCCGCGCGCGGGAGTGGTGGAGGCGCGACGTGCCGGACGACGGCGACCTGGTGGAGGTCCACTTTCACGGCACCCTGGACGACGGGTCCGTGTTCGACACCTCGCGCGGACGGCGTGCGCGCGTGTTCGTGATCGGCCGAGGCCAATTGCTGCCCGCGTTCGAGGCGGCGTTGCGGCCGCTCCGCCCCGGCGAGCGCACCACGCTGCGCCTCGGACCGGCGGAGGCGTACGGGCCGGTCAACCCGGGCGCGATCTATTCCGTCCCGCGCGCGGAGGCGCCGGCGGGGGCGGAGCCCGGCGACCAGGTGCAACTGACCGACGGCCGCCCCGCGACGATCACGGCCGTCGAGGGCGACACGGTCACCGTCGACGCGAACCATCCGCTCGCCGGGCGGGTGCTGAACTTCGAGATCGAACTCGTCTCCTGCACGCCGACCACGCGCTGACCTCCACCGCGTCGCCGCGCACGCGGCCCGCGTCGACGCCGGTCGGCGGCGTCCCCTACCATGGGGCTATCTCCCGGGCGGGGATGGTTCGAGGACGGCCGTGACGTTACCCGAGCGCCCGCTCCGCGGTCCGCTTCCCGCCTTGCCGCGACACCCGGCGCCGACCAGCGCCGGAGCACGCCCGCCCGCGGACGGCCGCGCGGGGGCACTCGCGCCCCGGGGGGAGCACGCTTGACGACCTGGGTCGGCCGCTACGCGATGGTGCGCGGGGAGGTGCATGAGCACGGCCCCTGGCTCATCGACCGCGTGCGTCGCCAGGACGAGGAGACGCTCCGCCTCGTGATCCTCACCGAGCCGGTCGACGAGCGCTCCGCCGAGTTCTGCCATGAGGTCGCGGAGGCGATCGCCGCGCTGTTCGCGCGCGAGTCGCTCTCGATCACGGGCGGCCTGCTGCGCGCGCTGCGCCAGGCGAATACGAACCTGGCCGAGTGGAACCGGCGCTCCCTACGCGAGCACCGCGTCGCCGTGGGCGTGACCGCCGTGGTCGTGCGCGAGGGCGAGGCGACGATCGTGCAGGCGGGGCCTGGCGTCGTGTACGTCCACACCACCCAGACC
This sequence comes from Dehalococcoidia bacterium, assembly GCA_030684635.1. GTDB lineage: Bacteria > Chloroflexota > Dehalococcoidia > UBA2979 > UBA2979 > W-Chloroflexi-9. The sequence goes on from JAUXUW010000153.1 coordinate 6,180, forward strand.
ACGACCCGCCTCGACACGGCGGGCTCGCCCGCCGCGGCGCCGCTCGGGACGCAGGAGGAGATCGAGCCGCTCTTCACCTCTGCCCCGCTCCAGAGCGCGCAGGTGCTGCTGCTGACCACCGCGGCCGAGGCGGCCGTCGGCTACCGCACCGTGCAGCAGTCGCTGGACGCGGGCCCGGAACGCGCCCTGGCCGAACTGTTCCGCCACACCCGCGGCGTCTCTGACATGACCGCGGTGATGGTCGCCGACCTCGACATCGACGGGGAGCAGGCGGCACCGGCGCTCGACTCCTGGGACGACGACCCGGCCGCCGTCCAGGGCCGCGAGGTCGCCTTCGCGGACGTCGACTCCGGCACGGCGCAGCCGGAACCGGCGCGCCGTCCGCGCGGCTGGCGGGTGGTCGGCGGCGAGGAGACGGCCCCGGCGAAGCTGCCCGCGATCCGGCGCCCGCGCACGGCCGGCCGGCGCGGCGAGCCCGCG
>JAUXUW010000158.1 GCA_030684635.1 Dehalococcoidia bacterium
CTCCACCACGGAGACCTGGCCCGGACGCGACGTGCTGGCGGTGGCGTTCGAGTCGATGAACGCCTGCGCCACCGTGTTCGCGATGATGGCGGCGAGTTCAGGCTGCGACGAGCGGGCGGACACTTCCAGCAACTGGGTCGCGCGAGGGTTCCGCACGGTTAGCCGTTCCTCCAGTGCGCCCGGCGTGAACGGCAGGCCAGCCTGCGCGATCGCCCGTTCCAGCACCGGGCGCAGCGTCACCAGGCGGGAGAAGGTGTTGGCCAGCCGTTCCGCGGTCTGGATGTCGTTCAACTGGACGACACCCTCGGCCGGTGCCTGCACCACCAGTAGTGTGGTGGTCGCCTCGTACGTGGGGGTGAGTCGGGTGGAGACACCGTACGAGATGGCCCCTCCCGCGACGGTCGCCGCGATCAGCAGCCACCACCACCGACGCAGGATGTGCAGGGCCAGATGGATGTCCATGGGCAAGCAGTCTGGCAGACCTCGTCGGCTGCGTCACGTCGGGCGCACCCGACAATCCCGGCGTGCGGGCGCAACCCGAGGCCGCCCGGCGGTCTCCCTCAGCGGGCCCCCCGCCGTACCGGTGGCCCGGTGCAGATCGCAGGCCGTGCGGGGTAGACTCGGGCCCTGCGCTTACCATGCTGCCGTATCCCGCTGGTGCGGTCGCGGCGGCGCTCGGTGGCCTGGGCCGCGGGTGGGCCGCCAGCGCCCCGGCGCGGGGGCCGGACTGATCACCGCGTGGCGGGAGGGGAGCCCCTCCCGCCGCGTCTCGTTTCGGGAGGCATGATGGCCCGTGTGCTGGTGGTGGAGGACGACCCGGTCATTCGCGAGACCGTCGCGTTCAACCTCCAGCGCGATGGGCACGAGGTGACGACCGCCGCGGACGGCATCGCCGGGCTGGAGAGCGCGCGCAACAGCCATCCCGACCTGATCGTGCTAGACGTGATGTTGCCGCGGATGTCCGGGCTGGATGTCTGCCGCGTGCTGCGGGCGGAGACCCCTATCCCCATCCTGCTGCTCACCGCCCGTGACGCGGAGGCGGATGTGGTCCAGGGGCTCGATATCGGCGCGGACGAGTACGTCACCAAGCCCTTCTCGATGCGCGAACTGCGCGCCCGCGTGGCATCGCTCCTGCGCCGGGACGAGATTTCCCGCGGTGCCGGGCCACGCGCGGGCGAGGGGGAGGAGGACACGGCCTCCGTGGTCGCCGGCGACCTGGAGCTGTCGCCGGTGCGGCACGAGTTGAGGCGTGGTGGCACCGTGATCCGGCTCCGCCCCCGGGAGTTCGCGCTCCTGGAGTTCCTGATGCGGCACCCCGGGCAGGTGTTCACGCGCGACGCGATCCTGGCGGCGGTGTGGGACCTCACCTACCCCGGTGAGACGCGGACGGTGGACGTCCACGTCCGCTGGCTGCGGGAGAAGATTGAAGACGACCCGTCCGACCCGAAGCACATCCAGACCGTGCGCTCGGTCGGGTACAAGTTCGTCCCGTGACGCCCCTGCGCACGATCCCTGGGTTGGCGCTGCTCGCCGTCCTGGCCGTTGCGGCCGTCCTCACCCTCCCGGACTGGCTCGCGGTGTTCGTGGTCGTCGCGCTCGTACTCGGCGGCGCGCTTCCGCTGGAGCGCGCAAAGCCAGCACTGGTGGCCGCGCCTGATCGCGCTGCCGGGATCGTCCCGTCATCTCCCTCAAGCGAGGCGCTCGCGATCCTGGACCTGCTGGCGGAGGGCGTCCTGCTGCTCGGCGAGGATCAGACGGTGTTCGCGGCGAACCAGGCCGCCGCGAACATCCTGGGCCGTCCCCGCGTCGCGATGGTCGGCGTGTCGCTGATCCGCGCGTCCCGTGACCACGAACTGCTCCAGGTGCTGCGCGAGGCGGCTGGCGAGCCGCGTGAGTTGACGGTGGGGGACGGGCGCATCGTCTACGCGACGGCGGCGCGCGTGCACGAGGGGCGCATCCGCACGGTGCTCACGCTCCAGGATCTCACCTCGCTCCGCCGGGCGGAACGCGCGCGGCAGGACCTTGTCGCCAACGTCTCGCACGAACTCCGCACGCCGATCGCGGCGGCATTCGCGCTCGCCGAGACGCTCGAGTCGGGGGTGGAGGATCAGGCGCAGCGGGAGCGCTTCCACCGCCAGCTCACCGGCGAGATCGACCGCCTCGCGCGCATCGTGGACCGCCTCCTCCGCCTGTCGCGCATCGAGTCGCGCAGCGAGGAGTTCCACGTCGAGCCGGTGGAGGTCGACTCGCTCCTGGCGGAGTCGCTGCAGCGGCTGGCGCCGGTCGCCGAGCGGCGCTCGGTCCGGCTAGAGTCGGCGCCGGCGAACGGCCTCGTGGTCCGCGCCGACCGGGAGCGGGTGCTGGAGGTGCTCTCCAACCTGATCGACAACGCGATCCGCCATTCGCCGGCGGACGGGGCCGTCTCGCTCAGCGCGGCCATGGAGGGCAACCTGGTGCGGTTCACGGTGCGTGACAGCGGCCCCGGCATCCTGCCGCAGGACCGTCTCCGCGTGTTCGAGCGCTTCTACACCGGAGACCGTTCGAGGGCGCCCGATGGTGCATCCGGCACCGGCCTCGGCCTCGCGATCGCGAGGCACATCGTCTCGCGTCTCGGCGGGGAGATCTGGGTGGCGGACGGCTCACCGGGGGCGACGCTCTGCTTCACGTTGCCTCGCATGGACGCCGCCGCGACGACGTAGCCCGCGACTCAGTACGCGGAGCGCGAGGTGTCGGCCAGCCGCCCGGTCACGGTGTAGATGACCCGCTCGCAGATGTTGGTGCAGCGGTCGCCGACCCGCTCCAGGTTGTGCGCGACCCACAGCGAGTAGGTGAGCCGTTGCACCTGTGACGGGTCCGCCACCATGGCGCTGAAGGCGTCCTGGTACACGCGGTCCTGAAGGCGGTCCAGGTCGTCGTCCGCGTGGCAGACGTGCTCCGCGCGCGGGACGTCATCGTGCTCGAACGCCTCGAGCGCGTCGTCCAGCATCGCCAGCGCCCGGTCCGCCATGGATGGGAGGAAGCCGAGGCGCCGAGGGGGCGTGGCGCCCAGCAGCAGGTTCACCTGTGCGATGCCCGCCGCGTGGTCGCCGATCCGCTCCAGTTCGCCCACCACGCTCAGCGCGCTCGTGAGGCGGCGGAGGTCGCCCGCGACCGGCGCCTGCATCGCCACCGCCGCGACCGCTCGCTCTTCCAGCAGCCAGCGCTCTCGGTGCACGCTCCGCTCCCCCTCCACCAGCGCGCGGGCGCGGGCCAGGTCCGCGTCCCGGAGCGCCTCCATGCTTTCGTCGGTGGCGCGGCGGACGTGACGGCCCAGGCGGAGGACATCCGCGCTGATCGCGAGGAGTTCGGCATCGAACGCTTCTCGTGGCATGCGCCGAAGTGTCGCACCGCCGTGCGGCCCGACGTTTAAACAAGCATTAACCCTGCGGGCAGACCATTCCGACAGCAGAGGGATACACGCGTCACCGCCCGGACCGTCCGGGATGTGGCCACGAAGGAGTTTGCATGGCACTGGGAATCAAGTTTGGCTGGCGGACGGCCGCTGGCATCGGGCTCGCCGCAAGCGCGATGCTCTTGTCCGTCGCCTGTGGGAGCGACGACTCAACGTCGACCGCGACGGCCACCGCGACCGGTAGCGGCGGGGCAACCGCAACGGCTGCTCCGACCGAGGCCGGGCTGGACTACGCCGCGCTGACCGGTACGATCCGCATTGACGGTTCGTCGACGGTCTTCCCGATCTCCGAGGCGGTCGCCGAGGAGTTCAGCAAGGTCTCGAAGGTTCGGGCGAACGTGGGCTTCTCCGGCACCGGTGGCGGCTTCGAGAAGTTCTGCCGTGGCGAAACCGAGATCTCCGACGCCTCCCGCCCGATCAAGGACTCTGAGCGCGAGGCCTGCAAGGCGAACGGCATCACGGACATCGTCGAGATCCAGGTCGCTATCGATGCGCTCACCGTGATGGTGAACCCGCAGAACGACTGGGCTGCGTGCATGACCACCAAGGAAGTCCACGACGCCTTCAAGGGCGGCGGGGCGACCAAGTGGAGCGACATCCGCCCGGAGTGGCCGAACGAGAACATCAAGTTCTACTACCCCGGCACCGACTCGGGCACCTTCGACTACTTCGTCGAGGCCATCATCGCCGGCGTCAACAAGGACGAGAAGGCCACGCACCGCGGTGACGGCACGGCGTCCGAGGACGACAACATCCTGGCGCAGGGCATTGAGAACGACCGCTACGCGCTCGGCTACTTCGGCTTCGCCTACTACCTTGAGGCGGGTCAGAAGCTGTCGGCGGTCGCGATCGACGCTGGCAAGGGCTGCGTTGAGCCCTCCTTCGACGCGGCGCTGGACGGCACCTACGTCCCGCTGGCCCGCCCGCTGTTCATCTACACGCGCGAGTCCCTGCTGGCTGAGAAGCCGGAGGTTCTGGGCTTCGTGAACTTCTACGTGGAGAACATGCAGACCCTGGTCCCGGACGTGGGGTATGTGACCCTGCCGGAGGCCCTCTACCAGGCGCAGGTCGCGAAGGTGGCCGCGTTCCTTCCGTAGCGGCATCGCATGACTGACGGCAGTCGGGGTGGTGGACTTCCGGGTCTGCCACCCCGACCGCCCTCGCGATACCCTTCGACACGGCCCGACGAGCAGATGCTCGTAGCGCCGTGTCGAAGTCTGACAACGGCAGCGTGAGTCGGGCCCCCGGCTTCCGCGCTTGAACCAGGATTGAATGATGGCCGCAGCAGGCACCCGGCTGGACGCTGACATCGGCACTGCCCTGAGCAAGGGACGCTTCAAGCGCGTCGGCGAGTCGGTGATCAAGTTGAGCCTGGTCGCGGCCGCCAGCGTGTCACTGTTCACGACCGTCGCGATTGTGGCCGTGCTGGTCTGGGAGAGCATCCCGTTCTTCCAGGAGGTGCCGGTTCAGGACTTCCTCCTCAAGACCGACTGGCAGCCGCTCTTCGAGCCAATCTCCTTCGGCATCTGGGAACTCATCGCCGGGACAATGAACATCGTCCTGTGGTCGCTAGTGATGGCCCTGCCGATCGGGCTCGCGGCGGCGATCTACCTGAGCGAGTACGCGGACCCGAACGTGCGACGCATTCTGAAGCCGATGCTGGAGGCGCTGGCCAGCGTTCCCACGGTGGTCTACGCCTACTTCGCCCTCACGTTCGTCACGCTGAATGTCCTGCGTCCCATCCTGGGCGACTCGATCTCCATCTTCAACGCACTCGGCGCCAGCACCGTCATGGCGGTGATGCTCATTCCCACCATCGCCTCCATCTCGGAGGACGCGATGTCGAGCGTCCCACGCGAACTGCGCGAAGGCGCCTACGGGCTGGGCGCGACACGGCTGGAGGTCGCGTTCAAGGTGGTGCTCCCCGCGGCCCTCTCGGGCGTGATCGCCTCTGTGCTGCTGGCGGTCGCCCGGGCCGTCGGCGAGACGATGATCGTGGCGGTCGCCGCGGGTTCGACGCCCAACCTGACGCTGAACCCGCTCGAAAGCATCCAGACCATGACCGGCTACATGCTCCAGGTTGGCCTGGGTGACGCCGCCCGCGGCTCGGTCCAGTACCGATCGCTCTTCGCCGTCGGCCTCTCGCTCTTCGTGATCACGATGATCTTCAACATCGCGGCGCAGCTCGTGATCAAGCGCTTCCGCGAGGAGTACGACTGATGGCCGTGTCGCTCCCGGACGAGAACTTCACCCTCCAGGCGACGGGCCGCGTGGCGCGGCGTCAGGCGGTCTCGCGCGCCTCGAAGTGGGTCTTGCTGGGCGCCTCGATGATCGGCGTGGTCGTCCTGTTCGCGTTGATGGTGGACACCATCGTCGTCGGCTGGTCGCGCATCTCCTGGTCGTTCTTCACCTCGTACCCCTCGCGGTTCGCCGACCAGGCGGGCCTGCGCTCCTCCTTCATCGGGTCGATCTGGATCCTCAGCCTCACCATCGTCTTCGTGGTGCCGATCGCGATCGCCACGGCGATCTGGATCGAGGAGTTCGCGCCGAAGACCCGGCTCCTGGAGTTCGTGAAGTTGAACCTCGCGAATCTCGCCGGTGTGCCCAGCATCATCTACGGCGTGCTGGGCCTGGCGGTCTTCGTGCGGTTGTTCGGCTGGGGTTCCAGCATCCTCGCCGGCTCGTTCACGCTCTTCTTGATGATCCTGCCGATGACGGTGATCGCCTCGCAGGAGGCGATCAGGCAGGTGCCGCCCAGCCTGCGGCAGGGCTCGTTGGCCCTCGGCGCGACCGAGTGGCAGACGGTCTGGTACCACGTCTTGCCCGGGGCGCTGCCGGGGATTATCACCGGCGTCATCTTGGCGCTGGCGCGCGCGGCCGGTGAGACCGCGGCGCTGATCATGATCGGTGCGTTCACCTTCATCGCCTTCGACAACACCAGCATCTGGGACTCCTTCACCACCATGCCGATCCAGGTCTACAACTGGACCGTGCGCCCGCAGGAGGCGTTCCGACAGAATGCTGCCGCCGGCATCCTGGTGCTGATGACGGTGGTCCTGACCTTTAACATCGCCGCTGCCGCGCTCCGAGAGCGCTTCCGCAACTAGCCGGTCCGCCGGCCCGATAGGAGTCAGTCATGTCGGAGGCACCCCCGACCACGCCACCCACCGAGGCCGCACCGGTCCACGAGGGGACGGCGACGCCCCGGCCGACGATGTCGCGGAAGTCCGTCGGCGCCTCACAGCGGACGGCGCCGGACCGCTTCACGCCCCCGGAGCCGCCGGCGCTGGAGGTGCGCGACCTCAGCGTCTACTACGGCAAGAAGATGGCGCTCTCCGGCGTGAGCATGCAGATCCCCGTGAAGAAGATCACGGCCCTGATCGGCCCATCCGGCTGCGGCAAGAGCACGCTGCTCCGGTCGCTCAACCGCATGAACGACCTCATTCCCGGCGCGCGCATCACCGGGGCGGTCGACTACCACGGCCACAACCTCTACGGAAACAGCGTCGACCCGGTGGAGGTCCGCCGCCGCATCGGCATGGTCTTCCAGAAGCCAAACCCATTCCCGAAGTCGATCTTCGAGAACGTGGCCTTCGGGGCCCGCGTGAACGGTTACAAGGGCGACTACAACGAACTCGTGGAGCGCTCGCTCCGCCAGGCGGCGCTCTGGGACGAGGTCAAGGACGACCTCAAGAAGTCCGGCCTGGCGCTCTCCGGCGGCCAGCAGCAGCGCCTTTGCATCGCCCGGGCGCTGGCGGTGGAGCCCGAAATCATCCTGATGGACGAGCCCTGCTCCGCCCTGGACCCGATCGCGACCCTGAAGATCGAAGAACTCATGCGCCAGCTGGCGCGGGACTACACGATCGTGATCGTGACCCACAACATGCAGCAGGCCGCGCGCGTGTCCGACTACACCGGCTTTTTCCTGGCCGGCGAGGCCGCGTACGGCCAGTTGATTGAGTACGGGCCGACCGAGGAGATCTTCACGACTCCGATGGACCCCCGGACTGAGGACTACATCACCGGCCGGTTCGGCTAAGCGCGCCCGGGTCTTTCTGAGGCGGTCTCCCCGGGGGGATTCGCGCGGCGATCCGTTATTACGGTAGACTCGCCTCTCGGATCGGGCGGGGGTCTGGCCGCGAGAGGGCGGTTCCATGCCTCGTGAGCAGTTCCATCGCCAGATCGAAGCGCTCATGGACTCCGTCCTGGAGATGGGGTCCATGGTGGATCATGCGGTGGACCGGGCCATCCAGGCCCTTCTGGATCGCGACCCCGTGATGGCGCAGGCTGTCGTCCGCGACGACGCCGCGCTGAACGCCAAGAACTTTGAGTGCCAGAACGACTGCGTCCACCTGCTCGCGCAGCAGGCGCCGATGGCGCGCGACCTGCGCCTCATTGTCTCCGTCACAGCGATCATGACCGACCTCGAACGCATGGGTGACCACGCGGAGGGCATCGCACGCATCGTCCTGATGATGCAGGACGAACCCCTCGTGAAGCCGCTCATCGACATCCCGATCATGGCCGGCCATGCCCGGGATATGTCGCGGAACGCGGTCCAGGCGTTCGTGGATCAGGACATCAACGCCGCCTTCCTGGTCGGGTCGGCGGACGACGTGGTCGACCGACTGTACGACCAGATCTACCAGGACCTGATCCAGGTGATGATCGGGGACCCCTCGACCATCGAGCCGAGCACGCACCTGCTCTGGGTGGCCCACAACCTGGAGCGGATCGCCGACCGTGCGACCAACATCGCGGAGCGCACGGTCTACTCGGCGACCGGCAACCTGCCCCAGATGGACGTCTCCTCCTACTAACTCGCAGGTTTCTTGCCCCGGGGGTTGGCGGGTGGCTGTCGCGCGGCTACTATAAACCTGTCCTTGTTGAGTGACTTACTCGTGAATGGCAGCCCACCATGACCACCGTCGACCGCGCGCAGGCCCCGCACGTCATCCCGATCGTGCCGCAGGAGTTCTCCGACTTCCGCACCGAGGCCGCCGAGTTCATCGCCGGCAACCGAGACGAAGCGAAGTTCATCGGCTTCCGCCTCAAGCAGGGGGTCTACGGCCAGCGTCAGGCGGCGCGCCAGATGATCCGGGTGAAGTTGCCCTTCGGCGGGGTGAGCCCACAGCAGATGGAGGGGCTGGCGCAGGCCGCCGAGCGCTTCGCGCCGCTCCGCAAGGGGCACATCACCACGCGCCAGAACATCCAGTACCACCACATGGCGCTGCGCGAGATGTACGACCTGCTGCGCGTCCTCGGTGACCACGGCCTCTCCTCGCGTGAGGCGTGCGGCAACGTGGTCCGCAACGTCACGGGCGACCCGTGGGCCGGGATTCGCGCCGACGAGCCGTTCGACATCACCCCGTACGCTGCCGCGTTCGTGAAGTACTGGGTGCGCAACCCCCTGTCGCAGTTGCTGCCCCGCAAGTTCAAGGTCACCTTCTCCGGTTCCGAGGCGGACGCGGGCCTGTCTGTGATCCACGACATCGGCTGGATCGCGCGTGAGCGCGTGGTCAATGGCGAGAAGGTGCACGGCTTCAAGATGGTCGTCGGTGGTGGTCTCTCCACCATGGCGCGCGAGGCCGTGACGGTGACCGAGTTCGTCCCGGTGGCGGACTTCCTCCGCTACTCGGAGGCCGTGATCCGCATCTTCGACCAGGCGGACGAGTTGCGCGTCAACATCCACAAGGCGCGCCTGAAGTTCCTGGTGCACCGCGTGGGCGAGGCTGAGTTCATCAAGATGGTGGACGAGGAACTCGCGAAGGACTGGGCGAACACGACCCAGCCGCTGGAGGCGTTCCTCTGGCACGACGACGAGCAGGCGCTCGCCCCCGACCCCAGCCCACTGGACGTCGCCACCACCCCCGCCGCCGACCGCGCGGAGTTCGAGGCGTTTGTGCGCGACAACGTCCGCGAGCAGAAGCAGGACGGCTACTACGCCCTCGAGGCGCAGATACCGCAGGGCGACCTGTCGCCGGAGCAGTTCCGCGGCCTCGCCAGGATCATGACCGCCTACGGCGCCGGCCGCGCCCGCACCACGCAGGCGCAGAACTTCGTGCTCCGCTGGATCCCCGGCGCCAGCGTCTACGCGGTCTGGCAGGAGTTGAAGGCGCTCGGCCTCGGCGGCGCCGGGGCGCAGACGATCGTGGACGTGGTCTCCTGCCCCGGCACGGACTCGTGCAAGCTCGGCATCACCTCTTCGATGGGCCTGAACCGCGCCATCACGGAGCAGTTGCAGTCCATGAACATCACCGACCCGCTCACGCGGCAGATGATGATCAACATCAGCGGCTGCCCGAACTCCTGCGGCCAGCACCACCTGGGCAACATCGGCTTCCACGGCGCCTCCATGCGCGTGGATGAGCGTCAGGTGCCCACCTACAACGTGCTGCTCGGCGGTTACCGTCGCGAGGGCGAGGCGACCCGCATCGGCCAGATGGCGCGCATGCGCATCCCGGCGAAGCGCGTGCCGCAGGCCGTGGAGCGCTTCGTGCGCCTCTACGAGCAGGACCGACAGGACGGTGAGGAGTTCAACGCGTTCTTCGCCCGCGTCGGCGCCAAGCCGTTCGAGGCTGCGGTGCAGGACCTGACGGTGACGCCGGTCTTCGCGACCGACAGCATCCAGGAGTTCGTCGACTGGGAGCGCGAGGGCCTGTACGTGCTCGAGCGCGGCGAAGGCGAGTGTGCCGTCTAACCACGGATGCACCCGGGCGGCGGTTCACCCCGCCGCCCCCTTCTGGGCTGGAACCTGTGTGACGTACATCACGAGTTGCCGGACACCGGCAGAGCGGACACTCCGATGAGCGAGCCGACCCCCGCAATTGACGCTCCGGCCGAAGAAGCCGCCGCCCTCGCAGAGGCGGAGGCGCGCCTGCACGACGCTCCGCCCGAGGCGATCCTGGGCTGGATGTTCAACCGCTATGGGACGGGCGTCACGCTCGCCTCCGCCTTCGGCAACACCTCGGACGTCGTCCTCATCGACATGGTGTCGAAGGTGGCGCCGGGCACGGAGGTCTTCTACCTCGACACGGACTTCCTGTTCGACGAGACCTACGCGCTCATCGAGCGCACGCGCGAGCGCTACGCGAACACGGTGAACCTGCAGTTGTTCCGGACCGCGCTGACGCCGGAGCAGCAGGCCGCCCAGTACGGCGAGGCGCTCTGGGCCACGGCCCCCGACCAGTGCTGCGATATCCGCAAGGTGCAGCCGATCTACTCCGCGCTGGAGGGCAAGCAGGCGTGGCTCACGGGCGTGCGCCGCGACCAGTCCGCCACGCGCGCGAACGCGCCTGCGGTGCAGTGGGACGCGAAATTCGGCCTTGCGAAGGCGAACCCGCTCGTGACGTGGGACGAGAAGCGCGCCTGGGCCTACATCTTCGCGAACGAGGTGCCGTACAACCTGCTCCACGATCGTTCCTACCCCACGGTGGGGTGCACGCACTGCACGCGCCCCGTCGGCGTGGACGAGGACCAGCGCGCCGGCCGGTGGGCCGGCACCGATAAGGTCGAATGCGGGTTGCACCTTGGCTAACGCGACATCCGTGAACCCCGCGGCCGCGCGCCCGCAACTCACCCACCTCCAGGCGCTGGAGGCGGAGTCGATCCACATCCTCCGGGAGGTGGTCGCGGAGTTCGAGCGCCCGGGCCTGCTGTTCACCGGCGGCAAGGACTAGATCGTCAAGCTCCGCCTGGCGTAGAAGGCGTTCTGGCCGCAGCGCGTCCCGTTCCCGGTGGTGCACGTGGACACCGGACATAACTTCCCCGAAGTCATGGAATATCGCGACCGCCGCGTAGCGGAACTCGGCGTCCGCCTGATCGTCGGCTCGGTGCAGGAGGCGATCGACGCCGGGCGCGTGGTGGAGGAGACCGGCCCGCGGGCGAGCCGCAACCGCCTCCAGACCACCGTGTTGCTGGAGACCATCGCCGCCAACCAGTTCGACGCGGTCTTCGGTGGCGCCCGGCGCGACGAGGAGAAGGCGCGCGCCAAGGAGCGCGTCTTCTCATTCCGCGACGACTTCGGGCAGTGGGACCCGAAGCGACAGCGGCCCGAACTGTGGAGCCTGTACAACGGGCGTCGCCGGCGCGGTGAGCACATGCGCGTCTTCCCGCTCTCCAACTGGACCGAGCTGGATGTCTGGCAGTACATCGCGGAGGACGGTATCGAGATCCCCTCGATCTACTTCGCGCACGACCGCGAGGTGTTCGAGCGGGACGGCATGCTGATGGCGACCTCGCCATTCCTGCAGATGCTCCCCGGTGAGACGCCGTTCAAGGAGCGCGTGCGGTTCCGCACCGTGGGCGACATGACCTGCACCGCGGCCGTCCGCAGCGACGCCGTGGAGCTCGACCGCGTGATCGCGGAGATCGCCGCGACCCGCCTCACCGAGCGCGGGCAATCGCGCGCCGACGACAAGTTCTCCGAGGCGGCGATGGAAGACCGGAAGCGGGAAGGCTACTTCTAATGGAGTTGCTCCGCTTCTGCACCGTGGGCTCTGTCGATGACGGCAAAAGCACCCTGATCGGGCGCCTCCTGTTCGACTCGAAGGCGATCTTCGAGGACACATGGGACGCGATCGAGCGCACCAGCCAGGCGCGCGGCGAGGAGTACGTGAACCTCGCGCTGATCACGGACGGACTGCGGGCGGAGCGCGAACAGGGGATCACGATCGACGTCGCGTACCGCTACTTCGCGACGCCGCGCCGGAAGTTCATCATCGCGGACACCCCGGGCCACGTGCAGTACACGCGCAACATGGTGACCGGCGCGTCCACCGCGGATCTGGCGTTGATCCTCGTGGACGTGCGACAGGGCGTGGTGGAGCAGTCGCGCCGCCACGCGTTCCTCTCGTCGCTCCTGGGCATCCCGCACCTCGTGGTCTGCGTGAACAAGATGGACATGGCCGGCTACGACCAGGCGGCGTACGAGGCCGTGCGGGCGGACTTCCAGCCGTTCCTGGAGCGGCTGGACTTCAAGCAGGTCACGTTCATCCCGATCTCCGCGCTCAAGGGCGACAACGTCGTTGACCGGTCCACGGAGATGCCCTGGTACGACGGCCCGGCACTCCTCCAGCACCTCGAGGAGGTAGAGGTGCCGCCGCCCGGCGACCTGGAGGCCCCGCGCTTCCCCGTGCAGTACGTGATCCGGCCGATGCGCGAGGACTTCCACGACTACCGCGGCTACGCCGGGACGGTTGCCGGCGGCGTGTTCCACCCCGGCGATGTCGTGACCGTCCTCCCGACGGGCCACCGCACCCACATTGAGGCGATCGACACGTTTGACGGCCCGGTCACCGCAGCCTGCGCGCCGATGTCGGTGACGATCCGGCTGGCGGATGACGTCGACATCTCGCGCGGCAACATGATCGTCGCGGGGGTTGCCGGGACCCGGGGGCCGTCGATCGGGAACGAGTTCGAAGCCTGGGTCTGCTGGATGAGCGAGCGCGGCCGGCTGCTCCCGGGCGGGCGCTACGCGCTGAAGCACACCACGCACAACGTGCGCGCGGTGGTGCAGTCCGTGGACGCGCGCCTGGAGATCAACACACTGGCGGAGGACCTGTCCCCGGACGGCCTGTCGCTGAACGAGATCGGCCGGGTACGCTTCAAGACGACGGAGCCGCTCTACTTCGATGCGTATCAGCGGAACCGCACCACGGGATCGTTCATCCTCATTGACGAGGCGACGAACGACACGCTTGCGGCAGGGATGATCCTCGGCGCCATTCCGGCGTGAGCCCCGACTCCGCTCCTCCCACCGAGGCCGGCGACCGCGTCCTCCGCCGTCGCCTGACGCGCGCCCTCGTGCGCCGGCTGCCGCGTCTGATCCCGGGCGTCGCAGCGGCGCTGTATCTGTTCACGCTGGCGCTGAAACTCCTGTCTGCCGCCGCGCCCGGCGTCGCGACGCTGTTTGAGCGGCTGAGCATCGAGGGGCCAGTGAACCTCGTCGGGTTTGGGTGGCTGGCGGCGTACGGTGCGCTCTCCGGCTCGCCCGTCGCGGCGCTGTCTCTGTCGCTGCTGGACGGCGGCGCCATCTCCGCCTCCGGCTCGCTGGCGATGCTCTCCGGCTCACGCATGGGCGCGTCGCTGATCGTGCTGGTGGTCGGCTTCATCGCCTACGCGCGCGGTCGAGGGCGCCCGGACGGGGTCTACGTGGGCGTGGTGGCGCTGCTCACGACAGTGATCGTCTACATCCCGGCGACCGTGCTCGCGCTCTGGCTGCTGGGGACCGGCGTGCTGGATGGCCCGAGCGCGCTTGTGCCGACCGGCTGGGCGGACCTCCCGGGAGCGCTCGCACGGCCGGTCGTGCGGCCGCTCGCCGACCACCTACCGGGCGTGGCGCTGTTCGGCCTCGGCGTTGGCGCGCTCCTCGGCGCGTTCGCCATCTTTGACCGGATGCTGCCGAACCTGGACCCGCCGCCCGAGGGCTTTGAGCAACTGGCGCGCCGCTTCCGCTCGCCCCGGGCGATGTTCCTGTTCGGCTGTGCCGTGACCTCACTCACCATGTCCGTGTCGCTGTCCGTCACGATCCTGGTGCCGCTCACGCTCAAGGGCTTCGTCCGCCGCCGCGACGTGATCCCCTATGTGATGGGGGCGAACATCACCACGTTCCTGGACACGCTCTTCGCCTCGCTGCTGCTGGACGCGGAGGCGGCGACGCCGGTGGTGCTGGCGGAGATGCTGTCCGTGACCATCGTGTCGTTGCTGGTGTTCGTGCTCGTGTGGCGGCCGTTCTCGGACGGCATCCTGGGCGTCGCCTCGCGCGTGAGCAGCCACCGAGGTGCGCTGCTGGCGTTCCTCGCCGTGTTCTTCGTCATGCCGCTCGCGCTCGCGGTATCCTGAAGACCCACCACGTCGAACGGGTCTCGCATGACGCCGCTCAACCGTCGCCGCTTCCTCACACTGTCGCTCGGCGGCCTGGGCGCCGCCGCGTTCGCGGCCTGCACCTCCGAATTCCAGGTCGGCGCGCCGGAGTTGCCGCAGGCCGCGCCGACCACGCCCGCCCCGACCCTTCCGCCACCACCGACCCCGACCCCGCTCCCTGAACCGCCGGTGATGCCACGCGGGCGCGAGGTGGTGACGTTGATGCCGGGCACGGAGTGGGAGGCCTCCGGCGTCATCTTCCACAGCGGGCAGCCGGGCCCGCGCCTGATGGTCCTGGGCGGGGTGCACGGGAACGAGCCGGGTGGCTGGCTGGCCGCCGAGGGGATCGCGGAGTGGGAGGTGCAGCGCGGGATGCTCATCGTGCTGCCGCGCCTGAACCACCGCTCCGCCGCAGCGTTCCAGCGGACGCTCGATGGATACGGTGACCTGAACCGCCTCTACCCGGGCGACCCGAACGGCGTACCGATGGCACGTATGGCGCACGAGGTAGTGGCACTGGCGACCGAGTGGCGTCCGCACTGGCTCTTCGACCTCCACGAGTCCTGGGGCTTCTTCAACGAGCGGGGCGCGAACGGCGGCACCGCATTCATCGGCCAGACGGTGACCAGCGCCGGGCCCGCGCCCGCACTGGAGGCGGTGAAGTCGCTGGTGGAGACTGTGAACGCGCGCATCTCCCCGCGGGAGGAACTGACGGTGCGCTCGCGGCCCGGTGGGAACTTCGGTGGCGGCGGCGTGTTCGGCGACCCGGCCGACCTCAGCGGGTTCAGCGGGCGCAGAGGATCTTCGTCGCTGTCACTGGGCAACTTCATCCCCGGCCTGAACGCGGTGCTCGTGGAGATGGGGCAGCAGGACCAGCCGGAGACGCGCCGCGCGGAACTCCACCAGATGCTGGTGACGGAGATGGCCACGCGCCTCGGCATGACCTAGCCCGTCCCCCGCGATTCGCCCCCCGTCCGCCCGGCCCTCGGTGTTATCTTCGGCACCCGGGCCGCGCGCGCCCGACAGCCGCTGGAGGTGCCCCGTGAAGTTCTCCGCATGGCCCGGCCTGGCCGCCCCGTGGGACGAAGTGCTGGAGATCTCGCAGCACCTCGAACGCACCGGGTGGCAGGGTCTGTACTTCGCCGACCACTTCATGCCGAACCAGGAGGACGTGAGCGGCCCCACGCAGGAGGGCTGGACGTCCGTCGCCGCGCTGGCCGCGCTCATCCCCCGCGTCACCATCGGCACGCTTGTCACGGGCAACACCTACCGGCACCCGGCCGTGCTGGCCAAGATGGCCGCGCAGGTGGACATCATCAGTGGCGGCCGCCTGGTGCTGGGCCTCGGTGCGGCGTGGCAGCAGAACGAGCACGAGAAGTACGGCATCGAGTTCGGCACCGTCGGCTGGCGGATGAAGCGGCTGGAGGAGAGTGTGCAGATCATCCGCTCGCTCTTCGCGAACGACCGCACGGACTTCACCGGCAAGCACTACACGATCACGGACGCGCCGCTGGCGCCGAAGCCGGTGCAGCGGCCCGGCCCGCCGATCCTCATCGGTGGCGGCGGTGAGCAGGTCACGCTCCGCATCGCCGCCACGTACGCGAACCAGTGGAACGTGTGGGGCTCGCCGGAGACCCTCGCGAGGAAGGGCGCGGTGCTGGAGCAGCACTGCGAGAAGGTGGGCCGTGACCCGAAGACGATCCACCGCAGCGCACAGGCGCTCCTGATCCTCACGGACGACGCTTCCGTGGTGGAGCGTGCGCGTGAGCGCAGCCGCCAGCCGCTACTCGCAGGCGGGGTGGACGAGGTGGTCGACACGCTGGGCCGCTACCGGGACGCGGGCGTGGACGAGTTCATCGTGCCGAACGCCGGCCTGGGCGCGCTCGAACGACAGCGCGAGACATACGACCGGTTCATGCAGGACGTGGTGACGAAACTCAAATGACCCTTCCCACCGACCGCTACACGCACGGCCACCACGCCTCTGTCGTCGGGCAGCACGCCCGACGCACGGCGGAGCGGGACGCCGCGTACCTTCTCCCCTACCTCCAGCCCGGCATGCGGCTGCTGGACGTGGGCTGTGGCCCCGGCACCATCACCACCGGGCTCGCGCGCGCCGTCGCGCCGGGCGAGGTCGTCGGCATCGATGTCGTCCCGGCGGTCGTGGAGACGGCCCGCGGGCACCTCGCGGAGTCCGGTCTGACGAACGTGCGGTTCGAGGAGGGCAGCGTGTACGCGCTCGCCTTCAAGGACGGCGCGTTCGACGCGGTGCACGCGCACCAGGTGCTGCAGCACCTCGCCCGGCCTGCGGACGCCGCGCGCGAGATGTTGCGCGTCCTGAAGCCGGGCGGCGTGGTCGCCGTCCGCGACGCGGACTACGCGACGATGATCGCGTGGCCGCGGCTGCCGGAACTGGACCGCTGGCTCTCCGTGTACCACGCCGTCGCCTCCCGCAACGGCGCGGACGCGGACGCCGGGCGCCGCCTGGGCGCCTGGCTGCGCGAGGCGGGCTTCGAGGATGTGCGGACCACGGCCACGGCCGTCGTCTTCGCCGACCGCGACTCGGTGCTGAACTGGGGCGACTCGTGGGCGGACCGCGTCACGCACTCCAGCCTCGCGGAGCAGGCGATCGAGTACGGCCTTGCGACACGCGATGACCTCGAGGCGATCGCCTCCGGCTGGCGCGCCTGGGCACGGCATGAGGACGCGTTTTTCCTCTACGTGAACGTGGAGTGCGTGGCGTTCCGGCCGACCTGATGCGCGGACGCCGCGGCGTCGCCGCTACGTGCAGGCCCGACGGACGACCTCGAACATCAACTCCACGCCGAGGTTGAAGTTGGCGACGGTGATGAACTCGTCGTTGGCGTGGAAGCCGTCGCGCTCGGCCTGCGAGAGCAGGCACGGGATGAAGCCGTAGGCGGGAATGCCGAGCGGCCGCAGGAAGCGATTGTCGGTCCCCACGATGGCGGTCGAGGGCACCACTACTGCGTCCTCGAACGCCTCGGTGAGCACGTCCTCGATCACCCGCGCGAGCGGCGTGTCCCACGGCGACACGGTCACGTCCGGTTCCACCGGATAGAGGAACTCCACCTGCACGCGCGGGTCGCCGATGCGCTCCTCCACGGCCTGCTTCCAGGCCTCGCGCGACTGCCCGGCGACCAGGCGGCAGTCGATGGTGGCTTCCGCGCGGGCAGGGATGACGTTGGACTTGATGCCGGCGTCCAGCATGGTCACGTTCAGGGTGTTGCTGAACGCCGCCTCCGTGTCCGGGCTCGCCTTCAGGGCCGCCTCCAGCGTGGCGCGGTCGTCCAGGTCACCGACGAGCCCGGCCGCGTGGAGGCGCTCCAGGTAGGCCCGCCCCACCGGGCTGACCACGAGGCCTCGATCCCACTCTTCGAGGCGCTGGAGGGCTCTGATGAGCCTCACAGCGGGGTTGTCGGCGGCCGGCTTGCTCCCGTGGCCGGGCGTGCCGGTGGTCACGAGGCGGAGCGGGCTGAGTTGCTTCTCTGAGACGGCTACCTCGAAGAGCCGGGAGGGCGTCCTGGCGAACTCGTCCAGGCCGCAGGCGCCCTCGTTCAGGCAGTACTCGATCTCGAAGAGGTCGCGGCGGTGCTCCACCAGCCACGCCATCCCCTGGTCGCTCCCGACCTCCTCGTCCGGCACGGCGAGGAACACAAGGTCGCGCCGGAGGGGCAGCGCGAGCCGCTTCGCGAGGATCATCGCGAACAGGTGCATGACGCCGGTGCTCTTCATGTCCACGGCGCCGCGCCCGTACACGCGGCCATCCCGCAGGACGCCCTCGAACGGTGGCAGGCTCCACGCGGCGGCGTCGACCGGCACGACATCCGTGTGGTTCGCGAGCATCAGCGCGCCGTCAGTGCCGCTACCGCGCAGCCGCGCGACCAGCGCCTCACGCCCGGGCGCCGTCTCGATGTACTCGCACGGGATGCCCTCCCCCTCCAGCAGGCCCCCGAGGTAGCGTGCGGCGGGAGCCTCGTGCCCGGGTGGGTTGGAGGTGTCGATGCGCAGGTAGACGCGGAACACCTCCAGCGCTTCGGCGGTGACGGCGGCCCAGTCGATCGGCGCGCCTGACGGTCGATCGAGGCGGTCCGGCACGGCGGTTCCCTTTCGGCGGCTGGTGACGCCATCATACGGGCGCACCGCGGCGCCAGACCGCGCGGGAGGAGACTGCATGGCCGATCTGCAGGTGACGTTCATCACCACGCCGGAGGAGATGGCGGAGGCGCTCATGGTCCGTATGCGCGTATTCGTGGAGGAGCAGGGCGTGCCCGTTGCCGAAGAAGTCGACCGGTACGACGCCGACCCCGCCTCCAGCACCACGGCTGTGCACGTGCTGGGCCGCCTCGATGGCGTCGCAGTCGCGACGGCGCGGCTGCTGCTCGATGCGCACGAGGGCGAGTACCCGCACATTGGGCGGGTGGCGGTGCTCTTGGAGCACCGCAGGCGCGGGTTCGGCGTGGCAGTGATGCGCGTGCTACAGGACGAGGCGCGCCGGCGCGGATTCGCTGGCATCACGCTGTCCGCGCAACTGCACGCGATCCCGTTCTATGAGCGGCTGGGGTACGTCGCGCGCGGCCCGTTTTACATGGACGCCGGGATCGAGCACCGCGACATGGACCTCGCGTTCGCTTGAGTTGCCGGCCGCGCATGTCGCCGCCTCGGGCTGGACGCAGAAGAGAAGAGGCCCCCTTGCGGGGGCCTCTTCGTGTGAGCGGATGGAGCGCTGTTAGCGCGTGCCCCGCAGGCGCGGGTCCAGCTCGTCGCGGAGCGCGTCGCCGAACATGTTGGAGGCGAACACCACGAGCGAGATGGCGAAGCCCGGCAGCAGAGCCAGACGCGGGTTCGTCTGGAAGTACGTCTGGCCGGAGCCGGTGAGCATGGCGCCCCAGGACGGGGTCGGCGGCTGCGCACCGATGCCGAGGAAGGAGAGCGAAGCCTCCACGACAATCGCCAGGGCCACCACGTAGGAGGCGAGGACGATGATCGGGGCGACCACGTTCGGCAGGATGTGCTTCAGCATGATCCGCATGTTCGTGGCGCCCAGGCTGCGGGCGGCCTCCACGTAGACTTCCTGGCGAACCGAGAGCACGGAACCGCGGACTACGCGGGTCGGGCGCGGGATCGACAGGAACGCGAGGATCCAGAAGGCCTTCATGACGCCGGGGCCCGTGACGGACACGACGGCGATGGCCAGGACCAGCAGCGGGACGGTCTGCAGCAGGTCGATGATGCGCTGCACGATTAGGTCGAATTTACCGCCGATGTAGGCGGAGGTGAGCCCGAGGAACGCGCCAAGCGTGATCGAGATGGACGCGACGCCCAGGCCGAAGAAGATCGAAATCTGCGCGCCCTTGACGATGCGGCTGTACAGGTCGCGGCCGAGTTCATCCGTGCCCAGGATGTAGAACCGCTGGCCGTCACGAGACTCGCTCAGGAAGCCCAAGAGCCGGTCAGAGCCCTTGAACACTTCCGGGTCGTTGGTGAGCAGCACCCCGGTCGCACCGCCGATGGCGATGAGCACGAGGCCCAGGCACATGAGGCCGGCGACCGCACCGATCGGGCGCTTCCGGGCGAACTTGAACAGACGCTTACGGGCCGAAGCAAGCGAGCTAGGGCCGCTTGCGGGCTGGCTGAGAGTGCCGGCAGTAGATGCACTTGCCATGTGAGTTTCCCTCCGAACCGCCCCGGTTAGTACCGGATCCGCGGGTCAAGCCACGAGTAGGACAGGTCAACGAGCAGGTTCACCATCAGGGTGGTCGTGATGATCACCAGGAGGATGCCCTGCACCAGCGGGTAGTCACGCTGGGTCACCGCGCCGATGAAGTTACGGCCGATCCCGTTGATACCGAGGACCGTCTCCACCAAGACCGAGCCGCCCACTGTGGTGATGATCTGGAAGCCCAGCAGCGTCACCACAGGGATCAACGCGTTCCGGAACGCGTGACGGAAGATGACCACGCTTTCTCGCAGGCCCTTGGCGCGGGCGGTGCGGACGTAGTCAGCGCGAAGCGTTTCCAGCATCGTCGTGCGGATCATGCGCATGTTCTGGGCGGACAGTGCCGCGCCCAAGACGATGGCGCCCGGTCCGAACTGCTGGATGTTGCCCCACGGGTTCGTGAAGAAGCTCTGGTACCCCTGCGGCGGGAACCATCCGAGCCAGCGCGCCCCGTAGATAATGATGAGCGTTGCCAGGAAGAAGTTGGGCATGGACACGCCCGCGATGGCGATCATTCGTCCTAGATAGTCAATCCAGGAGTCCTGCTTCACCGCCGCGATCACGCCGATGGGTACCGAGATCGAGATCCCGATCAGGATCGCCATCAGGCCCAACTGGATGCTGGACGGCAACGCGCCCTTGATGACCGTCGTCACTGGCTTGTTCTGCCAGTACGACGTGCCCCAGTCCCCGGTGACGATGCCACCGAGCCACGAGAAATACTGCTTGGGGGCGGGCTCGTTGAGCCCGAGTTCCTCCCGCAGCCGTTCGATGAACGCCGGGTCTGCACCGCGCGACTCGCCCATCTGCGCCGTGATGAAGTCACCCGGCATGACGCGGATCAGCGAGAACACGGCTATGGTGACGAACAGCAACGTCGGCACCATAAACACTAGTCGACGGATCAAATATCTCTGCATTCCCCGTCCCCTCCGATGCCGCGAGCACGGGGTGGCCCGCCAGCACCAAGCGGTATACCACAATCGCAAGGGCGCTAGGGAGTACCCACCCCTGAATTTGTTCCCTCGCGGCCTCGCTGGATGTCCCGGTAGTGGTGGCTGAAGGTGCCGCCGTAGGGCATCGCACGCTCCTTCGCGGTGCGCGCCGCCCAGTACGTCTCCAGCCGGCCCCGGAACGCCTCCGCGTCCGCGGGCGACCCATCCGCGAGGGTGACCGGCTCCCGCGGCACGAAGAACACCTGCCCGACGGGCGCCTGACCGCGAATGCTCAGCGCCTCACCCGGCTGGAGGACATAACGAAACTCAGTGGGCTGCGCGTACCAGTCCGTCTCCACCCGCGCCGTGAGCACCGGGACGTGCGGACGGTGGGTGTCGTTCAGGACGCCGGTATAGACCGTGTCCCAGCCCTCGGGCGTGACGAAGTCGTGGGCGCCGCGCAGGCCAATGCCGCCGTCCGGCGCGTTCACGTTCGTGACGAGGAACTCGAAGAGCTCGCGGATCGCCGCTTCCGACATCCGCAACTCCGGCGCCACGAACAGCACCTCGCGGATCTCGATGCCGCCGGAGCCGGCGGAGGGGCGGATCTCCATCACCGTGACGGGGCGGGCGGAAACGCCGTCCGCCTGCACCAGCAGGGTCAGCCGGAACGCCAGGTCGGGCAGTAGCCGGACCTCGAGCGTCTCGGTGGCGGCAAGCGGCGGGTAGACCAGGAACCCGAGGCGAGAGCCGTCTTCCAGGACGGGGCAGAGGCGCGCCTGCTCGGGCAGCGTCGCCCGGTGCCCGTCCGGAATCGGAGCGCGGCCGACACCGGGGCGTCGCTGGTGCGGTAGGACCGTGACCTGCATCGCTCGTCCCCTTCCCGGCATATCTGCTGCACT
>JAUXUW010000159.1 GCA_030684635.1 Dehalococcoidia bacterium
CCGGAGACAACCCGCGAGCCTCGCGAGGACGGGCGTGTGCTCCGAGGCGTTGTGCGCGAGTGGCCAGGTGTTGGTGGTGGCTCGACAGGCTCACTCCGAATGCTCGCTCGGCGCGAGGGCCAGGGGCTGCCGCCGGTGGTAGCGCGAGGTGCCGCCCGCGCCCTCCGACGGCGGGGGCGAACGCCGTGATGGGGGTGCAACCCCCATCACGACTGATCCCCCTCCCCGCGCAGGGGAGGGGGCAGGGGGAGGGGCCGCCTCTCGCAAACAACCGGCGGGGACTCGAGCAGGACGAGCGCGCTAGTCCGCCGGCTTCGGCGTCGGCGTCGCAGCCGGCGTCGCCGTGACGGTCGCGGCTGCGGCCGGTGTCGTCGACGCGGCACGAGGCTGCACCGTGAACGCGTCGATGCCGCTGCCGCTCAGCACGTACACCTGCTGGCCATCCCCGGCCACCGCGAGGCCGCGCAGGTCGGTGAAGTCTGCGTGCCGGTACTGGCGCACGAACGCACCGGCACGGTCGCCCACCACTACGCGCCGGTTGCCGCGGTCCGCGATGTAGAAGAGGCCGCGCAGCACATCCTCCACCAGCGCCACCGCGGACTGCGGTGGCTGGTCCAGCCCCGCCATCATCGGCGCCTGCTCCCGGCCCTGCGCGAACCGGCGCAACGTCTCGCCGTCCATCACGAAGATGTCGCCGTCGACCGCGAGGCCGGTCGCCCCCGCCAGGTCCATGCCGCCCAGCGTCCCCGACCGCTCCGAGTCGAACCCGCTCGCCGCCGGCAGGTAGCGCCAGACCTCGCCGGCGGTGGGGTCGAGCAGGTACAGGTTGCCGAGGTAGACGGCGATCGCCTGGACCGAGCGCATCTCCGCGGCGTCGCGGAGCAGGAGCGGCTCGGGATCCGCGCCCGCGCCGTTCGAGACGGCGAACAGGGAGCGGCCGGCGTCGATGATCAGCAGCCGCGCGGTCGAAGCGTCCCAGGCGATCGCGACCGGGTCGCGCGCGAGCGTGCCGCCGTAGGTCTCGCCGGTGCGGTACGCCTCCACCGGCTCACCGCCGGCCGGGTCCAGCCGGAGCACGCGGCCGCGGCCGCTCTCGCGCAGCCACAGCGCGCCGCCCGCGGCGACCAGTTCCTCCGGGTTGACCGGCGCCGTGACCGTGCCCTCGAAGGTGACGACGCGCGTCAGCGTCTCCACGGTGGTGACGGCGTCGAGGAGCGCGAGCCGGGCGTTCGCGGCGGCGGTCAGTTCGGTGATCCGCGGGTCGTCCGGGGCCAGGGCGCGGGCGCGCTCCGCCTCGGTCAGCACGGCGGCCAGCGCGGCGCGCTGGTCGTCAATGCGGGTGGCGGTCTCGGACGCGGCGAGCTGCGCCTGCGCCTGTGTGATCGCGGCTTCCAGTTCCGCTGCCCGGTCCTCGCTCAGGAGGCCGGGGAGGAACGCCCACGCGCCGGCGACCAGCAGCACCGCCCCCACGACGATCGCGCCGACGGT
>JAUXUW010000169.1 GCA_030684635.1 Dehalococcoidia bacterium
GCCGTCGCCATCGCCGCGCCCGTGTTGCCCATCGTCACCAGCGCGGCAGCCTCGCCGCGCTTCACCAGTTCCGTGCCGATGTAGAGCGAGGTCTGCCGGTTCCGGCGCACGTCCGCGGCGGCCTTGTCGCCCATGCCCACCTGGTCTGGCGCGTGGACGATGCGCATGTGCGCCGGGGCGCCACCGCGCGCGTTCAACTCACGCCCGAGGATCTCCGAATCACCGACCAGGATGACCTCGATGCCGGCGGCCGCAGCCAGCAGCGCCCCCCCCACCGTGGCGCTCGGCGCGTCGTCGCCGCCCATCCCATCAAGCGCAATGGCCGTGCTCACGCGTCCCCCTCGCCGGTGTCGTAGGTGAACGTGATGTCGTCGTCGTCACGCTGGAGCAGCACCACCAGACGCTCCGCGCCGTCGTGGTACGGGGTAAAGGCGTAATCGGCGAAGCGCGCGACCACGCGCAGCCCCGCGATGCGCGCTGCCAGGTCGATCTCGCCCGGCGTGTAGGTGCGCAGGTTGAACTGCGTGGTCTGCCGCGTGAGGCGGCCCTGCCGGTCCGCGACATCGAAGTGCCAGGTGACTTCCTTCGTCCCGAGCATCGGGATCGCGGCGACCGCCACCACCTTCGAGACCGTCCCGCCCTGCCACGGCTTGGTCCAGTGCTCGATCAGTGGCTGCGGCAGCGGATCGAAGTCATCCGGCACCGGTGACTCCACGTCGACCACGGCCACCCCGCCGGGTGCGAGGTGGCGCGCCATGCTTTCGAGCGCGGCGACGAAGTCCTCGATCGTCTCCATGTGCTGCAGCGTGCCCAGCGGCGCACAGACCACGTCAAAGCGGCCACGCAGCCTCAGCCGGCGGAGGTCCCCCGTCTGCCAGGTGATCTTCAGGGCACCAGCCCGCTCACGCGCGACCGCCAGCATCGCCTCCGAGATATCGATGCCGGTGACGCGTGCGCCCGCCTCCGCCAGCGGCACGGCGATGCGCCCGGTACCACACCCCAGTTCCAGCACGCGCCCGCCGTGGATGTCGGCGAGCCGGACGTAGAAGGAGGCGTCGTCGTGGTAATCCTCGAAGTCCAGGTCGTAGAACGCGGCGATCCGGGCAAATGGATCGCCTTCGGCGGGCGCGGGGGAGGTTGAGGCGTCGGGGCGTGTCTTCACGCCTCGATGCTATCCGAGGCGGTGGGCGGCTGCGAGGCTTGACGCGTGACGGACGCGCGCGGAGCATCCCCGCGTGACCACCTTCGACGCCACCCGCATCGCCGCACTCGTCCGGACGATCCCCGACTTCCCGCAGCCGGGCATCCTGTTCCGCGACATCACACCGCTGCTCTACGACCCGGACGCGCGCCGCGAGGTGATCGACGCGCTGGCAAACGCCGCCCGCGCGATGGGGGCGACGTTGATCGCTGGAGTGGAGTCGCGCGGCTTCATCTTTGGCGTGCCGGTAGCGGAGCGCCTCGGCATCCCGTTCGTGCCGGTGCGGAAGCCCGGCAAACTGCCGCACGAGTTCGCCTCGGTCGCCTACGACCTGGAGTACGGCAGCAGCGAATTGCAGATGCACCGCACCCCGCCGGTCGCCGGGCACCGCGTGGTGATCGTGGATGACCTGCTGGCCACCGGCGGCACCGCCTGGGCCACCGCCCGCCTCGTCGAAGAGTGTGGTGGCGAGGTCGGCGGCTTCGCGTTCGTCATCGAACTCATCGCGCTGGACGGCCGCGCCCGCCTCGGCGGCTGCTCGGTGACGACGCTCCTCACCTACTAGCGCCGCGGTGCCGGGGCGCCGCTACCTGATCGCTGCTGCGCAGTCCGAACATCTGTCCTACCCTGTCTGCCATGAGCGCGCTCCCGCCCGGCCCGCCGTACGTCCCCGTCGCCTGGCACCAGGGCCGCGTGCGCCTGCTCGACCAGACACGGCTGCCCGAGGAGTCGTTCACCCTCGACCTCGCCACGGTGGAGGAGGTCGCCGACGCGATCAGCACGATGCGTGTCCGTGGCGCTCCGGCGATCGGCGTGACCGCCGCCTACGGCCTCGCGCTCGCCGCCTCGCTCGCGCCGGCTGGCGGCGTCCACGCGGCGATCGAGGCTGCGGCGAGCACTCTCAGCGCGACCCGCCCGACGGCCGTGAACCTGCGCTGGGCGCTCGACCGGGTGCGCACAGCCGTCGCCGGCGTCCCGGATGCCCGCGCCGCCGCAACGGCGCTCGAGGCCGCCCTCGCGATCC
Organism: Dehalococcoidia bacterium; assembly: GCA_030684635.1. Lineage (GTDB taxonomy): Bacteria > Chloroflexota > Dehalococcoidia > UBA2979 > UBA2979 > W-Chloroflexi-9. Next base: position 2,226 of record JAUXUW010000169.1, read on the forward strand.
ACGAGGCGCAGCGGGAGGCGGACCGTGCCGCTGCCACCGCCGGGGCGGCGCTACTGCCGCCCGGGAGCGTGGTGCTCACGCACTGCAACACCGGTCCGCTCGCCACCGCCGGCCTCGGCTCGGCCCTCGGCGTGGTGATCGAGGCGTACCGACAGGGTCTCGTCCGTCACGTGCTCGCGGACGAGACGCGGCCACGGTTACAGGGCGCGCGGTTGACCGCGTGGGAACTCCAGCAGCACGGCGTCCCCTTCGACGTGATCGCGGACGGTGCGGCGGCCTCGCTCATCCTCGGTAGCCGCGTGACCGTCGCGATCGTCGGCGCGGACCGAGTCGCCGCAAACGGGGACACCGCAAACAAGGTGGGGACGCTGGGCGTGGCGCTGGCCGCGCACGCCGCCGGCATCCCGTTCTACGTGGCCGCGCCGATCTCCACCTTCGACCCCTCGACGCCCTCGGGCGACGCGATCCCGATCGAAGAGCGCGACCCGGCGGAGGTGCTGGAGGCGGGTGGCGTGCGCATCGCGGCCCCCGGCGCCTCCGCGCTGAACCCGGCGTTCGATGTCACCCCGGCCCGCCTCGTGACCGCATTCGTGACGGAGGCCGGCGTCTTCCGCCCACCCTTCGGCCCGGCGATCGCGCGGGCCCTGCGCGGAGAGCCCGCCCCGTGAGCCTGAAGCGCGCCGTGGGGGCGGAGGTGGTCCGCACCGGCTTCGGCATCTTCGCCCGGCACGAGGTGCGCGCCGGCCGGCTCACGGTCCGCCTGGACCGCCGCACGCACGAGCGCCACCTGGCAACGATCACCGATGGCGGCGCCGTCCCGCTGGCCGCCGAGGCCGGCCGCACGCTGTGGTGGACGGCGGACGGCTGCTACTGGGAGGACGACGGCCTGGACGCGGACGCGGTCGCACTGCTGGTCTGGGATCGGCAGCGCCGGCAGAATGCCCGCCTGGACCGCCTCCGCAAGATCCGCGCCGCCGAGGAGGCCGTGGAGGGCAGCCGCCGCGCACGCATCCCGGACGAGGTGCGCGCGTTCGTCTGGCACCGTGACGAGGGGCGCTGCGTCCGCTGCGGCGCGGAGGAGTCGCTGCAGTTCGACCACGTCATCCCGATCGCGAAGGGCGGCGGTGTGGCCGCGGAGAATATCCAGGTCCTCTGTGCGGACTGCAACCGCCTCAAGAGCGACTCCATCGCCTGAGGTGGCCCGAGATGCCGTCCCGGCGTCGCGCCCGCCCCGCCCACGGACTAATCTCGATCCTCACGGTGGCTGTCCCGACCGGCGGGTGTCGGGCGCACACCGGGCACACGGAGGCGTGGTGGCCGGGGATCAGGCAACGGCCGAGATCGGCGTCATCGGCGGGTCCGGGTTCTACGAGATGCCCGGCCTCACCGAGGTCGAACGGGTTCAGGTGCCCACGCCCTACGGCGCACCCAGCGACGCCATCACGCTCGGGCTCCTGCACGGACAACGGGTCGCCTTCCTCCCGCGCCACGGCGAGGGCCACCGCATCCCCCCTGCTGAGCTGAACGCCCGCGCGAATATCTACGCGTTGAAGTCGCTCGGCGTGCGCCGCGTCGTCTCCGTCTCGGCCGTCGGATCTCTCCGGCGCACGATCGAGCCGCTGCACGCGGTGGTGCCCGACCAGTTGATCGACCGCACCCACGGCCGGCCATCCAGTTTCTTCGGTGACGGCGCCGTCGCGCATGTGGGTCTCGCCGATCCGTTCTGTCCCGCGCTCGCCTCGCTCGTGGCCAGCCAGAGCGAGGCCGCCGGCGTCACCACGCACCGAGGCGGCACGTTGGTCGTGATCGACGGGCCCGCCTTCTCCACGCGCGCGGAGTCCCGCCTCTACCAGTCGTGGGGCGGCGACATCGTCGGCATGACCGCGCTGCCGGAGGCGAAACTCGCCCGGGAAGCGGAGCTCTGCTACGGCGCGCTCTGCTTCGCCACGGACTACGACGTCTGGCACGAGTCGGAGGGTGACGTCACCGCCGACCTCGTCCTGCAGAACCTCCACCGCAACGCGGACCGCGCCCGGGCGGCCGTCGCCGGGATCGTCAGACAGATCGATGACCTCGGGCCGTGCACCTGCGGGGATGCGCTCGCGACCGCGCTCGTCACCGCGCCGGCGCTCGTGCCCGCGGAGACGCGCCGCCGCCTGGGGCTGATCGTGGAGCGGTACTGGGGGGTGGCGCCGTGACGGACGCGATCCGCCGCGAGTCTGCCCGCGAGCAAACGCTCTACCGCGTCCGCGAGGTGCGTGAACGGCGCGCGCTGGAGGCGCGACTCTCGGATGACCGGGCGTTCTCCGCGTACGCGCTCGGGCACCTGGAGCCGGAGCTGCTGACGTGGGCGCGCTACTGGACCGCGGACGGACCGGGGGGCCAGGCCACAGTGATGCACGCGCGCGCCCTCGGCTCGGTCGTAGTCACGGTCGGCGACCCGGAGGGAGTGAGCGCGATCCTCGCCACCTACCCCGGGCTGCGCTCGGCCTACCTCTCCACGGCCACGCCGGAGCAGTTGCCCGCGATCTCCCGGACGCACTTCGTGACCGACACCCTCCGGATGATGCGCATGTCCGTCACCTCCTTCGAGTTTCAGGACATGGGCGGGGAGGTGCGCCGCCTGCGCGGGGCGGACGCGCCCCGGATCAACACGCTCTACGCCACGGACGGCAATCCCAGCCGCTACACCGCCGAGACCATCGAGCGGGCCGTCTACTACGGCGCGTTCGAGGGCGAGCGGCTGGTGGCCGTGGCCGGGACACACATCGTCTCCCCGCACCAGTCGCTGGCGGTCGTCGGGAACGTGTTTACGCACCCGAGCCACCGTGGCCGGGGCTTCGCCACCCGGGTCACGGGCGCGGTCACGCGCGCGCTGTTGGAAGGTGGGTGCAGCCAGGCCGTGCTGACCGTCGACCCGAAGAACACGCCCGCGGTCGCCGCCTACTCCCGCCTCGGATATCGTCAAGGGGCACCCGTCGTCGAGGCACGGCTGCAACGACGAGACACCTTCGGCATCACACCCGCGTGGCGGCGATACCTCGCTCGACGCCGGGGACGCAGTCTGGGCGGCGGCATCGAGCTCGTCGCCCCGCCGCGCGACTAGGAGCACAGATGGCCACGCAG
>JAUXUW010000173.1 GCA_030684635.1 Dehalococcoidia bacterium
GGCTCGCACCTGGTGTTCACGGCGGACGGCCAGGTCGCCTCCGCATGACCGGGGCCGGGCGCGACGCGGAGATCGTGGTCATCGGTGCCGGTGTCGTGGGCCTGGCCGTCGCGGAGCGGCTGTCGCGCGATCGCTCAGTCATCGTCATCGAGCGGCACGAGGGGCCGGCGCGGGAGACGTCGTCGCATAACAGCGGCGTCGTGCACGCCTCGATCTACTATCCGACGGGGTCGCTGAAGCACCGCCTGTGCCTGGAAGGCAACGCCGCCGTGTACGAGTGGTGCGAGTCGCACCATGTCCCCGTCCGACGCACGGGCAAGTTGATTGCCGCGTTCACCGAGGCGGAACGCGGTGGCCTGGACGAGGTCTACCGGCAGGCCGTCCAGAACGGCGCGCGCGGCATTGAGCGCATCGGGCGCGAGCGCATCGTCACGCTGGAGCCGCACCTTCCCGCGCTGGAGGCGGTCTGGTCGCCGAGCACCGGCGTGGTCGACACATTCGCGTTCGTGCGGTCGCTCGAATCGGCGGCGCGCGACCACGGCGCGCTGGTCGTCTACCAGCACGAGGTCACCGCGATCGAGCGCACCGCGAGCGACTTCCGTATCGACCTGCGCGACGCGGACGGAACCGCCTCCACGCTGACGTGCGAGGTGGTGGTGAACGCCGCCGGCCTTCACGCGCATGAGGTCGCTGCGCTCGCGGGGTATCCCCTGGACGGTGGGGTGCGGGACGGCGTGATCGTGCCGGTGCTCCGGCAGGGCGTGAACGTGGGTCGCTACTACGACGTGATCGACCCCGAAGCGGCGCGGACGGTCTCGCGTCCGATTTACCCGCTCCCGGAGCACGCTGCGGGCGGCCTGGGCCTGCACCTGACGGTCGACCTCGATGGCGGCGTACACCTCGGGCCGTCCACCGAGTGGCACGAGGAGGGCGCGACGCTGGACTACCGGCATGAGGCGGACGAGGCGTGGGCGGCGCGGTTCCTGGACGCGGGGCGGCGCTTCATCCCGGGGCTGGGCGCCGACCAGATCGCGCCCGGGCAGGTGGGCTACCGGCCGAAACTACAGCAGCCGGGCCAGGGCCAGGTCGACTTCCTGCTCTGGCACGACCGCGGCTACGTCCACCTCGGTGGGATCGAATCGCCCGGATTCACCTCCGCGCTGCCCCTCGCGCGTGAGGTCGCGGAGGCCGTAGGCTAACGGTCATGCTTGAGGATCCAGGCCGGTTCTACTGGAAGTGGCTCGCCGTCGGCGCGGGCCTCCTCGTGGTCTACGCGATCGAGCGGACCATCCGTCACGGGTCGCTGTTCTAGCGACAGCCCGTTCCCAGCGCCCTCGCGCGTCCTCTGAAGCCCCGAGCCAGACTTGATTCTGTGATTTTCTCTAATTCTCCGAAACAAAGTTGCAGATAAGCATTGGCTCAGTGATAGTCGTCGCCGAGACATAGTTCCTGGCATCGCGTCAGCGTGCCGGCAAGAGGCGGAGGCTTCATGGGTACGAATGGTGGGGGACGGCCGAGGCGAATGCGATGGCTGGCGGGGTTGCTGCTCCCGCTGATCGCGCTGGTCTCGGTCGCATGTTCCTCAGATGACGAAACGACGGCAGGCACCGCGACCGCGACGGCTACCGCGGTTTCGCTCGAAGGTCAGCAGTTGACCGTGTACGCGGGCCGTAACGAGGCGCTGATCGCGCCGCTGCTGGAAATGTTCTCGAAGCAGACCGGCGTGAAGGTGGATGCGAAGTACGGGTCCACCTCGGAGATTGCGGGCACCCTCCTGGAGGAGGGGCCGCGCAGCCCGGCGGACGTGTTCCTGGCGCAAGACACCGGCGGTCTCGGCGCCGTCGAGCAGGCGGGGCTCTTCGCCCCGCTGGACCCGGCGTTGCTGGAGCTGGTGCCGGCTGTGTTCCGCTCGAACGCTGGTGGCTGGGTTGGCCTGTCCGGTCGCGTGCGCGTGATCGTCTACAACAAGGACGCCGTGGACGTGGCCGACCTGCCGTCGTCCGTGAAGGACGTCGTGAACGAGGAGTGGAAGGGCCGCGTCGGCTGGGCGCCGACGAACGCCTCGCTCCAGGCGTTCGTGACCGCTTTCCGTCTGGTGGAGGGCGACGCCGCCGCGAAGGCGTGGCTGGAGGGCATGGTCGCCAACGGCGCCACCGCCTACGCGAACAACGGCTCCGTGGTGCAGGCCGTGGCAGACGGCGAGGTCGACCTCGGGCTGGTCAACCACTACTACCTGTTCCAGTTCCTGCGCGACCAGGGGCCGAACTTCCCCGTGGCGAACCACTACACCGCGGCCGGCGACATCGGCTCGATGGTGGGCGTGGCCGGCGCCGGCATCTTGAAGTCCACGGACGCGCCGGACGCGGCGCGGGCGCTGATGGCGTTCCTGCTCTCGGAGGAGGCGCAGCGCTACTTCGCCGAGCAGACGTTCGAGTACCCGGTCATCGCCTCGGTCGCCCCGAGCGCGGACCTGCCGGGCCTGACCAGCGTGACCCCGCCCGACCTGGACCTGAACGACCTGTCCGACCTCCGTGGCACGGTCGAACTGATGCGGTCGGTGGGCGTCCTGCAGTAGCAGGCATCGGTCGCAACCTCCGGTCGAGGGCGTCGCGAGACGCCCTCGACTTGTTTCGGTTTCGGCGTGAAGGACTCTGTGCAGGCGGGTACGGGTTCGCTACCGTGACGCCGGGCGACGGGGGACTACCCGGGTTGAAGCCACCGGCCCGCGCCCGCTGAATGAGGAGGCTACATGCCAGTCGAGCGGTTCCCCGTGGAAGCGGGCCACATCATGTTGTTCGCGCGTTCCGTCGGCGACGCGAACCAGATCTACTACGACGAGAACTACGCGAAGGGCACGGAGCCGGGCGGCATCATCGCCCCGCCGACCTTCGTGCAGGCGTCCGCGCAGTTCGATCCGGACTACGGCCTGCGCCCGAAGATCGGGCAGAAGTGGTTCGGCTCCGGCAAGAACCCGACCGGGTCCAACGTGAAGGAAGAGCCGGTCGTGGAGCAGCCGCGCGCCGGCGGCGGATCCGGCCTGCACGCCGAGCAGCACTACGAGTACCACCGGCACCTGAAGCCGGGCGACATCCTGCACTCCGTCAGCCGCCCCGGTGAGTCGTGGGAGCGGGAGGGACGCCGTGCCGGCAAGCTGATCTTCAGCGAGTCGATCACGGAGTACTACGACCAGAACAACGAGCTGGTGATCACCGCTCGTTCCGTTGGCGTGCGCACCGAGCGCCCGGTGCAGCAGGACTAGGGGACAGCCATGGCACTCAAGGCAAGCAGCATCAAGGTGGGCGACGTGCACGAGGAGGTGGTCTGCCACGACCTCAGCCGCACGCAGATCGTCCAGTACGCCGGTTCCTCCGGGGACTACAACCCGCTGCACACCGACGAGGTGTTCGCGACGAAGATCGCCGGATACCCGACCGCGTTCGCGCACGGCATGCTCAGCATGGGCATGACCGGGAAGATGCTCACGAACTGGTTGGGCGACGGCCGTCTCACGAAGTACGGCGTCCGCTTCGTCTCCCAGGTCTTCCCCGGGGACACGCTCACGGCGCGTGCCACGGTGAAGGAGATCCGCCAGGAGAACGGCGGCCCCGTCGTCGACCTGGAGGTCTCGACGGT
>JAUXUW010000176.1 GCA_030684635.1 Dehalococcoidia bacterium
GCCGTCCGGCAGCGCCGCCGCCAGGTCCAGCACCGCCCGGCCCTCGAACGGCTCGTCCAGCGCGGCGATCGCCTCGCGCATCGCTGCGCGGGCGGCGGCGTTTGTCGTTCGCCACAGGGCGAGCCAGCCCGCTGGGGCCGGAGCCGGGCGCGAGGCGGTGAGCGCGGTGCAGAGCGCGGCCGGGTCCACGCTCACCGCCTCGTCGCTCTGGAGATCCGGGTCGCGCCAGCCGGAGGTGCCGCCGGCGGCGGGGTCAACGAGCAGCCGGAGGACGCCGCGCTGGGCGGCGAGCCAGGTGTTGAACGGCTTGCAGGTGGGCGCCGCGCCAAAGCGAAGCACGACCTGCGGCGCGGCGGCGGAGGCGAACAGCGGCTCGCGAATGATCGCGTCCACGCTGTCGATCACCGCGGACTGGTCGTGGCCGCCGGTGCGCAGCCCGGACAGCGGGTCAGCGACGACCGGCCACCCGAGGGCGGCGGCGAGCGCCACGATCTCCGCCGCGGGCAGGCCCGCCGACTCCGGCCCGCACACGATCACCCCTCGACGCCCCGCAACCACCTCGGCGAGCCGGGCGACCGTGGCGGCGTCCGGCGCCGGCGCGGCGACCGGCTGCCGCGCCACCGGCGTCTCTTCGAGGATCGGCGGTGGCGTGCCCGCCTCAAGGAGCGGCTCGCGGAACGGCACGTTCAGGTGCACCGGCCCGGCGGGCACCTCCGTCGCCACGCTCGCGGCACGCGCACCGGCGGTGCGTGCGTAGCGCACGAGTTCGTCGATCGCGCTTGCGTCCGCCACCGGCATGTCCTGCGCCCACTTCACGTGGGAGCCGAACAGGCCGACCTGGTCGACGGTCTGCGACGCACCGACGTCACGCGCCTCCGGCGGGCGGTCGGCCGTCAGGATCACGAGGGGAATACGGGAGATGCGCGCCTCGACGGCTGCGGGCAGGTAGTTGGCGGCGGCCGTCCCGGAGGTGCAGAGCACCATCACCGGCTCGCCAACCTGGCGCGCGAGGCCGAGCGCGAAGTACCCCGCCGAGCGCTCGTCCAGGTGCAGCCAGAGGCGGAACGGCGACCCCGGCGCCGTCAACGCGTTGGTCAGCGGCGTGTTCCGGGAGCCCGGCGAGACCACGGCGTGGCGGACGCCGCCATGCCACAGCGACTGCAGGAGCGCGCGGACGTACTGGTCTGCGGGGAGAGCCATGGCGCGTATCCTACGGCCCGCCAGCCTCGGCGTCCGCGCTAGGAGGCCAGCGCTTCGGAGAGCGGGCGGAACTTCAACTGGACCTCGGCGAGCTCCGCGGCGGGTTCTGAGTCGCCCATGATGCCGTTCCCGGCGAAGAGCCACGCGCGATCGCCCTGGACTACGGCCGACCGAAGCGCGACCGCGAACTCGCCATCGCCAGCCCCGTCCACCCAGCCCACGGGCCCCGCGTACCAGCCTCGGTCGAAGTCCTCGTGGCGCGTGATGACCGCCCGCGCCACGTCCGCCGGCCAGCCGCAGACCGCGGGCGTCGGGTGGAGGCGCTGAACGAGGTCAAGGATGTCCACCCCGGCGCGCACGCGGCCGGTGATGTCCGTGGACAGGTGCTGGATGTTCGGCAGTTTGCGGAGGCGGGGGGCGTTCGGCGCGTGCAGGTCGTCCGTCGCCGGGGCCAGGCGCTCGCGGATCGCGCGCACCACCGTCTCGTGCTCGATGCGATCCTTCGCGCTGCCCAGCAGTTCCGCGCCCAGCCGTTCGTCCTCCTCCGGCGTCTCACCGCGGCGGAGCGACCCGGCGAGGCCGAGCGCACGCACCTGCCCGCCCGAAAGACCCACGAGCAGTTCCGGGCTGGCGCCCATGAAGGTGGTGTCACCACTGGTCATCGTGAAGAGGTGGCAGTCCGGATACCCGGCGCGCAGCCGCGCCAGCGCGCGGCCCACCGAGATCGGCGCGGTCGCGTGCAGCACCTGGGTGCAGGCCAGCACGGCCTTCTCGTAAGCGCCTTCGCGCACCTCCTCGGCGATGCGGGCGACCGAGTCCAGCCAGCGGCTGCGGTTGATCGGACGCTCCACCTCCAGCGAGGGGCGCGGGCCGTCCGCCGCAATCGGGACAGTGGTGCGGCGCACGAGTGCCGCAGCCTCGGCCGGGTCCACGTCCGGTGCAATCACCACGCCGCTTGACTCGCCATCAAGGACCAGCAGGACGCGCGGGAGGGAAAGCCACCCAGCGCCGAACGGCGCCCACGGCGACCCGGTGTCTCCCTCCGGGTTGAAGCGGAAGCCACCGAGGAGGCGCGGGCGCAGCCCCGGGGCGTCCCCGGAGAGCCCGCGGTCCAGCACGCGGCGCATCGCTTCGCGGACGGAGGCGGGCCCCCCGCCGGGGGGCGCCTCGATCCGCTCCGCCGTGCCGATGCCGACCAGCGCAAGACCGCGCTCGGGGCGCTCGTACGACGCGACGACGCCCGCGGCGACCGGGTCGGCCAGCAGACGACGAGGGTCGCAGTCGGGGGTCAGGGCAACACTCTGGAATTCGTGGGAACGCGGCAGCGACGCGATGCGCTCGACCAGTTCCGCCGTCTGGTGCTCGTCCGCCAAGCCAGTCCGTCCGATACGTCCGCGTGACCGAGGGAGCGGCGGGGTGCCTGAGTCCCAGTATATGGAGGCGCGAGGTACGCGATATGCCGCCCCGGACGGGTCACCGGCGCGGGCCAAAGGTCACCCTCTCCAGCCCGCCGTTCGTCGGTGGCGTACCCCTCCGCGCGGGCGGACACTGGGGACATCGAACCTCACCCGCGCA
>JAUXUW010000185.1 GCA_030684635.1 Dehalococcoidia bacterium
CCCGTCCAGATACGCCTCGAACCACGCCGAGAAGTCGCCGGCCGAGTACGGCGGTTCCGTCCCGATGTCGCCGAGGTAGCCGGTGCAGTAGCGCGCCGGGATGTTCATGCTCCGGCAGAGCGCGATGCCCAGGTGGGTGAAGTCCCGGCAGACCCCCGTGCGCTCGTTGAAGGTCTCGAGCGCGGTCTTGGTGGAGCGGGCGTGCTCGTGGCCGAAGGTGACGCGGTCATGCACGAAGTCGCAGATCGCCTGCACCCGAGGCCACCCCCCCGGCGTGCCGGCGAAGAGGTCCCACGCCGTCTGGGAGAGGAGGTCGCTCTCGCAGTATCGGCTCGGCAGCAGGAACTGGAGCGTCTCGGAGGGCAGGTCTTCCACGGCGTACTGGCGCGCGGTCGGGACGACGACGTCCGGCTGGCCGGAGTCACGCACGATGGCGTTCGCCGTGAGGCGGACCGTGCCCGCGGGCGCCACCAGCCTCGAGCACCAGTTGCCGTACGCGTCGCGGTACGTCTCGACGGGCACGGACGGGCTCACCGTGAGGTGATCCGGCACGATGATGTCGGACGCACGGCTGTGATGGATGTTCAGCAGGAGCACCATGGGCGTGCGCGCCGGGCACTCGTAGGTGAAGTCGTAGCCAACCTTGAGGAGCACGGTCCCGCCTTCGACCAGTACATACACCGCGGTGCCGCGATCCCAGTGTAAGGCGCTGCTGCGCCATACCCCTGTTCGCTCGAATCTCTCACTAAACGCGCACGAGCGTCACGGCGGCGTGAGCAGCCCTTGCACGAGGCCCGCTGGAGGCGCGCCGGCGCTCCATCAGGCTGCCACGCCGCTTCGGACGGGCGGCGATACCATCCCGGGGACGTCCCGAACCGCATTGAGAGGCACCCCCGTGGCCCCGACGCCCGAGCCCCCGGTGCCCATCGCCGTGGTGGTCCTGGCAGGCGGTCGATCGTCCCGGATGGGGCGCGACAAGGCCTCCGTGATGCTGCACGGCCGGCGGCTCCTCGACCGCACCCTGGAGGCGGCCGTCGCCGTCCCCGGGGTGGTCGAGGTGGTGATCGTGCTGGCGCCGGCGCAGGTGATCCAGCCAGTGCGCTGCGCCGCACCGGTCACGCTGGTGCGCGACACCACCGCCTACCAGGGGCCCATGGCCGGGATCGCGGCCGGGCTGGGTGGCACGAGCGGCGCCGAGGTGGCGCTGGTGCTCGGGTGCGACACGCCGTTCGTGCAGCCGGGACTCCTCGCGCTCCTCGCCGCGCGCGCCACCGCCGGCGCGATCGTGGTGCCGGTGCACGAGGGACGCCCGCAGCCATTGTGCAGCGCGATCCACTTCGAGGCGTTCGAGGCGATTCGTGCGCTGGCCGCCGGCGGCACGCGCGCTGCCAGTGAGATTGCCGACGATCCCCGCGCGCTGCTGGTGCAGCCGGACGAGTGGACGGCGGCCGACCCCGAAGGTCTGTCGTTCCTGGGGGTCAACACGCCTGAGGAACTCGCGCGGGCCGAGGCACTGGCGGCGCGCCTGGATGGGACGGCCGGGCCCTAGACGCGCACCGGCAGGTCGGCGGTCACCTTCGCGCTGATTGACTTGAACGCCGGCGTCTTCGAGCGCGGGTCCAGGCGGCGCGGCACCAGCACGTTCGCCTCCGGGTAGTACATCGCGAGGTTGCCCGGGCGGATCTCCACGATTGCAGCGACCACGCGCATCCGGCCGGCCTCGGTGGTGACGGTGACCCAGTCACCCTCGCCGACACTGAGTGCCGCGGCGTCCTCGGCGGACATCATTACTACGTCGCGGCGGCGGTTGCCGCGGTAGAGGTCCGTCTCCTCGTACACCACGGTGTTGAACTGGCCCTCTGAGCGCAGGGTCATCAGGCGGAACTCACCCGGCCCCGGTCGAAACTCGCCCAGGGGCGTCACGGCGAAGCGCGCCCGGCCGTCCGGCGTGTTGAAGGCGGGGTCGTGGAAGATGCGCCCGGGGATCTCGAACTCACGCTTCGTGTCGTCGATCTCGCCGATCGCGCCGTAGCCCGGCACGACGCGCGCGATCTCCTTCCGCAGCGCGCGATGCGAACGGAGCGAGGCCCAGTCGAAGCGCCCCTCCGGCAGGACGCGCGCGGCGATCGTCGCGAGGATGTCGACCTCGGAGCGGAGGTTGCCCTTGATCGCCGGCGTGCCGCCATCCGACAGCCGGACGAAGTTGAACATCGACTCCTGCGTGGTCGCCTGCGACTCCTCGTCGCGCGCGACCACCGGGAGGATGATCGAGGTCTGGCCGCGGCCGTGGACGTGCCCCTCGTTCAGTTTCGTGGTGAGCGACACCGTGAAGGGGATGCGGCGCAGCGCTGCCCCCGCCCACGTGCGGTCCGGATTGCTGCCGAACAGGTTGCCGCCCAGCAGCAGCGCCGCTTGCACCTCGCCTCGTTCCGCCGCGAGCATGGAGGCGTACGTGTCCTGGCCGGACTCGCGCGGGACGCGGATGTCGAAGGCGGCCTCGAGCGCGCTTGCGAACGCCTCCTTCAGCTCGGGGCTCATGCCGACGGAGCCGACGCCCTGCACGTTGGAGTGCCCGCGGACCGGCAGCAGCCCGCACCCGGGCCGTCCGAGCCAGCCACGCGCGAGCGCGAGGTTCGCGAAGGCGGTGATGTTGTCGACGCCGTTGACGTGATGCGTCAGCCCCATCGCCCAGAGGAAGATGCCGCGCTTCGCCGTGACCAGCATGCGGACGGCCTCGTCGATCTCGGAGCGCGGGACCCCGCAGGCCGCCACTAGGTCGTCCCACGACGCCGCCTCGGCGTCGGCGCGCACCGCCTCGAAGCCGCTCGTGTGGTCGGCGATGAACACGCGGTCGAGGGCGTCCGCCTCGATCACGCCTTTGAGCATCGCCTTCGCCAGCGCGACGTCCGAGCCGATGTGCGGCTGAAGGTAGAGATCGGAGACCTGCGAGCCGAAGAGCAGGCTGCGCCAGTCGGAGGGGACGCGGAAGCGCGTCAGGCCCAGTTCGCGGAGCGGGTTCACCACGATCACCTTGCCGCCGCGCCTGCGGAGCGCGATCAGCTGCGTGATGAGGCGCGGGTGGTTGCTCGCCGGGTTCGCGCCGGCCACCACCGCCAGGTCCGCCTTCGAGATGTCATCGAGGGTGAGCGACGAGGTGGTGGAGCCGAACACGCTCCCGAGCGCCACGCCGGAGGCGGAGTGACAGTAGAAGGAGCAGTTGTGGATGTTCGGGCTCCCGTAGGCGCGGGCGAGCAACTGCAGCAGGAACGCCGCCTCGTTGCTGGAACGGCCGGAGGAGTAGAAGAACGTCTGGCCGGGCGGCGCCGCGCGGAACGCCTCGACGGTGCGGTCGAGCGCCTCCGCCCACGAGATCGGCCGGTAGTGGTCGTCGTCGGGCTCCGCGATCACCGGGAAGGCGAGCCGGCCGAGGCGCTCGAACGCCGCCGAGGTGAGGAACTGCATCTCGTGGAGCGGCGTGCGGGCGAGGTACTCCGCCGTGATGATGTCGCCCATGTCGCCGGACTGGGCCTGCACCGACTTCTTGCAGAACTCCGGGAAGTGCCCCGCCTCGTTCACCATGCCGCCCAGCTGGCCGCCCATGCCCAGGGCGCACGTCTTGCACGCGTTCCTCGAACGCATGCGCCGCACGAAGTCGATGGGGCTACCGGACTGGAGTCCCTTGCGGACGGTGTAGACGATGGCGGGGAGTCCGCCGCCGGCGGTGACGATCGGCTTGGCCATGCGTGCAGCGTACGAGCGCCGCGCAGGCCGGACAACGCCGCCGCCGGGGCACGGTGGCGGTCGCGGCTACGCCTCCTCGATGACGACCTTCGACCGTGAGCGCCAGAACAGCACGGCTGCGCCGAGCGTCACGAGGGCGAGGCCGGCCAGCGTCACGTACTTGTAGGTGTCTGCGGCCGCCAGCACCCGCTCCCACTGCTCGCCCAGCAGATAGCCCGCGCTGACAAAGATCGCATTCCATACGAGACTGCCGAGCGCGGTGTAGAGCGTGAACGGCACGAACGGCATCCGGCGGAAGCCGGCCGGCACGGAGATGAGCGACCGCACCAACGGCACGCAGCGACACACGAGGACGGCGACGGTCGACCAGCGGTCGAACCACTCCTCAGCCCGGGTCACATCCCGACTGGTGATCCGGACCCACCGGCCGTAGCGGACCACGAGGCGGTGCACGCGCTCCGGCCCGATCGCCGCGGCGACGCCATAGAGCAGCCAGGCGCCCGCAAGGGAGCCGGCGGTGGAAGCGGCGAGCATCCCGAGCAGCGTTGCCTCGCCGCGGCTCGCGGTGAACCCGGCCAGTCCCAGCACCACCTCCGAGGGGATCGGGGGGAACACGTTCTCCAGGAACACGAGGAACGCGACGCCGGCGTAGCCGAAGCCATCGACGATCTCGCCCACCCAGTTGGTGAGGTCACCCAGCATGCGTAGATCACCTGTCGGAGCGCCTGGTGCCGCCCGCGGCGGCGACCTGCCCATCATCCCTCGGCTCCCGACGGGAGGCGAGCGGGGTGGAAGTCCCGTAACGCGCGCGTCCCGGGCCGGCGGTAGAATGAACGTAATGCCCGACCACCAGACCAGCCCGGGAGACCTCCTCCAGGCCCTCCTTGCCGCCATGCCGTCTCCGATCGCAGCGTGGTCGCTGGATGGGCGGCTGCTCGGCTGCTCCGCCGCGTTCGCTGCCCTCCTCGGCCATTCGGAGGGGGAAATCGCAGCGATCGGCTGCGTGTCGCTGCTGGAGGAGTCCGACCGCGAGGCGGCCCGCGAGCGGATCACCACGCGCGCGTCCGGCTCTCGCATCTCCTGGTCGTTCCGGGCGCGCCTCCTGCGCGCGGACGGCGAAGCCATCGCCGCGCATTGCCGTGTGGTGCCACTGGTCCTCGGGACCGCGATCCTGGGCGACCTGTTCGAGGTCGTCGAACTCGTCGACGCCACCTCCAAGGGGGAGGCGCTTGCTGTCCAGGCGGCGACGTACGCAGAGTTGTTCGAGCACATCTCTGAAGCCGTCTGGCAGATGGACGACCGGCGGCGAATGATCTGGGCCAACCCGGCCGCTGAGCGGCTCTTCGGTCGCACCCTCGTGGAACTCCAGCGCACACCGATGCGAGAGGTCCTCTTTGACGAGGGATTGCGCGGCGTCGCTGACATCCGTGAGCGGTTCGATACCGGACAGCGTGTCCCCCGGCGCATCGAGGCGCGGATCAAGCGCCCTGATGGGGAGGTGCGCTGGCTCGGGGGTTCGCTGTTCCTGAAGCCGGCGCCGGACGGCCGCTTCGGGACCTCGTGGATCGTTGCGCGCGATATCACCGCGGTGAAGGAGCGCGAGCGGGCCCTCACCGAGATGGCGACCGAGGCCCGTCAGCAGGCGTTGCTGGATCCCCTGACAGGCCTCGGAAACCGTCGAGCGTTCGACGAGGCCCTCCTGGCGTGTCGCGACCAGGAGTCCCCCGACCGTCACGCGATCATCGTGGTGGTGGACCTGGACCGGCTCAAGGTCGTGAACGACGAGGCGGGCCATGTCGTCGGGGACGAGGCACTCCGCGCGACGGCAGTGGCGGTGCAGCGGCGCATCCGGGCGGGCGACCGGGCGTTTCGCATCGGCGGCGACGAGTTCGCGATTATCGCGTACGGCACCGAGCCGGGGCCGCTTGAGGCGCGACTGGCGCGAGCCATCACCTTCCGCGACTCGATGCCCGCGCTCCTTGCCTCGGTCGGTTCCGCCACGGTCGGCGTCGACAGCGACGATCCCGTGGAGGCGTTCCGCATTGCTGACCTGCGAATGTACGAGATGAAGCGGAACGACCGCCGCCGCTGACGGACGTCCTACGAGACGATCCGGCCGAACGCACACGGAGCCACCGATTCGCACCGATCCCGCCCCTTCCGGTGAGACCGAAATGCTTCTTGCGCAGTACCGCGGCGCCCTGCAGGAGGTCGCGCGGCTCTCCATCGCGGACGACCACGGCTCCGGTGAGCGGACGGCGCGCCTCGCCGGCCTCGCGGCATGGCAGGCGGAGGCGGAGCGGCTGCGTGGGCTGATCGAGGCGGCCGGCGGGCACGTTGCTGGCGGGCCGGTTGCGGGCTGAGCTTGCGCGGTGGGATCGTGCAGGGGAGCGGAGGCGAGCGCATGCCCGGCGAGCAGTCCCGGCTGGTCTACTCCACGGACGGCGAGCACGTCGTTCAGGCGAAGTCCGAGCGCCCTGCAAAGCCGGCGCCGGCGCGTAACGCTCGCGCCTCGGGCCGCCCGGCCCCGCAGGTGCCTGACGACGGCTTCGTCCGCATCCGTCGCGAGAAGTCCGGCCGAGGTGGGAAGACGGTCACCACCATCACCGGCGTCCGCGCGGGCGAGCGCGAACTGGATGATCTCCTCAAGACCCTGAAGCAACTCTGTGGCGCAGGCGGCACCCGCGAGGGCGCCACGCTGGAGATCCAGGGCGACCACCGCGACCGTATCCACGAGAAGCTGGTCGCCCTGGGCCACCGCGTGAAACTCGCCGGCGGGTAGGCAGGGACTACCATCTTCCGCATGTCCGTCGTCCAGTCCACCGGCCTCAGCAAGCACTACCCCGGCGTGCGCGCGCTCGACGAACTGACGATCGAGGTGCAACCGGGGATCGTGGGGCTGGTCGGCGCGAACGGCGCCGGTAAGAGCACGCTGATCAAACTGCTACTCGGTCTCATCCCGCCGACCGCGGGCGAGGCGACCGTCCTGGGCTACGACATCGCCACGCAGGGGCCGCTCCTCCGACAGCATGTCGGCTACATGCCGGAGCACGACTGCCTGCCGCTCGAGATGAACGCGACCGAGTTCGTCGCGCATATGGCCCAGATCAGCGGGCTGCCGCGGACGGCGGCGCGCGAGCGGGCGGCGGAGACGCTGCGCCACGCCGGCCTGTTCGAGGAGCGCTACCGCTCGATGGCCGGCTACTCCACGGGCATGCGCCAGCGCGCCAAGCTGGCGCAGGCGCTCGTCCACGACCCCGAACTCGTGTTCCTCGATGAGCCCACGAACGGCCTCGATCCCGCCGGGCGCGACGAGATGCTGGACCTCGTGGCCCGCACCGGCCGAGGGCTAGGGATCAGCCTGATCATGGCGACGCACCTGCTCGGCGAGATCGAGCGCGTCTGCGACCAGTTGATCGTGATCGATGGCGGCCGCTTGCTCCACTACGGCCCCCTCTCGGAGTTCACGGAGCGCACCCAGACCCTGGACGTGGAGGTGACCGCAGACGCGCCACGCCTCGGCGAGCGGTTGCGGGCGCACGGCCTGGACGTCACGGTGGAGGGCCACCACGTCCTGGTGAGCCTGGACGGAGCGCCGCCGTTCGACCTCATCCGCGACACCGTCGTCGAACTCGGCCTCGGGCTGGTACGGATCCAGCAACGCCGGCGCACTCTGGAAGACCTGTTCCGCCTCGCGCCCGAGGCGGCCATCGCATGACGACGCCCCCGACCCCACCCGCCGAGGCGAGTGCGAGCAACATCTACGACCTGGGCTACCGGCGCTACGAGGGCGAGCGGCTGGGACGCCGTCACGCGGTGCTGGCGCTGTACCGGGAGAGCCTGCGCGGCGCGTTTGGCCTCGGGCGGAGCGCGGCGTCGAAGGTCGCGCCGGCGATCCTGATCGCCATCGCGCTGGTGCCGGCGCTGGTGCAACTGATTATCGCCGCGGTCATCCCGATCGAGGCCGAACTGATCCGCGCCGAGGACTACTACGGCCTGATCACGCTGGTGCTGGCGCTTTTCTGCGGAGTGGTGGCGCCGGACATCGTGGGACGCGACCAGCGCAACCGCTCGCTCACGCTCTACTTCTCGCGCGCGATCAGCCGCACGGACTATGCGCTCGGCAAACTGGCCGCGATGACCACCGCGATGCTGGCGATCACGCTCGCGCCCCAGGTCCTGCTGTTCGCGGGGAACGCGCTCGGGACGCAGGACTTCGGCCGGTTTGTCGCGGACGAGTGGACGCAGGTCTTCCCGATCGTGTTCACGGCCGCCATCGGCTCCACGCTGATCGCCTCGATCGGCACCGTGGTCGCCGCGCAGACGCCGCAGCGCGCGTTCGCGACCGTCGGGATCATCGTCGCGTTCGTGCTGCCGTTGTTCATCGCCAGCATCCTCGTGCAGGAGATCGGCACCGAGGTGTTGCGCCCGGCCGTGTTCATCAGCCCGCTCGACCTGCTGGACGGCACAACCGTGTGGCTGTTCGGCGGGACGCTGAAGGACAGCGTGGCCGCCGAGGCCGGCTTCCACCCCGCTACATACCTGGCCGGATGCCTCGTGATCACGGCGATCGCGGTCGGGCTGCTCCTGCGGCGCTACGCGAGGGTGCAGGCATGACCGCGACCAGCCAGCCCGCGATCGAGGTCGCCGGCGTCTCGCGCTGGTACGGCAACGTGGTCGCCGTGAACGATGTGACGTTCTCCGTGCAGCCTGGCGTCACCGGCCTCCTCGGGCCCAACGGCGCGGGCAAGTCCACGCTGCTCCACATGATGGCGGGCTTCCTCCGGCCGTCCTCGGGCGAGGTCCGCATCCTCGGCGAGTCGACGTGGGGACGCCCCGACCTGTACCGGCGCGTGGGCATCGTGCTGGAGCGCGAGGCCGTGTACGGCGGGCTGACCGGGTACGAGTTTGTCCGCGTCAACGCCCGCCTCCACGGCCTGGACAACCCGCACGAGGCGGCGATGCGCGCGATCGAACTCGTCGACCTCGGCCCGGCGAAGGACCGCCGTACCGGGACGTACTCGAAGGGCATGAAGCAGCGCATCAAGATCGCGGCCGCCCTGGTGCACGACCCGGCGGTGCTGCTGCTCGACGAACCGTTCAACGGCGCCGACCCGCGCCAGCGGCTGCACCTGATGGACCTGCTCCGGCAGATGGCCCGCGAGGGCCGCGCGGTGATGTTCTCCTCCCACATCCTGGAGGAGATGGAGCGCCTGGGTGATGGTGTACTCGTGATCGTCGCGGGACGCCTCGCCGCGTCAGGAGACTTCCGCGCCATCCGCCGGCTGATGACGGACCGGCCGCACGAGTTCCTGGTGGAGTCCAGCGACAACCGGGTGCTGGCGCAGGCGCTGCTCGGCGACACCGCCGTGAGTGGCGCCTCGCTCGAGGGCGACCGGCTGACCGTGCGCACGGACGACTTCACGCGCTTCACGGAGCAGTTGCCGCGCATCGCGCAGGCCGCGCGCGTATCCGTAACCGGCCTCTCTCCGCTCGACGAGTCGCTGGAGAGCGTCTTCGAATACCTGGTGTCGCGATGATCCCCGCGATCTTCGTGCTCACGCTCCGCCAGTTGCTGCGCCAGCGACGCACGCTACTCCTCGTGCTGCTGGCCGTGCTCCCCGTGCTGCTGGCGCTGCTGTTCCGGCTCACTGCGGAGGAAGTGACGCCGGCCCGCTTCGCCGCGAACGGGCTGTTTGCCGGCTTCATCGTGAACCTGGTGCTCCCGCTGACGGCACTGGTGGTGGGGACCGCGGCGCTCGGGCAGGAGATCGAGGACGGGACGGTTGTCTATCTCCTCGGCAAGCCACTGCCGCGCTGGACCATCGTCATCGCGAAAGTCGCCGCGGCGTGGATGGTCACGGCCGCCGTCGTCGTTGCCTGCGTCGTCGTCAGCGGCCTCGTTGTCCTCACCGGTGAGGAGGGCTACGGCCTCACGCTGGCGTTCGTCGTGGCGGTGCTCGCCGGCTCGCTCACCTACTCGGCGCTGTTCGTGGGGCTGAGCATCCGCTTTGGCCGTGCGCTGATCATCGGGCTGGCGTACGTGTTCGTGTGGGAGGCGCTGGTCTCCCGCTTCATCCCGGGCGTCCGCTTCCTGAGCGTCCGTGCGTACACCCTGGGCGTCGCGGACGGCGTGACCGATGTCCCGGCACGGATCTTCAAGGCCTCCCTCTCGCCGGGGCCCGCTGCGCTGCTGCTCACCGTCGTCACCGTGCTCACGACGGCCTACGCGATCCGCCGCCTGAACGCGTACGAGGTGTCCGAGCGCGTCTAGCGCGGCGGGACAGCCCCCCGACACCGGCCCGAAACCGAGCATGGCGTAGACTGCCGCGATTCCCCGGGCGTACCTCGCCCTCGGGCTCACCGACGAAGGCAGGGCGCCGTGCAGCGCTGGCTCTCCGACCGCATCTATTACGGCTGGGTGATGGTGGCGTCCGCGCTCGCCATCAACGCCGTCTCCTCCACGGTGAACCCGGTCATCTTCTCCTTCATGATCGGGCCCATGGCGGACGACCTGGGGATCCCGCGGAGCGAACTCGCCTGGTCGTTCACGCTCCGCCTGGTCGCCGCCGGCCTCGTCGGGCCGCTGCTGGGCGTGATGATCGACCGCCACGGCACCAGGTGGATCGGCGCGGGCAGCGGCCTCCTGGTCGGCGTGATGCTGGTCCTGCTCGCCCGCTCGCACGACCTCTGGATCATCTACCTGGTCTTCGCCGTCTCCGGGCTCGCGGGCCTCGGCGGGCCGTCCGGGCAACTGCTGACGCAGGTCCCGCTCGCCAAGTGGTTCGTCGCGAAGCGCGGCCGCGCGCTCGCGATCGGCACCATGGGCATGGCCGCGGGCACGACCTGCGCGATCCCGATCACCCAGTGGCTGGTGGAGCACCACGGCTGGAGGACCACCAACGTCCTCTTCGGCATCGTCGTGATGGCGGTCGTGATCCCGGTCTGCGCGATCTTCGTGCGCCGCAACCCGGAAGACATCGGCCTGTTCCCGGACGGCGCGGACGGGCCACCGTCCGAGGCGGTCGACCAGTCGCCGCGCCTCCGAGCCCTGACCACCACCGAGGACTGGACGGTACGTGAGGCGATGTGCACGCGCTCCATGTGGCTGTTGCTCACGGCGCTGGGGCTCTCCGGCGTCGTGCTCACCGGCACGCTTGTCTACCGCGTCGACTTCTGGCGCGACACCGGAATGTCGTCCGGCCTCGTCGCGTTCGGCACCACGCTGGACCCGCTTACCGTGGTGTTCTCCGTGTTTGCGTTCGGGATGGTGGCCGACCGCCTGCCGGTGCGCTACCTGGGCTTCGTGGGCCTAGCTGGGCTCTCCCTCTCTGTCCTGCCGATGGTGCTCACCGGCGGGCAGGGGTACACCATCGTCCTGCACAACGTGATCTGGGGCGCGTCCGCCGGAGGGTTCATCACGCTGAACAACCTCGTCTGGCCGAACTACTTCGGGCGCGAGTTCCTGGGCGCGATCCGGGGCGTGGTGCTGCCGGTATCGATCGCCGCGTCCGGCATCGGTGCGCCGCTCTACGGCTACATCCTCGATGCCGGCGTTGACCCGAGGCAGTTGTGGGTCGGTTCGACAGCCGGCTTCGCGCTATCCGCGGTGCTCGTGTTGCTGGCGCGCGCGCCCGCGCGGCCTGTTCGCGCGACCGACCGGGTGGTGGGAGCGTCCGTCGGATGAGCCAGCGCCCGGGGCTTCGCCAGGCCGTCGCCGCGCTTGCCTACCCGGACTACCGGCGCTTTGCGGCCTCCCTGCTCCTCACCTCCATCGGCGCGCAACTGGTCCAGACGGCCACGCTCTGGCAGGTCTACGAACTCACCGGGAGCGCGCTCCTGCTCGGCCTCACCGGGATCGCGAGGGCGGTGCCACACATGGTGCTGTCGCTGGTGGGCGGCGTGATC
>JAUXUW010000187.1 GCA_030684635.1 Dehalococcoidia bacterium
GCCGTCATGATGGGGTTCCGGAGCCGTAGTTCCACCTTGTGGTGGGGCGCGAGGTTGACGGTCAGATCCATCGGCGAGGGCTCCCGAGCGGCCGAAGGCGGCTTGCCGGACGGCGACCCGTCCGGGGCCCATCATACCGTCGAGATTCCTCGACCGCCGGGGTGTGGAGAAGCAGACGGGCGGCGTCCCGAAGGACGCCGCCCGTTGTGGTCTGCGGTGGCGCGGTTGCGCCGGGCGCTAGGCCTCGTCCGCCAGCGAAACGTCGTCGATCTTGGACGAACGGAAGGCCGTGCGGCCCACCTCGTTGCGCAGCGAGTTGCTCTGCTCCCACATCACCTGCTCCGTGGAGTTGGTGAAGGCCTTGTTCGCGCCGCAGCGCTTGCAGACCCCGTGGCTTTCGCGACCGTTGGGGGTCTCGATCAGCCAGTGGTGGACGCAGGACGCGGGGCTGCGGACCGGGGTGGCCTCAGCCTCGCGCGTGGCAGTCGTGCTCTTGGAATCCATCTTCGTGTCCTTTGCCGCGGGGCGACCCGTCACCGTGACTCGTCTGTCGCCTGTCCGCTCTGTCGGGCCGGGTTCCATCCCGTCTGGCCCGTCTACCAGTGCTACACCACCGGCCTGGCAGGATCATCGGCGGCGTCTGTGCTCGGGTCAACGTTGTTTTGCAAAATAAGTGCTAAACTACGTTAATCCCGAGTAAACGGAGCCTGACAGCGGTGGAATGGCCCGAACCGAGCGCCTTGTGGCCTCTGGACAGGACACAGACACCGCCATTCCTGCCGGGGTGCTCTCTCCGTATACTCGGAGCCAGCACACAGTGGCGTTACCGGCGCGTTGCGGGCAGCCCCGCCTGTCACCGGTTGTCGTGACATCAGAACGCCGCGGGGCTCCAGAAGGTTCCCGCGACCGCGCCGCCGCCTCGAATACGTAAGGATCCTCGATTTGGCTGACCAGAACGCGGTCCTCACGGCCCTCCGGACCGTGAACGACCCGGAACTGCACCGCGACATCGTGTCGCTCAACATGGTGCGCGAACTGACCGTGGAGGACGGGCGAGTCGCCTTCTCCATCGTCCTCACCACCCCCGCCTGCCCCCTCCGCGAGACCATCGACACCGATGTCCGCGCCGCGCTTGCGAACGTCCCCGGCATCCAGGCCGTGGAGATCGACTGGGGCGCCGAGGTGCGGAGCACCCACCGCGAGGGCGGCCCGAAGCCGGTTCAGGGCGTCCGAAACGTGATCGCCGTCGCCTCCAACAAGGGCGGCGTGGGCAAGTCCACCGTCTCCGTGAACCTGGCGGTCGCGCTGGCGCGCCTCGGCGCGAAGGTCGGCCTGCTAGACGCCGACATCACCGGCCCGAACATCCCAACGATGATGGGGCTGGAGGGCGGCATCCAGGCTTCTGGACAGCAGGGCCTCCACCCGGTTGAGGCGCACGGCGTCCAGGCTGTCTCGCTCGGCTTCGTCCTGCCCGCTGGCACGCCGGTGGTGTGGCGCGGGCCGATGATCGGCTCCGGTGTCCGCCAATTGATGCATGACGTGGACTGGGGCGACCTGGACTACCTGATCATCGACCTGCCGCCGGGCACCTCGGACGCGTCAATGAGCATGGCGCAGGACGCCCTGATCGCCGGCGCGGTGATCGTCTCGACGCCCTCGAAGGTGTCGGTCGAGGACGCGCGCAAGGCCGTCGGCATGTTCGACCGCCTGGGCGTGCCGATCTTTGGCGTGGTCGAGAACATGAGCAGCGACATCTTCGGGCGTGGTGGCGCGCGCGAAGCGGCTGAAGACCTCGGCCTCGAGTTCTTGGGCGAGATCCCGCTGGACGCGGCCGTCCGCCAGGGCGGCGACGATGGCGTCCCCGTGGTGGTCGCGCAGCCCGAGTCTGAGATCGCCGCAGCATTCATCCACCTGGCGGAACAAGTGGCAGCCCGCTGCTCCGTCCTGCAGTTCGCCGGTGAATCGGGGGGCATGTGACCCAGAACGATCCCTTGCTGGACGTGTCCGAAGAGGGCTCCAGCCCGCGACCTCGTCGTGTCGACTCGCTCATCGCGGGGCGGCGTAAGCCCGGGGAGACCCCGCCCGTGGACGACGGCCGACCGAAGGTGACCCGCCGCGCCGCCGTGCGTGCGGAGGCCGACGAGGCCCCCGTCGGCGAAGACCGCAAGCCCGCCCGCCGTGGCCGTCGTGGTGGCGCCGGGCGCCGCAAGGTGGATGGCGCCGCCGGCGAGACGCCGGAGAGCGCGCCCGAGGCCGAGGCACCGGCCGCGGAGCGCACCGCGCCGGTACGCCGCACGCGCACACCCCGCCCTGTCGAGGCTGCCCTGGCAGCCGTGGCGGAGCCG
>JAUXUW010000205.1 GCA_030684635.1 Dehalococcoidia bacterium
GGCGCCGGCGTCGACCTTGCCCAGATCCGCGACGAGGACGTCGAGGTCGACCGGGAGGCCAACTCCGTACGCATCCGCCTCCCCGAGGCGAGGATCCTGTACGCCGCGCTCGACAACGAGAGCACGCGGGTCTACGACCGCGACACGGGCATCTTCACGAAGGGCGACCGCGACCTCGAGAGTCAGGCGCGCCTTGCCGCCGAGCGGATCCTCCGCGAGCAGGCGCTGACCATGGGCATCCTCGAACACGCGACCGAGAACGCGAAGGCGACGTTGCATGCATTCCTGAGGGGCCTGGGCTTCGAGCAGATCACCATCCTCGGCGCCCACGACGAGCCCGCCGGCACACCCTGACCCCGCCACGGGCGTCCCGCGGGTGCCACGGCACCGGGGCCGCTGCCAGCACCTCAGCGCCCCTCTCGCATCACGCCTGATCGATGGTGCCCGCCGCACGTCACCGACCTACACCGCACCAGCCAGCCGGGCGGGTAAAGCCGCACGACCGGCAGGAGAGTACGTGTGGACGATTCCGCGTCTCAGCGCGCGCGACGGCGTAGTGTGAGCGGACAACCTGACACCCAACGAACGCGGGCCAGGCTCGGACCGGCTCAATGCTGGGGAGGCTCACGATGACATCCACCTCGCAGCGCTTAGTGCTTCGGGTGCTACCGGCACTCCTCGTCGCCCTTCTTGGTGTGCTTGCCCTGCTGCCGGCGACCCCCGCGAGCGCCGCCCCGTCGGCCGCGAAGAGCTGCACCCTCACGGGCACGAACGTCTACACCTGCACGCTCACGATCACACCCACGGTCACGGCCGCTGCCGGCGATCCGTGGCTCGTGAAGGTGGTGACCCCAGGCCCCGGGACGATCACGAGCCCGGCGCCGGTCGTCAGCAGCAGCACGACCGGCTGCACGAACCTCCCGAGCGTCACCACCCCGGGCGGGCTGATCACCGCCGGCAACTTCGCGGACTACAACGTGGTCATCGGCAGCGGCGGCTGCGCCGCGAACGCCGTGGTCGTCGTTACCGAGACCGTGGCCGTGACATCAAGCGGACAGGTCTGCCAGACCGTGTGGGTCAACCCCATGAGCCCCGGCGTGACGAGTTGTGCGACGGTCGAATTCTCCGCGCAGCCTGCCGCGCAGAAGACCTGCACGCTGACCTCCACGGTCAACCAGTACACCTGCCTCTTCACCGTCACCCCCGCGTTCCCGGCGGTGGCCGGTGACCTGATCCACGTCAACGAAGCGCCGGGCCCGCTGATGACGGGCCCCGCCACCATCCTCGGCACGCCGACAGTCGGTACCGTCACCGGCTGTAACGAGGTGCCCTCCCCCGTCACGATGAGCAGTTCAACCGGGTACCACGCGCAGATCGGCGCAAGCGGCTGCGCGGGGACCTCGTGGTCCGTGCAGTTCGTCGAAACGGTCACGGTGACCGCGAGCGGACAGATCTGCCAGTCGTTCTGGATGGTCGCCGCCGTACCGCCGGTGACCGCCTGCGCCAGCGTGGTGTACGTCCCCCAGGCAGCGGCGACAAAGACCTGCGTCACCGCGGCGACCCCGAACGTGTACACGTGCACGTTCACCATCACCCCGGCCCTCGCCGCGAGCGCGGGCGACGCCTGGCTCGTGCAGGTGGTCACCCCGGGCCCCGGGACGCTGTCGACGCCGTCGCCGGTGGTCAGCGGTAGTACGACCGGCTGCACCAACCTCCCGACCGTGACGACACCGGGCGGGCTGATCACTGCCGGCAACTTCGCGGACTACAACGTGGTCATCGGCAGCGGCGGCTGCACCGCGAGTGCGGCCGTATCGATCACCGAGACCGTGACGGTCACCGCCAGCGGCCAGCTCTGCCAGACCGTCTGGATCAATGCCGGCAGTCCCGGCCTGACGGCCTGCGCGGCGGTCGAGCTCGCGAAGTCCCTGACCGGACCCGACCCCGGCAAGTTCGAGGGCGTGATCGCACCCTCGGGCGTGTCGCTCGTGGTCTTCGGCGGCGGCTCGACGACGACGCTGGGGTCGGCGGTGACCGCGGCGGGCGGGACGTCCGTGTGGATCACCGTGAACGGCGCCTTCGTCGGCTACAAGCCGGGCTCCCCGGCGTTCGTGAACGCCACCTTCAATGCGACCTTCCCGGGCGGCCAGGTGCCCAGCGGCACGATCGTCCTCGTCGTCCGGTAGGCGCGACCCAGACGCGATGCTCCGCAGAGTGCCACGCCTCACGGGCGTGGCACTCTGGTGTCCGGGACGCGTGCCCGATCGATCCTCCAGATGGCCCCTCCGGTCCCTCGTCACCCCGAAGCCGGGCTGCTACGAAGGTTGGGTGAGGTACACGCTCGGCAGGCGTTTGCCGTGAGCGGCACGCGGGCGGGGCCAGAGGCCGCGCCGGAAGCCGCTGCGAAGGCAGCGGGCCGGGATTCCCGTGCGCCCGGTACCACCCCGTCCGAGGCCCCACTGATCCGAGGCCCCCGGGCCTCCCTCGCGCGCACCCTCGGCCTCCACGCCGGCAACTCTGCCGCCGCCCGCGTCCTGGGCGAGGCACCCCCACGGGGCACGGCCGTCCAGCGCGTGCTCTCCGTCCAGGACCCTGAAGGCAAGGTGTACTCGAAGATCGGTGAGCCGGGGTTCGCTGCCGAGGCGCACATGGCCCTCATGGAGAACGAGGCCGCGGACTACGAGGACTTCAACGGCGTGTGGGGGAACTACCTGGAGCATCCCGGCACCTTCGAGCACTACCTGTTTGAACTGGTGAAGGCCGCCCAGGACTACGGGTCGTTCGACCTCAGCAAGCCGGCGGACGTCCAGCGGCTCTACTTCCAGCTGAAGCCGCTCGTAATGGGGGACGCCGGCTCGGAGGGCCCGGACGTGGAGGCGGAGGCGGAGGTCGAGGTAGAACCGGAGGCGCGCGCGGCCCAGCCCGTCGCACCGGCCGCGGACAGCCCGCTCGCGGACTACGAGCCGGTGATGCTGGAGTACCAGCAGCGGGTGCTCGCGCAGCGCACGGCCGCGCAGGAGATGCAGCGCCTCTACGACGCGAACGTGGACGCGCTCATCACGGCGGCCACACCCCCGCGAATGGCGGATGTCCCGGACGAGATGCGTGCGCAGATCGGAGAGGCGTGGGCACAGATCACCGTCTTCGAGGTCGCCGTACATGGCACGAAGGAAGGGCTCCAGCGCCTCATCACGGAGGGCGAGGGGCACTTCAGCGCGGCCGTGGACCGGGTGGCCGGCATCCAGACTGAAGCCGGCTTCCAGGACTGGCTGCTGGACATGGCCCGCGCCAACGGTCAGTTCCAGGGCGTCGCGGAAGGACTGCGCGACGCGATGAAGGAACTGGGCAAGCACGCGGTCGGCTTCGCGCACATCGGCCGCGAACTGGGCGACGCGGATTACGTGGCCGGGGTGCTACAGGTC
>JAUXUW010000223.1 GCA_030684635.1 Dehalococcoidia bacterium
CGACTTCACGGCCACCATCGAGTTGATGGAGACCGGCATCCACGCGGTGCTCATCGGCGTCGGCCCGGGCGCGGCCTGCACCAGCCGCGAGGTGCTCGGCATCGGCATGCCGCAGGTCACGGCCACCATCGAGACCGCGTACGCGCGGGACGTCTACCTGGAGCGCACCGGTCGCTACGTCCCGATCATCACGGATGGCGGCCTCCGCACCGGTGGCGACGTGTCGAAGTCGATCTGCGCCGGCGCGGACGCCGTCATGATCGGCTCGCCGTTCGCCAGCGTGGAGGGCGCCCCGGGCCGCGGCTACCACTGGGGCATGGCGACGCCGAATGCGGAACTCCCGCGCGGCGTCCGCGTGCACGTGGGCCAGAAGCACTCTCTGGAGACGCTGCTCTTCGGCCCCACGTCCAAGACGGACGGCACGGAGAACCTGGTGGGCGCGCTCCGCACCTCCATGGCGACGTGTGGCGCGCAGACCATCCGCGACTTCCATGAGTCCCGGATGATCATCGCCCCCGCCATCAAGACCGAGGGCAAGATCTACCAGATGGCACAGACGCGGCCTGCAGGGATCTAGAGATGCCAACGCTTGGACAGAGCCGGATGACGTGGGTGCGCCGCCTCGGCGGCCAGGTGCCGCTGGCGGTGGGCAAGGTCTACGCCACGAGCGACCCGATGAACCCGGACCACATCTTCATCCCGTTCCGGTCGCTCCCGCCCGGGCGGTACGAGTTGAACTTTGGGCGGTACCACGAGCGCTACCCGGTGCACCTCACCCGCGCGGAGGACTACCCGGACGACCGCGCGATGATCGTGAAGGGCCACCTGCCGCTGTAAGCGGCCGGCCACGCCAGACACAGCACGGGGACGCCGCGAGGCGTCCCCGTGGTCGTTCTAGGTCCGCACTACGCCTGTGACGGCCACTCCCCGACGCGGACCTCCAGCACGCGACGGATGCCGCGCAGGTCGCGGTGCTGACGTGCCTCGAGGGGGCCACGGCCCGCCTCGCGGAGCGCCTTGAGGACCAGGTCCTCCACCCATCCCATCTGGCCCGACCCCATCTCCAGGATCACGGCCGCAGTGTCGGCGGCGAGGTGCGTCGGGAGTTGCTTCGCGAGGCGGTCGATCAGTTCGATCCCCATCTCGCCCCCCTCGACGGCGACGCGGGGCTCGCGCTCGCGGATCTGGGCGGGGAGCGCCTCGAACTCCTCGGTGGAGACGTAGGGGAGATTGGCGCAGAGCACGTCGACCGGCTCCTGGAGCGAATCGCACAGGTCGCTCATCAGCAGCACGACGCGGTCCTGAAGGCCGAACCGGCGCATGTTCCGGCCGGCCCACTGCAGCGCCTCGCCGGAGATGTCCACGCACGTCACCTGCGCCTGCGGCGCGTGCTGCGCGATCGACAGGCCGATGATCCCCGAGCCGGTGCCGATGTCCGCGACGTGAACGAGGCGGTGGGTGCGTGGGTGCTCCCGGATCGCCGCCAGCGCGACCTCCACCACGCCCTCCGTCTCGGGACGCGGTACGAGCGCGCCCGGGCCTACCTCGAAGGTCAGCCCGTAGAACTCGCGCCGCCCGAGGATGTAGGCGAGCGGCTCGTGGTCCAGGCGGCGGGTGACGAACGCCTCGAAACGCTCGATGGCGGCGGGGTCGGCGGGGCGGTCGCCGGCTGCGATCACCCGGGCGCGGTCGAGGCCGGCGGCCTCGCCATACAGCAGCTCAGCCTGGAGGCGAGCGTCGTCGACGTCTTCGGCGGCGTGCACCAGCAGTAGCTTCCGGGCGGCCTCCTGGACCAGCGTGCGGACGCCGTGCGGCGCCTCGGCGGAAGCGCCGTCGGACGGCTCGCTCACGCCCGCCCGGCCCGGCGGCGGTGCTCCAGGACCTCGTAAAGCACGAGGCCGGTCGCGACGGCGAGGTTCAGTGAGTCGACACGGCCGACCATCGGGATCGAGACCATGCGGTCGCATTCCCGCTGGTGCTCGGGCGGCAGCCCAGCGCGCTCGCTGCCCATGAGGATCACGGTGCGGTCGCCGTACTCCGCGGTGCGGTAGCCCTCGGTGGCGTCGCCGGCAGTCCCGACCACGGTCACGCCCTGGGCGCGCGACCACTCGATGAACTGCTCGAACGTCGCCCGCACGAGGCGGACCGTGAAGACCGCGCCGGTGCTCGCGCGCATCGCAACCGGGTCGTAGGGGTCGGCGGTGTGGTCGAGCAGGATGATCCCGTCCGCGCCGGTCGCATCACACGTCCGCACGATCGTGCCAATGTTCCCGGCGTCCGCGGCTTCCTCCAGCGCGACCCAGCGGTCGCCGGGCGCGAGGCGGAGGTCCTGGAGCCGCTCCCACTCCTGGCGCACCACGGCGGCGATGCCCTGCGGGCCGTCGCGCCGGGAGAGCGTCCGGAAGACCTCCTCGGAGACCTCGATCACGTCGATGTCGGCGGCGCGGGCCGCGTCCACCAGGTCACGGCCGAAGGGGCTGCGGAGCAGTTCCGGGCAGTCGATCAGCGTCTCGATGGGGGCGCGTAGTTGCACCGCCTCCGCGACCGTGCGGATGCCCTCCACGAACGACAGGCCGGCCTCGTCGCGCTCCTTGCGGAGGCGGAGGCCGCGGATGCGCTTGATGCGCGCGTTCGCGGTGCTGGTGATGCGTTCGGGTTCGACGGGTGGTCTGGGCATAGGGGTGTGGGGCGCCTACGCGACGGTCGCGAGCAGGCGCGCCTGATCCTCCGCGCTGACCGCTTCGATGAGCGGGTCGAGGTCGCCGTCCATGAC
>JAUXUW010000235.1 GCA_030684635.1 Dehalococcoidia bacterium
CGCACGCGAGTTCGGCCCGATCCTGGACGGCCTCGACGCCGCCGTCTCGGCGCGCGGCGACGGCGTGGCGCTGGCGGACTGGGCGCCGGCACCGACGGCGGCGCAGCAAACGGCGATCGAGGCAGCCGTGGGCGCGATTACCGCTGGCGGCCTGCAGCCGCCCCGCCTCACGCTGGAGCCGGAGATCCAGACCTACCTCGAAGCGTCCGGCCGGGTCGTGGACTGCGGGGACGGCGTGCTGCTGGCGGCGGAGGCGTTCGCCGGGGCGCGCGGGCGGATCGTGGCGGCGCTTGGCGCGCGGGGCAGCCTGACACTGGCCGAGGCACGCGACCTGCTCGACACCAATCGACGGAACACACAGGCGATCCTGGAGACGCTGGACCGGCTGGCAGTCACGCGCCGGCAGGGGGAGACGCGCGTCCTGCGCGGCGTGGAGGCACAGATATGACGGCGGTGCTCTACATCCTGCTGGCGGCGCTGATTGGCGTTGGCGGAGCCATGCAGTCATCCGCGCTCGGGGCGCTCTCCCGCAGTCGGGGCACGGCGGAGGCGGTGTGGATTTCGCTACTGACGGGTATCGGCGCGATCGGTCTCGTGCTGGCGTGGCGGACGATGCGGCCGGGGGAGGCCGTGCTGCCGGCCCCGCTCGACCGCGCTCCGCTGTTCGTGGCGGCGGCTGTGTTCGCCCTCGTACTGCTCGCGCTGAGCGTCCGAGGGCTGCCCGCGTTCTATGCGGGCGTGGGGCTGTTCGGTCTGGCGTACCTGGCCGGCTCCGCGTTCCTGGTCCCGAAGATCGGCGTGGGTGCGTTCGTCGGCGGCCTGACCGCGGGCACGCTGATCACGGCGGTGATCCTCGATCACATCGGGGCGCTGGGAGCGACCGTGCAGCCGCTTTCGGTCAGCCGGGTCGCCGGCGTGGCGGCGCTGCTCGCAGGGCTCGTCCTGATCCGCTCGGGGGCCGTGAGCGACTGAGCCCGGCTCAGGACGCCTTCGCCGCCTCGGGCGGCTGGCGCCGCAGCAGGCGACGGAAGTCGCCCTCGTCCCAGGAGACCAGCAACTGCGCCGCAATGGCGACGCTGGAGTACGTCCCCACCATTACGCCGACGACGATCACGAGCAGGAACGACTGGATGGTCGCACCACCCAGCACCAGCATCGCGGCCGCGGTCAGCAACAGCGTGAGCGAGGTGTTGAACGACCGTGCCATCGTCTGGACCAGCGCGGAGTTCACATTCTCCTTCAGCGCCGCCGCCGGGTAGGCCCGCACGTTCTCGCGGATGCGGTCGAACACCACGATCGAGTCGTGCACGGAGAAGCCGATCACGGTCAGCAATCCCGTGACAAACATCAGGTTGACCTCGATGTTGAAGAACTTGCCGAGCAGTGAGAACACGCCGAGCGTAATGATCACGTCGTGCGCCAGCGCGAAGATCGCGCAGGCAGCGTAGCGGAACGGCTGCGGCACACTCGCGAAGGCGAACGCCACATAGCCCATGATGAAGATCGAGGCGACGACGACGGCGATCGCGGCATTCCGGACGGCCACGGAAGAGACGGTCGGCGAGACGCTCGCAAACTCCTTCACCCGGAAGGGGCCGAACTCGTCACTGAGCCGTTGCTCAATCACGGTCCGCTCGCCGGCATCTTCCGTCACGCTGAACTCCGGCTGGATGCGCTCAACGTCGTGCACGTCTTCCGACCGAACGTACCCGGACGTCCCGTCCACGATCACCCGGTAGACGGTCGTGTCTGCGCACGAAATTGGCTCGATCAGTTCGCCCTCCGTCCCGTACGAGAAGCGGCCGACGACATCGCCAAAGGTGCAGGCGTCATTTCCTGATGGGCGGCGCAACGCCACTTCACCGCTACCATCGGCCGCGCCGAGCTTCAACGTAGCGATCGGTTCGACGGGCGTGGGCCCGATCGGCGTCACGGTCTGCTCCGGGGCGACCTCCGTGAAGGAGCCCGGGGGGACCTCCAGCTCGCGCATGCGGATGAGGTACTCCACGGAGCCGGACGTGGACTGGATGCGCGCCTCCGCATGGCCCAGGTCCGTCAGGACGGAGCGCAGGTCCTCCTGGCGCACCGACTGCTCGAACTGCACCAGCATCGTCGTGCCAGACGTGAACTCGATGCCCGGGCGCAGCGCCGGCGGGATCGCCAAAAGTACCAGCGAGACGACAATCGCCAGCCCGCTGATGAGGAAGAACCGGCTTCGGATACCGACGAGGTCAATCTGCTTCACGCCTGTGACTCCCCTCGGGCGGTCGTGTCCGGGGTGAGCTCCGGGAGGAACCAGTCATGTCGCCGCGCAATCCCGGTGCCGACAAGCGCGTGCATGAACGTCCGCGTCACGACGATCGCCGAGAACATCGAGACGAGGACGCCGGCGGCCAGCGTGATCGCAAAGCCCTGCACCAGCGGCGCGTCGAACGCACCCAGCAGGGGCACCTCAATGCCGCCGCCGAGGACGTAGAGGATGAGACAGGTGATGAGCGTGGTGACGTTGGAGTCGCGGATGGACGGCCACGCACGCGCAAAGCCTGCGTCGATGGCGGCCGCGTACGACCGGCCGGCGCGCATCTCCTCCTTCATCCGCTCGAAGATCAGGATGTTCGCGTCCACCGCCATGCCGACGGACAGCACGAACGCGCCGATGCCGGCGAGCGTGAGGGTGACCGGGACAATCTTGAACACGGCCAGCGTCAGCACCGTGTAGACGACCAGCGCGCCGGAGGCGACCAGCCCGGGCAGCCGGTAGTACAGCGTCATGAACAACACGACCAGCATGAGCCCGATCTCGCCGGCCAGCACGGAGCGCTGCACGGAGTCGGTGCCCAGCGTCGCGTCCACGGACTGCTCCTGCAGGACGGACAACTCAAGCGGCAGGGCGCCAGCGTTCAACTGGATCACCAGTTCGCGGGCGCGCTCCAGCGTCAGCCCGGTGATGGTGCCGGAGTCGCTGATCACGGCCTGGACCACCGGTGCGGATAGGAGTTCGCTGTCCAGGAAGATCGCGATCTGACTGCCCAGGCGCCGCGTGGTGATCTGCCGGAACAACTCCCCACCGTCGCCCTGGAACTCGAAGCCCGTGTACGGGTTGCCGAGCTGGTCGAAGCCCACGAAGGCGTTGGAGCGCAGGAAGCGGCCGGTGAGGGCGACTGGCTGGCCGTTGATGACCCCGGTCGCGCGCTGCCACTGGTTGTTCGCGTCACACGCGCCGACGGAGGCGATGTCGGCCGTGGCCGGCTCGCAGAACAGCAGTTGCGCCGTGCGCCCCAGGAGCGAGCGTGCTTCCTCCGGCGTCATCCCCGGCAATTGCACGGAGATGCCGGTCTGGCCCTGGCGCGTGATCTCCGCCTCGGTGAGGCCGGAGGCGTCCACGCGGCGACGCAGCACGCGGATGGTGCCGTCGATCGCGCTCTCGATCTCCCCATCGAAGTCCTCGGGCACCTCGGCGTTCAGGAGCAGGCGGGTGCCGCCCTGAAGGTCGAGGCCCAGGCGCATCCGCTCGCGCTCGAAGTCGCCGATCGTCAGGCCGCGGCCCGCGGGCCACGAGACGCCTGCCGGAAGGAACCGGTCAGGCTGGGACGGCCAGATGAAATAGAGCGCAGCGAGCGTCAGCACCAGGATGCCGGCGACCGGGAGGAACCGGCGAAGTCGGCTCACGAGTTACCGGCCCGCCCAGGAACGGCCGCGCGGACGGAGTGACGGGGCAACGCGGGACGCACTATTCGTCGTCCTCATCATCGTCTTCCCAGTCGTCTTCTTCGTCCTCGTCATCGTCGTCCCAGTCGTCGTCGTCATCCTCGTCGTCGTCGTCCCAGTCGTCGTCGTCTTCGTCGTCATCCCAGTCGTCGTCATCTTCCTCGTCGTCGTCGTCGTCCCAGTCGTCCTCGTCCTCTTCGTCATCGTCGTCGTCGCCGCCCTCTTCGTTGTCGGCGCGCTCCCAGGTGTCAGGCTCCTCGTCCGAAAGACGGCGACGGGCGACGATGGCTTCCGCGGCCAGGACGGGGTCCCCGCCGGCAAGGGCGATGCTCGCGGGACGTGCGAAGACGCGGACCGAAGCGGACTCGCGCGTGATGGCGACCGGGGCGGCGGGGGACAGCATCTGCATGGAACGACCCTCGTGGCTGCGTACTGGTGCTGGCGTGTGACTGAGCGTGCGCGCTGCGGTGATCTTGCGGTCCATCATCGTTCGGCGTGTGAAGCCGCGTCGGCGGCATCCTCTGCGGTCTGGGCGCTGGTGTCCACGGTCGAAAACCCCGAGGCATCAGTGTCTGATGCTTCCGGCCGACGCGCGATTGACTCCACCGCGGTAGGCGTCCCCCGGAGGATCACGCCGGGCGCCACCTCCAGCAGGATCTCCATCGGGCGATCCTCGTACGTGTTGATCTCAACCACGGTCGCATAGAACCCGGCGGTGGTCAGCACCTCGTCACCGATCGCCAGCGTGGAGATATCACGACGGTGGCGGCGCTGCTGGGCCATCACGGGCCGCAGGAGGATGAAGTAGAAGGCCGCGACGACCGCCAGCAGGACGGTGATGTACTCCACTACTAGTCCTCGTCCCGCGCGGACACGGCGTCCAGTTTGATCAGGTCGTCCTTCGAGTCCAGGTGGTCCACGTACAGCGTCCCGTTGACGTGGTCGACCTCGTGCTCCAGCGCCTGTGCCAGCAGGTCGTCCTCCGACCTGATCCTGATCTCCCGGCCATGCTCATCCAGCGCCTTCACGGCGACCGCGACCGAGCGGGTGATGTTGCCTCGGTACCCCGGTACGGACAGGCAGCCCTCGTCCAGGCGGCGTTCCCCGGAGCGCTTGGTGACCTCCGGGTTGATGAGGGCGAACGGCGGCTCGTCCGGCAGGCCAATCACCACCACGCGCAGCGGCACGCCGATCTGCGGCGCCGCGATCCCCACGCCGTGCGCCGCGTACATCGACTCCGTCATGTCCTCGATCAGCCGCCTGATCGAGTCGTCGATGCGCGACACCTTGCGCGCGGGTTTGCGCAGCGCGGGGTCACCGAGGTAGCGGATCGGCCGGACCGTCATACGTTCTTCCGGAGGCTGTTCAGGCGTCGGCCGATTGTATCGTCCGCCCCGGGGAGCGTCTCTGAAACGTCAATTCACCACCAGCGGGTCGACATCCACCACCCACCCCGGGGGCAGTTCGTCAAGGTCACGCAGGAGCGCGGAGGGGTCGTCGCCCCGCACCAGGATCGACCACCGGTGCCGCCCGCGGACGCGCGCGACCTGCGGCGGTGTTGGCCCGGTGACCTCAATGCCGGGGCGGTCGACGGCGAGCGTCCGCAACTCCGTCACCATGCGCCTCGCCTCCTCGACCGCGTAGGCAGCGTTGGTGTGCTGGAAGAGCAGGCGCACCATCCGCTTGAAGGGCGGGTAGCCACGCTCCAGGCGCCAGGCCAGTTCACGCTCGAAGAAGCCGTCCACGTCATGCACCGCCGCGAAGGCGATCGCGTCCTCCTCCGGCCGCAGCGTCTGGACGATCACCCGGCCGTTGCGCTCGGCGCGCCCGGCACGCCCGGCGACCTGCACCAGCAACTGGAACGTCCGCTCCCGCGAGCGGAAGTCGCCCTCGCGCAGGGAGTAGTCCGCCAGCACCACGCCCACCAGCGTGACGAGCGGCAGGTCCAGGCCCTTCGCGATCATCTGCGTCCCCACCAGCACGTCCGCCTCCCGCCGCTGGAAGGCGCCAAGGATCGCCTCGTGCTGTTCGCGCGTGCGCGCGGTGTCGCGGTCCCAACGCAGGACGCGCGCCGTGGGGAAGTTCCGGCGCACCTCCGACTCCACCTGCTGGGTGCCGGCGCGCAGGGGTCGCAGCGGCAGCCCGCAGCCAGCCTCCTGGCAGGCGGGCGGGAGCCGGCGGGAGCGCCCGCACTGGTGGCAGATCAGCCGCCCGTCGTCGTGCAGGGACATCGAGACATCGCACGAGGAGCAGGTGGGCGAGTGCCCCCGTGCACAGAGCAGGTAGCCGGCGAAGCCCCGCCGGTTCAGGAACAGGATCGCCTGCTCGTCCCGGTCCAGCACCTCGCCCAGCGCCTCCACGAGGCGGGGTGAGAACAGCCG
>JAUXUW010000249.1 GCA_030684635.1 Dehalococcoidia bacterium
GTACCGCTCGCGACGGACACGCTGCTGGTAGTAGCGCCAGTCCCAGATCTCCAGCCGCGCGGCCGGGTCGCCCAGGTGTGCCCGTTTCGACTCGGTCAGTTCGGCGATGTCGCGCTCCGCCTTCACCCGCACGCGCGCATGGAGGTCGGACAGGAAGGCGGCGGCCGTCTCCGGTGTCTTCGCCATCTTCGTCTCGGTGACGTACGCGGCCCACGAGGCGTAGCCGAGGATCGTCGCGATCTCGTCGCGCACCGCGATCGCCTCGGCCAGCAGCGGCAGGTTCGTATCTGCGGCCTTCAGGTGGTTCTTCATGAACAGGTCGCGACGCAGGCCCTCGTCGTGGGCTGACTCCAGGAACGGGTACATCTCCGGGTAGTCCAGCGAGACCCGGTAGCGCGGCCCGTCCGCCGTCTCTACAACCTGCAGCCGCTCGATGTACGAGTCCGGGAGCCCCGCCAGTTGCGCGCGCTCCAGCAGCAGTGCGTCCTCGTAGTCGTCGATGTTGCGGCGGAACTCTACCCCCAGGACGACCAGGCGCTCCTTCAGCGTCCGCACCCGCTCCCGCTGCGGCAGTGGGAGGTCGAAGCCGTTCCGGCGGTAATCGCGCAGCGTGTGCTCCAGCAGCCGCGCCTCCACGTCCGTGAGCCCGCCCGCCTCCTCGGTCACCGCGTAGGCCTGCACGGCGCGGTAGAGGTCCTCCCGGAAGCCCAGGGCGGTGGCGTAGGTGTCGAGTTCCTGCTCGGCGGCCTGGGCGGCCTCGCGAATCGCGGCGTCCACGTGGACGTAGGAGAGGAAGCCCCACTCCCCGCTCGCGTCGTCGATCACCGCACCGGCCTCGTCAATCGCGTGCAGCGTGTTCGCGAACGTCCGCTCGCCGTCCGGCACCGCCACAACCGAGGCGAGCAGCGCGTCCGAGCGTGCGATCGCCGCCGTGACCCCCGCGTGGATCGCCTCGGCGGTCGGCGCGGTGTAGTCGAAGATACCTCGTCCCGCGGGGTCGGCCGCCATCACTCGCCCTCCCGCACCGCAGCACGCACGTGGACCGCGCCAAACGTCGCGCGGGCGTCGATCACCACGCTCGGCGCATCCGGGGACAGGTCGACCTCCGCGGTCACGCCGGTGGTCAGGCTGCCCGCGAACGAGGTGCCCCGCATGACCACGCGCCATTCCGGCCGCACGACGACCTCGATCGCGCCGAACGTCGCGTGCAGGTCCAGTCGCGCGCCGCCTTCGGCCAGGGTCGCGTCGCGCAGGTCCAGGTGGACGCCCGCGAAGGTGGCGCGGACGGTAGCGCGGCGCAGCGCCGGCGCGGCCGTGCCAAAGTCGGAAGCCTCGAAGCGTGCGGCCAGCGTGAACTCGTCGGCGAACGGGTCCGGGCGATTCGACGCGCCGGTCCGGAGCGTCCGGGTGACCAGGTACGCGACGGCCTGGAACGCGGCCACCCACCCGAGGATCTTGAAGGCTCGGCGCATCGGCAGTCTCACATCCGTGCGGGACGCAGTCCCGGCTCGATCGTAGCGACCGCGCCGTGGGATGGAGGCCGGAGAGTGAGGGCTAGCGGGTGGGCGCTTCCGCGGTCGCGTCCTGGTACGCCTCTGCCGGGAGCCACTGCTCGGCCCAGTCGGCGAGGGATTCCACCACCGGCCAGAGCGCGCGGCCCTTCTCCGTCAGGTGGTATTCGATGCGGACGGGGGTCTCGGGGAAGACCGTGCGCTCCAGCAGCCCCTCGGCCTCGAGCTCCTTCAGACGTTCGGAGAGCAGGCGGTCGCTCAACCCGGGCACGGTCGCCGCGATGTCCGAGAAGCGGTGAGAGCCCGCGAGCATGGCGCGCAGGATGCCGCCCGTCCAGCGCCGCCCGATCAACTCGACCGCGTGCTGGAACCGGGGACAGAACGCCGCGATCGCTTCGTGTTCGTTGGCGGTCATGACAGACCTTCCTGCTCCCCGACGACTGGGTGCGACTAAGTGCTCCGCGCCGTGGATTGTCTTCGATTCTACAACAAACACCTTACGCAGCGTAAGAGACTTGACATTCGTGACTCACTCCCGCATAGTAACTAATCATCGGTATGCAGCACACCTGTCATAACGAACCACATCGCCACCCCATGAACTCGAAGGAGCATCGACATGGCCCGCTGGAACCTGGACACGAACCACCTGGACGTCGGATTCGCCGTGAAGCACCTCATGGTCGCAAGCGTGAAGGGCCGCTTCCACGGCGTCGAAGCCGACATCGAGATCGACGAAGAGCGCCCCGAGGCGTCCTCGGTCGTCGCCCGGATTGAGACAGCGACCTTGGACACCCGCGCCGCCGACCGGGACGCCCACCTGCGCTCCGCGGACTTCTTCAACTCGGAGCAGTTCCCGCTGATGACGTTCCGTAGCACGGAGGTGCGTCGCAAGGGCGCCTCCGACTTCGCCATCACAGGCGACCTCACGATCCGCGACGTGACGAAGCCGATCACGCTGACCGGCTCCATCGCCGGCCCGATCGCCGACCCGTTCGGTGGTCGCCGCGCGGGCATCGAGGTCACCGGCGAGATCGACCGCGAGGCGTGGGGCCTGACCTGGAACATGGGCCTGGAGGCGGGCGGCGTACTCGTTGGCAAGCCGGTGAAGTTCGTGATCGAGGGCGAGATCGTCCAGGCGGCCGCGCAGGACGAGGCGGCAGCCTAGCCCTCGTCCGCCCTCCCCCGACTCCAGCGCGCATGCGGTGATGCCGTAGGATCACTGCATGCGCGCCCTCCTCTGCCACGCCCCCGGCGAGATCGATGACCTCCGGTTCGCGGAAGTGGCCCCGCCCGCCCTCACCGAGGGCGGCGTCCGCATCGCGGTCCACGCTGCCGGCGTGAACTTCGCCGACCTGCTGATCACGCGCGGCGAGTACCAGGAACGCCCCGCGCACCCGTTCTCGCCCGGGATGGAGGCGGCCGGCGTGGTGCTGGAGGTCGCGCCCGGCGTCACCCACGTCGCGCCCGGCCACCGGGTGCTCGCCTTCCTCGACTACGGCGGGTTCGCGGAGGAGATCATGGCGCCGGCGCGGGACGTCGCGCGCCTTCCGGACTCAATGGACTGGGTGACCGCCGCCGGGTTCCCGGTGGCGTACGCCACCTCCCACCTGGCGCTCCGCCATCGCGCCCGCCTTGAGGCGGGCGAAGTGCTGCTGGTGCACGGCGCGTCCGGCGGCGTCGGTCTGACCGCGGTCGAGGTCGGCAAGGCGATCGGCGCAACGGTGATCGCGACTGCCTCGTCGGACGAGAAACTGGCGGTCGCGCGGGATCACGGCGCGGACCACCTGGTGAACTCCGGCGACGACGTGCGCGAGCGCGTGCTGGAACTGACCGGCGGGGCGGACGTCGTCTACGACCCGGTGGGTGGCGACCTGTTCTCCGCCTCGCTCCGCTGCATCCGCCCCGGCGGACGCATCCTGGTGATCGGCTTCGCAAGCGGCACCGTGCCGCAGATCCCGGCGAACCACCTGCTGGTGAAGGACGCCTCCGCGCTCGGTTTCAGCCTGGGCCAGGTGCGGAAGCATCGCCCGGACGCCGTGCAGGCCGCGCTCGTGGAGTTGCTCGCGTGGGCGGCCGAGGGCCGCCTCCGCCCCCACGTCTCCGCCGTCCATCCCTTCGACGAGGCGACCGAGGCGATGCGAACGCTGCGCGACCGCCGTTCCACCGGCAAGGTTGTGGTGCGCGTGCGGCCGGAGGGCGCATGAGCCGCGTCGCGGTCATCGGCGCCGGCGCCGTGGGTGCCTACTACGGCGCACGCCTCGCGCAGGCCGGGCACGAGGTCCACTTCCTGCTCCGCCGCGACTACGACGCGGTCGCCGCGCACGGCCTGGACGTGCGGTCGAAGGACGGCGACTTCCGGCTGGATGCGCCCCACATCCACCGCAACAGCGCGGAGATCGGCCCGGTCGACTGGGTGATCTGCGCGCTGAAGGCGACGGCGATCGAGGCGGCGCGTGACCTCATCGCGCCGTGCCTGGGCCCGGAGACGCGCGTGCTGGCGCTGATGAACGGCCTCGGCATCGAGGAGCAGATGGCGGGCTGGTTCGGGCGCGCGCGCATCTTCGGCGGGCTCGCGTTCACCTGCATCAACCGTGGCGAGCCGGGCGTCATCCACCACATCGACTACGGCGCGCTGGCGATCGGCCACCTCGACGACGACCCGGGCGAGGTCGCGCCCGCCTGCGCGCTGTGGGGTGGCTCGAAAGTGACGGTGTCGCCTGCCCCCACCCTGCTGGAGGCGCGGTGGCGGAAGCTGTGCTGGAACATCCCGTTCAACGGTCTGGCCGTCACCGCCGGCGGCGTCACGACCGACGTCATCATGCACGACCCCGACCTGCGCGCCGCCGCGGAGCGCTCGATGCGCGAGGTGGTCGCCGCCGGGAACGCCGACCTGGAGGCCCATCACGCGCCGATCCGGCTGCCCGTCGACATCGTCGAGCAGATGATGGCGACGACCGACGCGATGGCGGTCTACCGCCCGAGCACGATGATCGATTTCGTGGACGGGCAGCCGCTGGAGGTGGAGGCGATCTTCGGCGAGCCGCTGCGCCGCGCCCGCTCGCTGGGCGTCCCGGTGCCCTCGCTGGAGTTACTGACGGCGCTCATGCGCACCCTGGACCCGGCTCGGCGCCGCTAGGCGGTCAGAGGCAGAGCCGGCGGACGATCTCGAAGGTCAGTTCGCAGCCCATGTTCAGGTTCTCCACAGTCAGGAACTCATCGTTCCCGTGGAACCCGGAGCGCTCCTCCAGGCTCAGGATGCACGGCGCGAACCCGTACGCGGGGATCCCGCGCGCACGCAGGAAACGATTGTCCGTGCCGCCGATGGTCATCGAGGGCGCGACCACCGCCCCCTCCACGGTCTCGGTCACCACTGCCTCGATCACCCGGTACAACTC
Source organism: Dehalococcoidia bacterium (assembly GCA_030684635.1). Taxonomy (GTDB): domain Bacteria; phylum Chloroflexota; class Dehalococcoidia; order UBA2979; family UBA2979; genus W-Chloroflexi-9. The sequence continues at coordinate 4,910 of JAUXUW010000249.1, forward strand.
CGTGTCCCACGGCGCAGAGACCGGGTCCACCTCGTCGATCTGCTCGTGGAAGGACACCTGCACGGTCGGGTCGTCCAGGCGTGCGATCACCTGCTGGCGCCAGCCCTCGCGCGATTGCCCTGGCAGCAGGCGGCAGTCCACCACCGCCGTGCTCTCCGCCGGGATCACGTTCGCCTTGATGCCGCTGGCCAGCATCGTGACGTTGAGCGTGTTCGAGAACATCGCGCGCAGCGGCGCAGACTCCGCGATCATCGCCTCGATCTCCGCGCGGTGCGCACGCGCCGGCATGAGGCCAACCTGCGCCAGGTGGTCCACCCACGCCTCCGTGGCGGGGGTGAAGGTGACGGGGCGCTCCCACTCCGCCAGCCGCTGGACCGCCCTTGCGAGGCGTACCGCAGAGTTATGTTCGAGCGGGTGCGGGATGCTGCCGTGCCCCGGCACCCCCACGGCGGTCAGGCGGAGCCAGCACACCTGCTTCTCGCTGGTGGCCACGAAGAACACCGGGCGGTCGGTGCCCTGGAACTCACTGGTCCCCGAGCCACCCTCGTTCATCTCGAACTCAACTTCGTCCAGAAGTTCCGGGTGGTGCTCGCAGAGCCATCCCATGCCGTACCGACCAAGCGCCTCTTCGTCCGGGACGGCGCAGAAGACCAGGTCGCGCTTCAACGGCAGGCCGAGGCGACGGGCAAGCAGCACGGCCATGAGTTGCATGACCGCGACGCCCTTCATATCCACAGCGCCGCGCCCGTAGATCCGGCCACCGACCTCCTGCCCATCGAATGCAGGCACCGTCCAGTAGGCGGCCTCCACCGGCACCACATCCGTGTGGTTCGCCAGCATGAAGGCGCCCTTCGACCCGTCGCCGGGGATGCGCGCGTAGACGATCTCCCGTCCCGGGGCCGTCTCGAAGTAGCGCGTCTCGATCCCCTCGGCCTCCAGCAACGCGCCGAGGTAACGCGCGGCAGGCGCCTCCTGCCCGGGCGGGTTGGAGGTATCGATGCGGAGGTACGACTGCAGGACCGCGAGCGCCTCGCGGTGCGCGGCCTTCCAGTCGACGACGCCGTGCCCCGGCGCATCGTGTCGGCCCATAACCGTGTCCCCTCCACGGCCCGAGGGCCGCCCCTGGGAGGTAGTATCGGTGCAGCGACAAGTCTCCCTGACGCCAACGTCAGGGTGGAAAGCGGGCGGGATGGCCACGGCTTCACGCCCCACCGACCACACGGGACGCCCCACCGGCGTGCTGGTATTGCTGCGCGAGCCGGTCTACCGCTCGTACTGGCTTGCGAACTTCTTCTACTTCCTGGTCTTCGGCGCCCAGCGGTTCGCCTTCGTGCTGTTCGTGCTGGAACTGACGGACCGCGCGGGTCTCGGCGGCCTCGTGGGCTTCGCGCTGGGCATCCCCGCGTTCTTCATCACCGTGCCCGCCGGCGTGTGGGCGGACCGCCTGGACCGTCGCCGCATGGTGATGTCGTCCTGCCTGGCCGGCGCGGCGATGATGGCCATCGTCGCGGCGCTCACGCTGACCGGGCTCATCAACGCCCCCGTGGCCCTCGTGGCGGCGCTCGCGATCGGGTTCGTCACGGCCAGCGTGCAGCCGCCCCTCACCGCGATCGTGCAGATGATCGTCCCGCCCGACCGGCTCGTCAGCGGCATCGTCCTGCGCACCATGGGCCAGAACCTCGCCCAGTTCGTAGGCGCAGTCGCGGGAGGCGTGACGATCGCCACACTCGACTTCGGCGGCGCGTTCGCCGTGCAATCCGCGCTCTACCTCGTCGCCTTCGTCTGCCTGCTCGGCGTGCGCCTGCCCGCACGATCCGCCCCACCCGCCGTGCGCCCGCGGATGCGGGACGCCGCGCGCGAGGGCGCGCGCTTCGTCTTCAGCCGCCCGGCGCTGAGGGCGCTCGTCGTTTCCTCGATCATGACCGGCCTGTTCCAGCTCGGCCCGATCTTCGTGCTGGTGCCGGAGATCGCGCGGACGCGGCTGGAGGTCGGCGCGGGGCTGAACTCACTGCTGCTCGGGTTCACCTCGATCGGCATGCTGCTCATGTCGACGTTCCTGGCGACACGGCACGGCCTGGGGCGGAAGGGCTACTGGTTCCTGCTCAACCTGCTGGTCGCGGGCCCGGCGATGGTGGTGATGGGCGCGTCCGGCTGGTATCCGCTCACCGCCCTCGCCCTCTTCGTGTGGGGCCTCAACGGCGGCGTGCACATCAACATGAACCAGGCGCTCATCCAGATGAACACCCCGAACGAGATGATGGGCCGCGTGATGAGCATCTACATGCTCTCGATCGCCGGCCTCATCCCCCTCGGGTCGCTGCTCTCCGGCGTCACCGCCGAGGTCATCGGCGCGGACGGCGCGCTGATCCTGGCGGGGGTGGTGTTCGGCGTGTACGCGGTGTGGGCGTTCGTCACGCAGCGCGAGCTGCGCGAACTGGACTAGTCGCCGCCGCCCGCCTCGAGGCCCGCGAACGCGATCCGGCGCTCGCGGAAGCGGCCCGTCCGCAGCAGCAGGCGTAGGTCCGGCAGGCCCAGGATGGCCAGGCCGAAGATCGCCGTCCAGATCAGGCCGGGCACGACCAGCAGGACGCGGATGCCGATGAAGTCCGCCCACGCCCCGAAGCCCAGGTTCACGAACGCCATGTGCCCGGCGGCCAGCATGATGAACGTCGCGATCACCCGGCCGCGCAGACGGTCCGGCGTGACCTGCTGCACGAACGCCTGTGAGAGCGCCATGTAGGAGGCCTGCGTGCCGCCGGCCAGCGCCGCGCCGGCGACGACCGCCATCGGCGTGGTGCCGAACCCCATCACCACCATCGCCAGCCCGGAGCCGGCACCGGTCACGAGCATCGCTCGCCCCTGCGCCGCGTCCGTCGAGATCCTCGACACCATCACCGTCCCGGCGACCGCACCCGCGCCGAGGCCCATGAGGATCGCGCTGTAGGTCCGCGCCCCACCGCCAACGTCCGCCGAGAGGCCGGGCATCATCGAGTCGAACGCCATGGTGAGCGCGCAGTGCAGCACGACCAGCGTGATCACCAGCGCCAGCCGCGGATCGCGACCGACGTACTCCATGCCCTCCGCGATGTCGCTGAAGATGCCGCTGGTCAGGCTGCGGGAGGCGTCCCGGACCTCGGGCCGGAAACTGATGAGCCAGAGCGCGGCCGTCCCGGCCACCATGAGGCCGGCGGAAAGCAGGAACACCGGGCCCGGCCCGAGGGAGGCGAGGATGACGCCGCCCAGCAGGGGGCCCGCGATCCTCGTGCCGTGGACGGAGATGCTCTGCAGCGCGATCGCGTTCAGCAGGTGCTCCGGCGGGACCAGGCTGGGCGTCATCGAGTTCGCGGCGGGCTGCTGCACAGCGCGCGAGATCCCACCCAGGAGTGAGAACCCGACCACCTGCCACACCTCGACGACCCCGGCGATCGTGACGATCGCCAGGCCGAACGTGCCGAACAGGCTGATGTACGCCGCCCAGATCGAAAGCAGGCGGCGATCCATGCGGTCCGCAAGCGCCCCCGCGAGCGGCGAGGCGAAAATGAACGGGGCCATGCCCGCGAAAGTCACCAGGCCGACCGCCGCGGACGACCCGGTGATGTCGAAGACCAGCCAGCCGCGCGCCAGCAGCAGCGCCCAGTTCGCGCCCGCGGCGAAGACCGAGTTGATGAACAGCAGCGTGTAATCGCGCGAGGCGAGCGCCGGGAACTGTCGGGCGAAGGGATTCGTGAGGCCAGATTCGGCTGCCATCGATGGAGTCTAACGCCACCGCACGTCGTCGGCGCGGGCCAATGTCGCACAGGACGGCAGATGGCCCGGTCTACCGGCGGATCGAGAGCCCCGCCTCGGTGTCCGGGTCGACCACGACGGCCGTCTCGCCCCTGAGCCATTCGAGGATGTCCGCACCGACCATCTCGCGCCGCCAGCCGCGGAGCAGTGCCAGGTCAGGCTCCGCCGAGCGGTCGCCCACGAGCCACCACGCGATCACGTCGTCGATCTCACGCCGGGTGGCGACGAACCGCGAGGCGATCGCCGCCTCGCGGCAGCGCGCCTGCACGATGCCGCTGAGGATCGCCGGCCAGGACTGGCCCAGGTTCGGCAGCCGTGGCGGCGGGGCTTCGCCCGGCGGCGGCTCGTCTGCACCGCGGCGTGCCGCCTCGATCATCGCCTGCCCGTAGCGGACGGCCGTGCCCTCCCCCAGCCCGCGGACGGCGCGGAGTTCGTCCAGCGTGTTCGGGGGGCGGCGGGCGATCTCCAGCAGCGTGCGGTCGTTCACCAGCCAGGAGGGCGGGCGGTTCGCGCGCAGGGACTCCTCTTCGCGCCACGCGGCCAGCGCCCGGAGCGCGCCCTGGCTCTTCGGCCGCAGCGCGTTCCAGCCACGGATGCGTCGGTACATCTCCTCCGGCGGGATGCGCTCGGCCCATGTCTCCGCCAGCCGGTCGCACTCCTCCATCACCCATTCGAGGCGACCACGCGACTCCAGGTCAGCGCGGATCTGCGCCCACGCCTCCGGGAGGTAGCGGACATCGTCCAGGGCGTAGCGGATCTGTTCCTCGGAGAGCGGGCGGCGCGACCACTCCGTGAACTGCGCGCCCTTGTCCAGGTGGATGCCCGCGGTGCGCTCGATCAGCGCGCCGTAGCCGATCTGGTCACCGAAACCGAGGAAGGCGGCGCCGATCTGCGTGTCGACGACGTTCCGGCCGCGGACGTGGAACGCCGCGCCGATCAGCGCCAGGTCCGCCTGAGCGGAGTGGATCACGGTCATCACCCCGGGGTCGCCGACCAGGTCCACGACCGGCCGCGCGTCCACCTTCAGCGGGTCGATCGCGGCGACGCTCGGCGAGCCGGGCTCGCCCCAGCCAACCTGCACCAGCGAGAGCTCCGCGATATAGCGGCCCTCGGTCATGAATTCGAGGTCGAGGGAGAACGAACCAGCACGAGCAATCTCGGCGGCAATCGAAGCGACCTCGGCGGGATCACTGACCAGTGGTGGAGCGGGCTCAATCGTCGTCATCTTCCTGACGATAACACGGGGCGCGCCCACGCTCAGGGGGCAGCGGACCCCCGTACAATCCGCCCGCGGTGGCCCGATCGAACGTCCCCGCAGACCGCGCAGAGGAGCATGACCATGACCGCACCATCGATCGAGATCGGCGGCAGCGTCGACCCCGCCTTCCAGGCCGTAGCGGACGCCTTCGCCGCGAACTTCGAGGCAGGCGTGGAGACCGGTGCCTCCGTCTGCGTGACGGTGGCCGGCCGCACGGTGGTGGACCTGTGGGGCGGCTGGGCAGACCAGGCCCGCACGCGGCCCTGGGAGCGCGACACGCTGGTCAACGTCTGGTCATCCACCAAGGGGATCGCCGCCACGACCGCGCACGTCCTGGCCGGGCAGGGCCGCCTGGACTTCGAGGCACCCGTGGCGCGGTACTGGCCAGAGTTCGCGCAGGCCGGCAAGGCCGACCTTCCCGTGAAGTACATCCTGAGCCACCAGTCCGGCCTCGTGGACATCGAGGGGGAGAAGACGCCCGGCATCTCCCGCGACTGGGACGCGATCTGCGCCGCGCTGGCGGCGACCCATCCGCAGTGGCAGCCCGGCACCGCGAACGGCTACCACGCCGTCACCTACGGCTGGCTGGTGGGTGAGGTGGTGCGGCGCGTCTCCGGTGCGGCCTCCTTCGGCGCCTACCTGCGCGAGGCGGTCACGGGCCCGCTCGGCGCGGACTTCTGGGTGGGCCTTCCCGTGTCCGAGCACCACCGCATCGCGGAGATCCACCGCGAGGAGACGCCGGCACCGACGGCCGGCGGCACCCCCGTCGCACCACCGGCGCCGGACTCGCCTCGTGCCCGCGCCATGCTCCTGGCCGGCCCGGCCTACGCGGGCGCGCCGAACAGCCCCGAATGGCGTGAGGCGGAGATGCCAGGCATCAACGGCCACGGCAACGCCCGCTCACTCGCCCGCGTCTACACCGCGCTCGCGAACGGTGGCGAGGTGGACGGCGTGCGGCTGATGTCCGCGGCGGACGTGGAGCGCGCGGCGGCGCTGCAGGTCGCCTCGCAGGACCTCGTCATCGCGGGGCTGACGCGCCGGACGCTGGGGTTCATGCTGCCGTTTGCCGAGCTGGGTGACGTGCGCCCGGCCACGGCCTTCGGACACGGCGGCGCGGGCGGATCACAGGGCTTCGCCGATCCGGCCAGCCGGGTCGCCTTCGGCTACGCGATGAACCGGATGAGCAGCGCGGGCGGCGTCAGCGGTGCGATGGACCCGCGCGGGCAGCGGCTGGCGAAGGCCGTCTACGACTCGCTATAGCGCCGGCGGCCCGGGTGTCCATCGGGCGTGACGGGACGGCGTAAAGTGGTGCCGTGCGAGGACTGCTCCGTCCCTCGCCGAAAGGGAGCACGATGAACCCGCTCGACATGATTTCCAAGCTCTTCCGCGGCGGCAAAGTGAAGCAGAACTCGAAGGCGCTCGCCCGTCAGGAGGCGCAGAAGCGCTCCAACCAGATGGTCAACAAGCCCAAGCCGTAAGCGCTCCCGCGCTCGCGCCGTCAGGGCGCGATACGGGCGTGAATCTCCCCGGTCAGGCCGTCAATGTGGCGCGACAGGTCGTGGACCTGCTGCGTGAGTACCGTGTTCTGCCGCAAGAGCGACCGCAACTCCTCAGTCAGCGTGGTGTTCCGCTGCAGCAACTCCGACACCGACTGCGTCAGCGACGTGTTCTGCACGAGCAACTTGAGCGTGGACGCGGAGAGCTCCTCCCGGTGATGCGCGTCCGCGTCCGTCCACGCACGGTCGCGTTCCGCCTGCCGGGTCTGCGCGAGCAGGATCAGCGGGGCCGCGTAGGCGGCCTGGGTAGAGAACGCCAGGTTCAGCAGGATGAACGGGAACGGGTCGAACGCGTCGTGCGTCGCCGCGTTCCAGGCGATCCACCCGATCACCGCCAGCGTCTGGACGACGAGAAACCGCGGCGCGCCGAACCCGCGTGCGAACCGCTCCGCGAACGTACCGAAGCGGTCGGTGCCGAACGTAGCGCCCAGGTGGGCATGCGGCAGCAGATGACGGGTCGCGCGGTTCTGGCTCATGGTGTGCTCCGGGGCTGGCAGCGGGCTTCCCGCGTAGTGAACCACCGGCTCGCCCGATGCGCGCGGGCCGCTATACTCCGCCGACTATGACCAACGCACCCGCCACCGAGCCCATCCGGATTACGGTCGTCTCCGACTTCATCTGACCGTGGTGCTATGTCGGCCTCGTGGAGGTCGAACGGCTGCAGCGCGAATGGGATGTCGTCCTGGACTGGGCGCCATTCTTCCTCGACCCATCCATCCCGCCCGAGGGCCGCACGCGCACGCCCCAGACCACCGCCGACACCCCGAAGTCGGCGCTGGAGGAGCGCGGCGACCGCCTGGGCATTGAGTTCCGTCGCGGGCGCACGTTCACCCCGAACACCCACCTCGCGCTGGAGGCGGCCTACTGGTCGCGTGAGACCGCACCGTCCTCGGACGAAGACACCGCGTTCCACTACGCCCTCTACCGCGCGTTTTTCACCGAACACCGCGATCTCTCGAACATCGACGTGCTCGTGGAACTTGCGACCGGCGTGGGCCTGGACGGCGCCGACCTGCGCGATGCGCTCACGACGGGCCGTTACCGGGCAGAGGTGGACCAGGGGATCGAACACTCGTACGCCATCGGCGTGTCGGCGATCCCCACGTTCATCATCAACGACCAGTACGCCGTGGTCGGCGCGCAGGAGTACGACGTGCTGGAGCGGGTGATGGCGAAGCTCGGCGGCCGCCGCCGGGACGGCGCACCCGGCCCCGCCAGCGACCTCATCGACTTCGAGTAGGACTTCGGGTAAGCGAAGGGGCGGGCTCAACGCCCGCCCCGCTCTCTCGCTCAGGTGCCGGCGAGCCTCGGTCACTACTCGGCGCGCCTCGGCAGTTCCACCTCCGCGGTGCCCTGCACCGGGCGCTCGCCGCGGTCGTTCTCCAGCACCACGTCCAGCTTCACGACGGCCGGGCCCCCGGCCTCGAGCGCGTCGTCGCCGGCATCGATCACCGTCGCGAGGCAGCGCAACTCGTCGTTGTGCAGCACCGGGCGCCGGAACGAGATGTCGAGCGAGACGATGCGCCCCTGCGGCCCCATCCAGTCCGTGACAATGCGCGTGATCATCGCCGTGGACATGGTGCCCGGCACGATCGGCCGTTCGAGGCCCATGCGGCGCGCGTCGGCATCGCTGGAGAAGCGGCCATCGCCGGTGGGACTGCGGCCGTTGGTGGTGCTGCTCAGGAACTCGAGCACATGCTCCGTGGTCGGGTGCTGGTGCACCTCGAACTCGTCGCCGGTCTCGACATCCTCGAAGTACCGCTGCGAGGCCAGGTAGTCGGTGGTCATCAGGCGTCCCCTTCCACCGCGCGCGTCTGCCGGTGCACCATCGAGGTCTCAAGCGCCGCCACGTTCTCGCCGTGCTGGTTCACGTACCTCGTGCGGCGTACGACGAAGATCATGCGGCCGCTGCGGCCGGTCTTCTCGTAGACCTCCTTCACGGAGGCGTAGCCATCGATCGCGTCGCCCGGTCGGATCGGCAGGAAGTACTCCTGCCGCGAGCCGGCCATGAACGACGTGCCGAAATTGATCCCGGGGTCCGGCGGCGGAGACATCCGCGCCGTCTGGAGGATGCCCGGCGGCGCCACCAGCCCCTTGTACGGGCCGGCCGCCGCTGCGACCTCGTCCGTGTAGAGCGGGTTCGTGTCCTCCAGCGCCTCGCAGTACGCCGCGATGCCCTCGCGCGTGATCTCGACGCGGCCGGCGTGCACCTCCCGCCCGATGACGGTGTGGTCAAACTCGATCGCATCGCCGCCCAGGTCGCCCTGGCGGCTGCTGAACGGCACCAGCTGCGCGACCGTCGGCCGCTCACCGATGTGCGCGCCCTCCACCGTCTCCTCCAGCCGCACCGGCGTGTAGACCGCGTGCGGGTCGCGCAGCCGCGCCACGAGGTCGTCGATCGAGCGCACCGCGCCCTCGAAGCGCGTCATGCACCGCCCGAGGCCGGTGACGAAGTGCGAGTCGGAGGCACCGATCTCGCGCAGATGCGCGGAGAGCGCCAGGTCGTGGCCGCGGGCGTTCTCGAAGTCGCTGCTGCCGCCGTTCAGGCCCTCGATGACCTGGACGTCCTCCAGGCTGACGTTGCGCGCCTCCACATGGTCGACGACGCCGATGTGCGGCCGGCCGGCGTGCGCGCCGACGGCGATGCCGCCGACCTCCCGCGCCGCACGGAACACCTCCCGGTACGGGAGCGAGATCGCGCCCACGTCAAAGCGGGCGAAGAACTCGGGCGTCGCGCCGAAGACCAGGACGTGCCCCACGTCCGTCTCCACCTCCACGCCGCGCAACACGACGGCGTCGTAACGCGCGGCAAGGTCGGAGTAGTCGCGGTCGGTGGCGTAGTTGCGGTGCTCGGTGAGGACGAAGCCATCGATACGGAAGCCCTGCTTCCGCTTCGCGGTGAGCCACTTCAGGTAGCCCTCCACCGTCCCGCCGGCGTCATCTGAGCCGTCCGTGGAGTGGACGTGGAGGTCGAGGTAGGTGTGCTGATCGTCGAGCGGCATGTGTGTCCCTTCCCCGCTGCTGACAGTCGGGTAGCCGGGCGGATTCTCTGCATGCGCGCGCCCCACGTCAACGCGCGCGATACTCCAGCCATGACGGACGCCCTCGACACCCCCCCTGAGCCCTCGACGAGCCCCTCCGGGCGCGCCCCCGAGGAGGAGGCCTTCGAGGCGCGCCTGCGCACCTGGCTGAAGGAGAAGGCGGGGGTCCAGGAGTGGCGTCGCCTGGTGCGCCTGGAGGAGGACGAAGCGCTCGTCTCCAAGTTCGAGGCCGGCTTCAGCCAGCGCCTGTTCGCCCTCCTCGACCGCGTCCCGGAACTCTTCGATGAGGCGACCGTGGTCGCGCAATACGAGCGGATGGCCGCGGCGCTGCCGGCGGACACGCCCCGTGTGGACGCCTGGCACGCCGCCATGCACGAGGCCTGCCGCGAGGCCGGGGAACGCCTGGGCATCCCGGACATCCGGCTCGCGGAGATCCGCACGGGGATCGACTCGGTGCGCGCCATCCTCGAAGCGGTGATCTGGAGCGGCCCGGCCGTGCGGGACGACTACACCCCGCGGTCCGGTGAGGTGGCGGCCTACCGCGAGGGCCTGGCCGCCCTCGCGGACGACCGAGACCTGTTCACCCGCTACTACGGCACGTTCGAGGATCGGGCGGTGCGGAACCACTGCCCCGGGGCAGCCTTCGCCCGGAAGATGCTCGCGCAGGCGTGGCGCGCCTGCACCGGCACCCCTCCGCCCGCCTAGGCGCGGCGCTCGCGTTCGACAAGCGTGGCCCGCACCAGGTGGCGCTGGACCTTCCCGGACGCCGTGCGCGGCAGCGGCTCCGCACTGAACTCGAACGCACGAGGCACCTTGTAGCCCGCCAGGCGGTCGCGCAGGTGCGCCGTCAGCGCCTCGGCCGTGGTGCCCGCCTCGGACGGCACGACAACGGCGATCACGCGATGCCCCCACCGCTCGTCCGGCACCCCGACCACGGCGCACTCAGCCACGCCGGGATGCTCGAGGAGCGCGGACTCCACCTCGGCCGGGTAGACGTTCTCGCCGCCGCTCACGATCAGGTCGTCGCGGCGGTCGGCGATATACAGGTAGCCCTCGCCGTCCACATACCCCAGGTCGCCGGTGTGCAGCCAGCCGTCGCGGATCGCCGCCGCCGTCGCGTCCGGACGATGGAGGTAACCCGCGCAGACGGTGGGACCGGCGACCACGATCTCGCCGATCTCGTTTGGCTCCGCCGTGCGCCCGTCCACCTCGATCCGCACGGTCGCGCTGGACAGCGGCAGGCCGGCTGATCCGAGTTTGCGCAGCGCGTCCGCCTCGGACAGCGTCGCGACCTGCGAGGCGGTCTCCGTCAGCCCGTACGTCTGGAGCACCGGGACGCCGCGCGCGCGAGACGCCTCCAGCAGCGGCTTCGGCGCCGGGCCGCCACCGAGCAGCACCGCGCGCAGCGTCGAGGGGTACGGGAGGTCGTCCAGGGCGTACATGCGCTGGAGCATCGTCGCGACCACGGAGAGCAGCGTGATCCGTTGGTGCCGCAGCGTGTGGTTCACGCGTGCCTCGTCGAAACGATCGTGGATCACGGCGGTCGTCCCGTAGATCGCGGAGCGGAGGAGGATCGACAGCCCGCCGACGTGGAACAGCGGCATGCAGGCGAGCCAGCGGTCGTCCGGCTCCACGCCGAGGTTCGCCGCCGAGGCGACCGCGCTCCAGTTGAAGTTGCCGTGCGTCAGCACCGCCCCCTTCGGGCGTCCCGTGGTGCCGGAGGTGTAGATGACGCTGTGCCCGCGGTCCGCCTCGATCACGTCAAGGCCGGCGAGCGGCACGCCCGCGTCCCAGCGAGCGTCCTGCGCGTCTAGTACCTGCACCCCGGGCACCCCAGCCACCGCTTCCCGCGCGGCGTCCAGGTAGTCCGGCGCGGCGACCAGGAAGCGCACCCGCGCGTCACGGAGCTGGTAGGCAATCTCGCCGGTGGAGAGACGCGCGTTCAGGGGCATGAACAGCGCGCCCGCCCGAGGGATCGCGTGCGCGAGCACCGCGATCGGCACACCGTTCCCGGCAAGCACCGCCACCGGCTCTCCCTCGGCCACCCCGAGTACGCGCAGCGCCCCCGCCGTGCGCGCCACGCGAACATCGAGGTCCGTGTAGGTGAGGCGCTCGTCGCCACACTCGATCGCAAGGTGCGCGGCGTGGGTCGAGGCGCGGAACGCCACCCAGTCGCGGAAGTCGACGCCGAGCGGCTCCGTGGTCATGCGCCCCCCACCCCGGCCCAGTCCGCCGTCGCGACCGCGTCCAGCGCTGCCGCATCGATCTCGACGCCGAGCCCGGGGCCGGGGGGCAGCCCCAGCCGTCCGCGCTCCGGGACGAGCGTGTGAGCGACGACATCGGCGGCCAGGTGCTCGCCGGTGCTGAGGCCATGCGCCGGACCCGGCGGTAGCGAGGCCGCGAGGTGCAGCGCCGCGGCCGTCCCGATCGAGGAGTCGAAGGTGGTGGTCGCGAGCGCGCTCATCCCGCAGGCAGCAGCGCGGACGGCGATCGCGCGCGCCTCAGTCAGCCCACCCAGCAGCATCGGCTTCAGCACCACGAGGCCGGCGGCGCGCGTCTCCAGCACCCGGTCGAGCAGCGCGCGGTCACCGACCGCCTCATCCGCCGCGATCGTGAACGGTGCCCGCGCATGGATGCGATCCAGCGCCTCCACCTGCGCGGCGGGCACCGGCTGCTCCAGCAGTTCGATACCGAACGGCGCGAACCCCGCCACCGCCTCGAGCGCGGTCGCCTCGTCCCAGGCGCCATTCGCGTCGAGGCGGATGACCGCCTCCGGGCAGGCATCGCGCAGCGCGGCGACGCGGCGGATGTCCTCCGCCACCGTCCCCACCCCAACCTTCAGTTTCAGGACGCCGTAGCCGGCGGCGTGCGCCTCCACGCCGTACTGCGCGACCTCCGCCGGCCGCCCGCCGCCGATGACGGCGTTCGCCATCACCCATGGTGCCGGGGCCGCCTCCGCGAGCAGGGCGGCGACGGGCCGGCCCTCGGCGCGGCCGCGCAGGTCGAGCATCGCGACGTCCAGCGCGCAGCGGAGTGAGGAGACGCCCGCTCCGGCCTCGGGCAGCGCGTCGCCGGAGAGCCCCGGTTCGAGCAGTGCCGCACCGTACCGTTCGAGGAGCGCGAGCACGTCCGCAACGGTGCCCATGCCGAACGACGGGATCGGCGACGCCTCGCCCACGCCGACGCGGCCGGCCGCATCGGTCAGTTCGATGAGCACCCCCTCGCGGTCGGCCATGACGCCGTGCGCCGCCTCGAAGCGCGATCGCATCGGGAGGCGGAAGGGCCGCCAGCGGAGGCGGACAGCGGCGCCGGAGGACACGAGGGGAGGCCTAGAGCGCCAGGCCGATGGCCAGGAGCACCCCGAAGAGGAGGTGGAGGCGCGCCGTGGAGCGGAGCGCGCGGTTCAACGTGGGTCCGTCCGTGTGCGCCAGCACCGCCATCAGCGGCACGACCGCCGCCGGGAAGGAGAGCCAGGAGAGCAGCACCCACGGCGCGAAGCCACCGATGAGCCACAGCGACGCCGCCGCGACATACGCGCCGATCACCACCAGCACGAACTCCGTCCGCGCCATCCGCCGCCCGAGGTACACCGCCAGCGTGTACTTCCCGGCCGTGCGGTCCGTGTCCAGGTCGCGCACGTTGTTCACGACCAGGATCGCCGTGACGGTCAGCGCGACCGGC